>JAVVEY010000118.1:0-7866 GCA_032250675.1 Longimicrobiales bacterium | reverse complement strand
GTATGGCGCGCCCACCCCGCCGAGGCAGCCGCAGCCCTCCCCGGCACCCTCCCGGATCTTCCCGGCGCGCGCGCGCGACCGCGCGCCGCCGCTCCCGAGGAGTGGACGGTGGCCGAGACGCTCGAGATGCTCCGCACGGGCGACGCGAGCGCGGTGGAGGTGATGGAGGCCCATCTGGCACTCGTCCGGGCGTGGGACGACATCTATCAGGCCTTCAACCACATCGATCCCGACGCCGCGCTCGCCCGCGCGCGCGAGATCGATTCCGGGCGCCGCCGAGGTCCGCTCGCCGGGGTGCCGCTCGCGATGAAGGACAACTACTTCACCGCGGGGATCCCGACGACGGCCAACTCGTGGGTCTTCGACGACTTCGTTCCGGAGTTCGATGCCGAAGCGTGGGCGCGACTCCAGGCCGCGGGGGCGGTGCTCGTGGGGAAGACGCAGATGGGTCCTCTCGCGACGACACGCGCGACGACACCCGACGGGACGGCGACCACGGTGAACGCGTGGGATCCTCGACCCGGCGGCGCGAGCCCGGGAGGGTCGTCCTCGGGGTCGGCGACCGCCGTGGCCGGGCGGCTGGTCGCGGGCGCGACCGGCACCCAGACGGGGGGATCGATCACGAACCCCTCCGACGCCCAGGGGCTCACCGGGCTCAAGCCGACGATGGGGCGCGTCTCGCTTCGCGGGATCATCCCGCTCACCTACACGCGGGATCACCCCGGGCCGCTCGCTCGCGACGCGATCGATGCGGCGATCCTCCTCCAGACGATGGCGGGGCCCGACCCCGCCGACCCCCGCACCCTCGGACTCCCGGAGGTGCCGGATCTCGTCGTCGCCGCGACGCCGGTCGAGGCCGGCGGGCGCGTACGGCTGCGTTGGCCCACCACGATCGGGGTGCCCCCCGGGTGGCTCGACGAGCCCGAAGCGCCCGAGCCTCTCGCGGCCGACGCCGATGAGGCGACACGGGCACGCCACGCGCGCCGGATGGAGTTCGTTGCGCGGAGTCGCGCCGAGCTCGGGCCCCGCTCCGCCTTCCTCGACGCGATGCGCGCTGCGGGCGCCGAGGTGCGCGAGGTCGAGCTTCCCGAGGATTGGGACACCCTCACCGGGGGCGCCTTCAACAATGTGCGGCTCCCCGAACGGTCGGAGCCCTTCATCGAGGCGCTGCGGCACGATGTACGCGACTTCGGCGTCTCGCTCGGCAGCTGGATCCACGGCCTCCTCCTCCCCGCCACCGAGTACCTCAAGGGCCAGCGGGCCAGGGAGCTGCTGCTGCGCCGCGTACTCTTCGACCTCTTTGCGCAGTGCGATGTGGTGGTGCAGACCTCCCCGATCCCCTTCGATATCATCGGGCTCCCCCTCATCACCTTCCCCGTGGGGTTCACGGAGGGCGAGGCCGGACCCCTTCCTTCCGGCGTCATGCTGGGGGGACACCCCTTCGCCGAGGATCGACTCCTCTCGATCGCGGCGGCGTGGCAGGCCACGACCGATCATCACAGGCGTCGCCCCCCTCTCCCCGACCGTGGGTTCGCCACCCGCGGTACGCCCGAGCGCCTCGATGTGCAGGATGCGGTGGACACCTCGCAGTAGTGGGGTCCTTCAGTGGGGTCCTTCCGACCACGCGACGCCACGGAGAGGTCTGATGGCGTCGGTGGGGATCGAGTGGGTGCCGGCGATCGTCGTACGTGCGGCGTTCGCGAACGGCGGTCAACACGCGATCCGGTCTGCGGGTCTATTTCCTCGAGGACGACGGGGTCGATGAAGCCGTCGATCGTGAAGGCGGGCGCGCCGCGACCGCGAGCACGATATGGCTGAATCTTCCAGACTCCTTTATCGTAGGAGACTGTGCACTCCTTCGGGGGACGCACTCTTCACCGGATCGACTTTGGCCCGCCCGTACATGCGAGGCGGGTCTGTTTCATCATCAGGAGGCAAGATGAAGACGTTCGGACGTCTGATGCTTCTGGGCGCGACAGTCGCCCTCATCGGAGCACCCGTGTCCGCCCAGACCTCGTGGGACGGCCGGACGGTCGAAGCACGGCTGGCCAGCTTCGGCAGCACCCTCGCCGTGGCGGGCGGTCAGGTCTTCGTGGGCGAGAGCGAGACCCGCATCCGCCCCGGCGCGGTGTATGTGTACGAGAAGGAGGGTTCGAGCTGGGTCGAGGTCCAGGTGATCAACGCACCCGATCCGGAGTGGGGTGACGGATTCGGCGCCGCGATCTCGGTGTCGGGCTCGACGATGCTCGTGGCCGGCGGAGACGGAGTGCACGTCTTCTCGAAGAGTGGCGGAAGCTGGACGCGCAGCGGGATGATCGCGGTCGAGGCTCCGACGGCGATGGCGGTCGAGGGGAACCACGCCGTCATCGGTGAAGCGGCCTTCAACGACAACACCGGCGTCGCGCACCTCTTCCGACTCGACGGCGGCACCTGGACGCACACCGCGATGATCGAGCCCGATGGCCTCGTGGCCAACGACCGCTTCGGTACCTCCGTCGACTTTGACGGCGACCTCGCGCTGATCGGTGCCCCCGGCTCCGACAACCGCGCGGGCACCGCGTACGCCTTCCGGATGGCCCAGAGCGGTCTCGAACTCGTGGGTCGGCTCGAGGCCGGCCAGCGGCGCAACGACCAGCTCGGCACCTCGGTGCTCATCGACGGCGGATCGCTCGTCGCCGGTGCGCCGATGTCGGGCGAGGGGATCGGGGCGGTCTATCTCTTTGCCGAGGAGGAGGGCGAGATCGAGTTCGTCTCCCGCCTCTCCGCCTTCGACGGGACGCCGCAGCGGGGACGCCGCGACCCGGGTACGCGCTTCGGCTCGGCGATGACGGCCGCGGGCGACCTTCACCTCATCGGTTCGCGCTCGGGCGTCTACGCCTTCGACCTCGAAGCGATGTCCGTCTCGAAGTGGGACGGGGGTGATCTCGCCGACGGAGCCTTCGGTGCGGCGCTCGCCGGCGACGCCTCCCTCACCGCGGTCGCCGCCCCCGGTGCGGGGCGTGGGATCGGTGCGGTGGCGATCTACGAGAATGGTGAGATGGCGGGCACCCTCGAGGGAACCGCCGAGGAATTCGATCCCGTCACCGGGGGAGAGGTCCGGTGCGAGGAGAATCAGGTGGTCGCGTGGGAGTGCTCCAACGTCGACCTCGTCTCCTTCCTCCCGATCTCGACCCTCACCGGGGACGGATCGACGGGGATCAACACGAATGACAACTGGGGATGGCAGGATCCCGAGACGGATCGCAAGTACGCCATCGTCGGGATGCAGGATCGCACCTCCTTCGTCGACATCACCGATGCGGTGAACCCGCGGGTGGTGGGAATCCTCATGATGACCGAGGGTGCGAACCGGAGCGCCTGGCGTGACATGAAGGTGTTCAGCAATCACACCTTCATCGTCTCGGATGGCGCCGGCCAGCACGGAATGCAGGTCTTCGACCTCACGCGCCTGCGGGACCACACGAGTGGCGATCCGGTCTTCTTCGAGGCCGACGCGCTCTACACCGATGTGGCGAGCGTCCACAACATCGTCATCAACACCGACATCGGGCACGCCTACGCCGTGGGCGCTCGCGGTGGCGGTGAGACGTGCGGGGGCGGGCTGCACATCATCGACATCAACGATCCGCTCAACCCGACCTTCGCGGGGTGCTTCAGCGACCCGCAGACCGGGCGCGCCGGCACCGGGTACACCCACGACGCCCAGTGCACGAACTACCACGGTCCGGATACCGAATGGCAGGGACGCGCGGTCTGCTTCGCCGCGAACGAGACCGCGATCTCGCTGGCGGATGTGACCGATCCCTCGAACACGATCGCGATCTCGAACGCGACCTATCCGAGCCCCGGATACACCCACCAGGGGTGGCTCAGCGACGACCACCGCTGGTTCTTCGTCAACGACGAACTCGACGAGATCAACGGGCTGGTAGAGCGTACACGCACCCTCGTCTGGGATGTCTCGGATCTCGACGATCCGCAGCTCGTGACCGAGCACCTCGGCACGCAGGAATCGTCGGATCACAACCTCTATGTGCAGGGCAACCTGATGTTCCAGTCGAACTACGTCTCGGGGCTGCGGATCCTCGATGTTTCCGATCCGGCCAACCCCGTCGAGGTCGCGCATTTCGATACCGTGCCGTACGGTGACAACACCCCGGGCTTCGGCGGCTCGTGGTCGAACTACCCCTACTTCGGAGACGGCACGGTGCTGGTGACCTCCGGAGCGGAGGGGATGTTCATCGTCCGTCCGACCGTCCGGAGCACCGTCTTCTAGACGTTTTCCGGAAGACTTCCGATCGTCCGGAGCAGGGACCACGGAGATCGGTTCTGCAGTAGATTGTGGGGGAGGAGGAGCGAGCGCTCTTCCTCCCCCGCTTCGCGTCCGGGGGTGGCCGTGCCGGACGGGATGAGGCGAGGACCCGGAGCGGGTCCAGCCGGGAAGCGATTCGAACCAGGAATGGATATGAAGACGATGAAGTCGATTGTGCGCGGTATCTCCGGAGTGGTCGTTCTCGCCATCGCCGCCTTCGCGCCTCTCGCGGGACAGGAGATGGTGTATGTGGCGATCCAGGGTGAGGCGAAGGTCTCGGTCGTGGACGCGCACACCCTCGAGGAGGTCGAACGGATCGACCTCACCGCGCTCGGCTTCAGCGAGAACGCCAAGCCGCACCACATCGCCGTTGATCCCGACGGGAGCCACTGGTACGTCTCGCTCATCGGGGAGAACCGGATCCTGAAGTTCGACCGCCGAAACGAGCTCGTGGGCGAGGTCGAATTCCAGGTGCCGGGACTCCTCGTGCGTGCGCCCGACACCGACCGGCTCTACGTGGGGCGCTCGATGAGCGCCGTGAACCCGCCGCGTTCGATCGGCGAGGTCGATACCCGAACGATGCAGGTCGAGGAGATCGACGTCTTCTTCCCCCGTCCTCATGCGCTCGCTCTCGCGCCCACCCTGGGCCGGATCTACTCGGCGAGTCTGGCGCAGAACCAGCTCGCCTCGATCGACGCGAAGAGTTTCGAGATGGAGCTGTTGAATCTGGACGGCCCGGTGCACACCGTCGTGCAGTTCGCGGTCTCCCCCGACGGCGCCACCCTGGTGGGAACGACCGAGATGACCGGCCGGCTCCTGATCTTCGACCTCGCCGATCCGGCGGCTCCCGTGCTCCGCGCGAGCGTCCCGGTCGGGGCGCGCCCCTGGCATCCCGTCTTCGCGCCGGACGGACACACCGTCTGGTTCGCGGTCAAGGGAGACGATGCGGTCGTTGCGGTGGATGTCGATCGCGGCGAGGTCGTGCACCGGATCGAGGCCGCCTCGCTCGCGGCACCGCACGGAGCCGAGATCGTCGACGGCCGACTCTTCGTGACATCGAACGGCCCGAGCGGGATGCAGATGGGCGAGATGTCGATGGGAGGCGCGGCCGCCACGGAATCGATGCACGACGCGATGGGACACGGCGGAAAGCGACCCACGACAGGCACCCTCACCGTGATCGATCTCGCCACCCTCGAGGTGATCGGCGTGCTCGAGATGGGTGAGAACACCACCGGGATCGGGGCGCGCCGGTGAAGGCGTGGTACGGCCAAACACTCACTGCATCGCTCGTCCTCGCCGCGACGTCGGCGTGCGCGGGAGGCGGTGCGGGAGGCAGCGCGACCGGACCGGCTCCCGGAGACGGCCCGGCGCGATTCACTCTCGGCGACCGTCTCGAACGCGAGGTGGCGCCCTTCGAGATCGTCGGCCCCGAGGGCGAGGCCTACACCTTTCCCCTCCTCGGGGGCTTCGAGGTGCCGCGACCGCACTTCGCCGACATCGACGGCGACGGTGATTTCGACCTCTTCATCCAGAAGTATTCGGGCTCGCTGATGTACTTCGAGAATGTCGGCTCGGCCACGAGCCCCGCGTACGCATGGCGCACTTCACGGTGGCACGGGCTCGAAGTCGGCGAGTGGGCGCGCTTCCACGACGCCGACGGCGACGGTGACCTCGACCTCTTCCATGAGCTCCCCTCGAGCTACATGCGGTATGTCGAGAATGTCGGCAGCGCGAGCGAGCCCCGTCTTCACACCGTGAACGACTCGGTGCGGGTGACGAATGGCCAGGCGCTCTTCGCCGATGCGCAGAACCTTCCGTGGTTTCACGACATCGACTGCGATGGGGCGTTCGACGTCTTCCTGGGCCGGATCGACGGTACGGTGTCGCGCTACGAATTCGACAGCTTCCGGGGAGAGGTGCCCGCCTTCACCCTCGTCGCGGAACGCTTCGAGAATATCGAGATCGTGGCCGAGTTCGCCGTGACCGGAGAGGCGCCCGATGCGCCGACCGCGCGGCATGGTGCCAACTCGATGGCCTTCGCCGATTGGGACGACGATGGGGACCCCGATCTCTTCTGGGGCGACTTCTTCGAGGCGGGACTCCTCCTGATCGAGAATATCGGGTCGTGCGAGCGACCCAACCTCGACGTCGATCCGGTACTGGTCCCGGCCGATCGCGAAGTCCTGACGAGTGGCTACAACGCTCCGGCGCTCGAGGATCTGGACGGCGACGGCCATCTGGACCTCGTGATGGGTGTACTCGGCGGAGCCTTCAACGCGAACCGTTCCGCCGCCGACAACCTCTTTCACTACCGCGGCACCGAGGGCGGCCGCTTCGCGTTCGTCACCGACCGCTTCCTCGATCAGCTCGACATCGGCTCGGACGCCGTGCCCGCCTTCGGGGACCTCGATGGGGACGGCGATCTCGACCTCCTCATCGGCTCGCGACTCGATCCCGAAAGCTCGGGCGCCCCCCCGCTGCATCACTACGAGAATGTGGGCACCCGGAGCGCGCCGCGCTTCGCCTTCGCCGGCACCCTCGACGGGGTCGCCTTCACCAACTCGGCCCCCGAACTCGTCGACCTCGACGCCGATGGCGACCTCGACCTCCTCGTCGGGAGCTTCAACCGCGACATCCGCTGGTTTCGCAACGACGGCACGCCCACCGCTCCCCACTTCGTGGCGGCTTCCGACGCGCCCCTCGTCGACCTCACGCGCGGGAGCTACGCGACCCCGACGACCGGTGACCTCGACGGCGACGGCGATCTCGACCTGATTGGCGGCGAGTCGTCAGGTGAGATCAATCACTACGCGAATGTCGGCTCGCCCACCGCGCCGCGCTTCGAGCTCGTCACCGACAATCTGGCCGGGATCGATGCGGGCTCCCGGAGCGCGCCGACCCTCGTCGATCTCGACGGCGAGGGCGACCTCGACCTCGTGGTGGGGAACGAGAGAGGCGAGTTCATCGTCTACCGAAACCGGGGCACGCGCGCTGTCCCCGATTTCGAGTCCGAGGGCACCCGGCTCGGCGATCTCACCCCTCTGGGTGACGCGATGATGCGCCTCGCGCAGCCTCGCTTCGTCGATATCGATGCGGACGGCGATCTCGACCTCGTGGTCGGCGACCAGGGGGGCGGGCTCCTCTTCTTCCGGAATCGGGCGTACTGAGAGGTGGGACGCCGTTCCGATCCGGCGTGGCGTGAGGAGGCGGCGTGGAAGCTCCTCGCGGAGCGCGTCCTCCCCTCCCTCCCTCCGGCGCATGCGGGCCCGCTCCTCCTGGTCGACGAGGTGCGCGGCGGCGACCATTTCGGCGGGCGCGAGGTGTGGCGGTGGAACCGCCGCGCGGGGCCGGGGGGGAGGGGCACGGTGCTCCCGACGGCGACCGGCGCGGCCGTCGCCGCGCTCCGGATGCCGCGCTCGCGCGCCGCGCTCGCCCTCGCGGTGCGGGCGGCGGCGGCGTGCCTGCGTCCCGGCGGGCTTCTCCTCGTGTACGGCGCCAACGACGAGGGGACCGGCTCGATCGATGCCGAGATGGAGGCGGTCGGTGCGGAG
>JAVVEY010000117.1:0-7884 GCA_032250675.1 Longimicrobiales bacterium | reverse complement strand
CTCTGCATCTCGCGAAGCTCCCGCGCGAGTTCGGGATCCGCGGCCCCCGCCTCGCGCATCGCCTCGTCGAGCGCGGCAAGCTCCCGCGCGATCTCCCCGGCCTCCTCGGCAAGCTCCTGCTGGTCGCTCACCGCGCCGCGCGCATCCTCCTGTCGTCCGAAGGTCTCCGCGGGGGTATCACCCCCTTCGAAGGGTCTGCCTTCCCGCGCACGATCCGGCGTCGCCTGCGCGCGCGCGAGATCGCGGGTCGCATCCGCCGCCGCCGCCGCGCGCTCCCGCAGCGCCTCGAGCTCCCGGGCCGCCTCGGCGATGCGGGAGGTGGCATCCCGCCGGAGCGCCTCCGAGGTCGGCATCGCGACCACGCGGGTCTCGGAGCGGGCCACCTGGGCGCTCGGGTGGATGTCGCGGACCTCCGCGTAGTAGTGCACCGCATCCCCCGCGACGAGCTCCCACGAGGAGAGGTCGAGCACGGGCGGCACGAGGACCGCTCCCACTCCTCCGAGGTCGAGCACCTGCCGCCGAGGGGGGTGCGACACGCCGAGGGCGTCGACGCGCCAGGCCACGAGCTCGAGAGTACGCAATCCGTGGTCGTCTCGCGCGCGGATCACGAGGGGCTGTCGGAGGTCGAGGGGGAGCACGGTGTCGCGAGAGGGCTCCACGATCGCGACCTCCGGGGGCGCGTCGGGGACGACCTCGACCTCGAACGGCGCGGGTGTCAGCACCGCCGAGTCGCCGCGGACGTCGAGGAAGACCCAGCGCCACACGCCGTCCCGGGTGGGGCGGAACGCGCCCTCGAAACGGGCGTTCTCCACCTCGAACGCCACCGGGGGGGCGTCGTCGTTCACCAGGCGGGCTTCGCGCATCGGCCGACTCCCCATCCCGGAGATCTCGATCCGCGTGCCCGTCGGCACCGCGACACGATCGACCTCGCCGCGCAACTCCTCGTCGCCCCGCTCCAGGTAGCCGGGGTAGACGAGGCGGAAACGCACATCGGCCACGAAGAGGGGGTCCACCGGCTCGATGGTGAAGCTCTCCGTGGTGGCCCCATCGGGGGCATCCACGGTGTAGCGGATCGTGGCCGCCACACCCTCGAAGCGGTACGAGGCGCGGCCGTCTCCATCGACCGCGAGGACCACCTCGCGCGCGATATCTCCCGCCGCCTGGTGCCGAATCCGTACCTCGTCGCGGAGCGGCGCCGTGACGACGACCTCCACATCCTCACCGCGCGGCACCTCGAGATTGCCCGGGTGCACCCCGAGCGCGGGGAGCTCGGGTCCCGTCCAGAGCGCCACGGGACGCACGAGGCCCGTCCACGCGGCAGCCGACCGCGTCGGTGCCGTCAGGGCGAGCGTGAGGAGGACGAGCGCGACGCACGCGAGGGCGCCCATACTCCTCCGCTCCCACGCTCTCAACTCACCCACGAGGGCTCCCGCGAGGGCGTCGGGCGCGCCCGAGAGCCGCGCGGCCACCCGCGCGGCGTGACGACGGGCCAGCCCGGCGGAGATCCCCTCCGGGAGGTGCCGTTCCAGCTCGAGCGCGCCCTGCACCTCGCCGGGCTCCAGCCCCGCCGTGACCTCGAGCGTACCCGATACGTCCCGCTCCCGGATGCGAGCCAGGCGTACCCTCCGTCCGATCCACCCGACGCCCACAACGAACCCGAGAAGCGCGAGGTCGAGGAGGAGGGGAAGGCGGGCACGTGGGCCCCACCCCGCAGGTCCGGAACCGAACCACGCGATCACGAGCGCGATCCCCCCGACCGCCGTCACCGACCAGAGCGCGACTCTCCGCAGCTGTCTCGCGAGAACCGCCTCAACCCGGGCGTGTGTCGTCGATACGCGCGGAAATGGGGTCATCGTCCGCCCCCCGCTGCGCCCGCACCCGAGAGCGCAAAGAGCACGAGGTTCACCCCCATGCGGAGCGCCGCCTCCCTCACCTCGGGAGGATCGTCGTGCACATCGGGGTCCTCCCACCCGTCGCCCAGATCGCTCTCATGACTGTAGAAGACGATCAGGCGACCCCGATCGAAGATTCCGTACGCCTGCGCGGGCAATCCATCGTGCTCGTGAATCTTCGGGAGCCCGTCGGGGAAGTCGTAGAAGAGATGGAAGACCGGGTGGTCCGGGGGGATCTCCACGAGCGGACGGTCCGGGAAAATACGGGCGATCTCGGCCCGGAATGAGGGATCGAGCCCGTAGTTGTCGTCGGCGTGCAGGAACCCCCCCGAGAGGAGATACGAACGGAGCGCCGCGCGCTCACGCGCGCTGAAGCGGATATCCCCATGCCCCGTGATGTAGAGGTAGGGATGATCGGGGAGGGTGGGATCGAGCGGACGTACGACGTCTTCGCGCCGCGCGGTGACGATCCCGGTCCGCTCCCGCACCGCGGCGAGGAGATTCGAGATCGAGGAGGGGTTTGCATACCAGTCGCCGCCGCCTCCGTATTCGAGGCGGGTGATCGTGACCGAATCCACCGGAGCGGACCCCGATGCGGGCGGTACCTGCACGAGCACCGCGAAGAGCAGCCATCCCGTCATCCCGTCTCTTCACTCCTCCTGATCGCCACTCCGGCCTGCCTCCTGAACAATGTCGTATGCCGTGCCCCTCGGGATTCCGAATCGTCGCGTGATCTCCCGCGCCGCGGCGCTCGGCTTCATCCCTCCCGCCACGAGACGCGCCGCCTCCGCGGGCGCCTCCGATGTATCGGGGGCACGCGCATCGTCGTCCGCGGGCGCGACCGACAGGGTGACCTCTCCACGGACCCCCGACGCCTCGTAGTAGTTGAGGAGTTCGACGAGGGTTCCTGTGCGGATCTCTTCGTGCCGCTTCGTCATCTCGCGGGCCACGCTCGCCTCACGGTCGGCCCCGCACGCCGCGACGAGCGCGCCGAGCAGCGCGACCGTCCGCTCGGGCGATTCGAAGAGGATCGTGGTCTCGCGGCTGAGCGCCACCCGGCGCAGGAGCGCCTCCCGATCCCGTCCCTTCCGGGGGAGAAAGCCGAGAAAGGTGAAGCGCTCCGAGGGGAGTCCGCTCGCTGTGAGCGCCGCCAGGACGGCCGAGGGGCCCGGCACGGGAACGACGGTGTGTCCCGCCTCGCGCACCGCCCGCACGAGGCGCGCACCCGGATCGGAGACGAGCGGCGTGCCGGCGTCGGACACGAGTGCGATCGCCTCGCCCGCGTCGAGCCACTGCGTGAGGAGGTGAACTCGCTCCGCCTCATTGTGACGATGGAGCGAGATGAGATCGGTATCGATCTCGAGACGTTGAAGAAGACGCCCGGTGTGACGGGTATCTTCGGCGGCAACGTGGTCGACCTCCCCCAGGATCCGCCGCGCCCTCTCCGAGAGATCCTCGAGATTGCCGATCGGTGTCGAAACGAGGTAGAGGATGGCCATCGGTGCGAAGGAGGAGGTTCGATCACCACGCACGCGCGAGGGCCCGGGCCTTCCTCTGCGGAAGACTCCGGGCCCGGGCGCCTCGGATCACGTCACGCGAAGCGGTGTCTCAGATGTGCTGGTTGATCCGTTCCTCGAAGTGCGGCTTCGGCATCGCACCGACGAGTCGGTCGACGACCTCCCCGCCCTTGAAGAAGAGGATCGTGGGGATCGAGCGAACCCCGAACTTCATCGCCGTATTCGGGTTCGCGTCGACATCGAGCTTCCCGACACGGAGCCCCTTGTCGGCATACGCATCCGCGAGCTCCTCGACCATCGGTGCCACGATGCGGCAGGGTCCACACCACGTCGCCCAGAAGTCGACCATCGTGAGTCCCTCACTCTTCTCGACCTCGGACTCGAAGTTGCCATCCGTGACCTCGATCACATTCTGGCTCTCAGCCATCAATCCTCTCCTGTTACGTTCGGAAGCTCACGGGTGTCATCGACGACCCCGCACCTCCGAATCTAATCATTGCCGGCAATGAATGAACTTCCTCTCGACCACGTCGCGATCGCGGTACACGACCTCGAGTCTGCCGTTCCGATCTTCGAACGCCTGACCGGATCCCGTGGTTCCCCCGTCGAGGAGGTCGCTTCGCAGCATGTGCGAGTCGCCTTCGTGGGTGCCCTCGAACTCCTCGAACCGACGAACGACGAGAGCACGGTCGCGCGCTTCCTCGCACGCCGGGGTCCCGGCCTGCACCACGTCGCCTACCGGGTCGACGATCTGGCCGCAACCCTCGCACGCATCCGCGTGGAAGGGGTTGAAACGATCGACGACGAACCGCGCCGTGGCGCGGGCGGACACCTCGTCGCCTTCCTGGCCCCGAAGAGCACGGGTGGCGTCCTTACCGAGCTCGTGGAGCGCAGCGCCGATACCGCGTGAGCGTCCGGGGGGATTTACGCGCCCGTGACCTTCTCCAGCTCGATCACCTCGACGAACCAGCGACCGTCGGGGGCCTGCACGACCGAGAACCCCACGTCCCGGATCACCCGTCCGTTGATCGTCAGGTTGACGCCGATCCGATGCGTGCGGTGCTCACGGCCGAACTCGCGCCGATCCGACACGATCTGGTAGTCCTCGTGCCGCAGGATGCGCGAGATGAGGGCGAGTTCCCGTTCGAGCTGGAGGGGCTCTCCCTCGGCGGGACCGCGAGCCGTCCCGAAGACGCGTCCCATCGCGTCGAGGTCCTCCACATTGACCGCCTGGAGGAATCGCTCCACGGAGAGGGTGGGCGCGACCGACGAAACTTCGGCCCCCCCCACCACGGCACCGGCCTCCGCCGCCGGGGTCGGTCCGTCGGCGGCACGATCCACGACCTGCGTGGTGCACGCCGCGGCGAAGAGGGAGGTCAGAAGCACTAAAGGTGTGCGTGGGTGCATGCCCGGACTCCTGCGGGTGAAGCAACGAGTGGGGCGGGAAACAGGTGTTCCCACACCTCGCACTCCATAGTGATGCCGCTACTTCCCCGGGTCAACCTTCACCTCCTCCCGATACGACCTCGAAGGCGAGATCGTCTCCGTCGAGGTGTACGCGCACCCGTCCTCCCTCCTCGACCTCCTCCTCGAGGAGACGCAGCGCGAGGGGGTCCTGGATCCGCCGCTGCACGACGCGCTTGAGAGGCCGGGCACCGAACGCCGGGTCGTACCCCTCGTCGGCGAGGCGTGCCTTGACCTCGTCGTCGACTTCGAGGGTGAGCCCGAGCTCCGAGACGAGGCGCCGCACCCGATCGAGCTGCAGCTCGACGATCCGGGTGAGGTCGGTCCGATCGAGGGGGCGGAAGACGATCACGTCGTCCACGCGGTTCAGGAATTCAGGCCGGAAGTGCTGCCGCATCTCGTCTCGCACCGCGCCCTCGGCCGACTCCCACGCCTCGCGATCCCCTCCCGCCGCCTCGAGGATGCGCGGGCTGCCGATATTCGATGTCATGATCACGACGGCGTTCCGGAAGTCGACCGTCCGTCCCTGCGAGTCGGTCAGGCGCCCTTCGTCGAGGATCTGCAGGAAGAGGTTGAAGACCTCGGGGTGAGCCTTCTCGATCTCGTCGAAGAGGAGGACCGCGTGCGGCCGGCGACGCACCGCTTCGGTGAGCTGCCCACCCGCTTCGAACCCGACGTATCCGGGAGGCGCACCGATCAGGCGGGCCACGGCGTGCTTCTCCATGTACTCCGACATGTCGATCCGCACCATCGCCCGTTCATCGTCGAAGAGGAACTCGGCCAGCGCCCGTGCCGTCTCGGTCTTCCCCACTCCGGTGGGGCCGAGGAAGATGAAGGAGCCCACGGGTCGGTCGGGATCCTGGAGTCCGGCCCGAGCGCGACGGACCGCATTCGCGACCGCCGTCACCGCATCGGGCTGCCCGATCACCCGCGCGCCCAGCACATCCTCGAGGTGCGTCAGGCGCTCCCGCTCGGAGGCGAGGAGCCTCGTGACGGGGATCCCCGTCCACTCCCCCACCACCGCGGCGATATCATCCGCCCCGACCTCTTCCTTGAGATACGAGCCGTGCGCCTGCAACTCCTGCAGACGCTCCTCGGCGAGGGCGATCGCCTCCTCGGTCCCGGGGAGCTCCGAGTACTGAATCTCGGACGCGCGCTCGAGTTCACCCTGACGCGTGGCGCGCTCCATCTCGACGCGCAGCTCGTCGGCGCCTTCCTTGAGCCCCTGGAGCCGGTGGATCGCCTCCTTCTCGGCCTGCCAGCGTGACTTCATCCCCGCCGATCGCTCCCGCAGCTCACCGAGCTCCGCCTCGAGCGTCTCGCGTCGCTCGCGGACCGTCTCCTCCTCCTCGCGCATCAGCGCACTCTTCTCGATCTCGAGCTGGGTGATCCGTCGCTCGACCTCGTCGATCTCCTGCGGCATCGAATCGATCTCGATGCGGAGTCGACTCCCCGCCTCATCCATCAGATCGATCGCCTTGTCCGGGAGGAAGCGCCCGCCGATGTAGCGATCCGACAGCCGCACAGCCGCGAGGATCGCGTCGTCGGTGATCCGGACGCCGTGGTGCACCTCGTAGCGTTCCTTGAGGCCGCGCAGGATCGCCACCGCATCCTCCACCGAGGGGGGCGCCACGAAGACGGGCTGAAAGCGGCGCTCGAGTGCGGCGTCCTTCTCGATGTGCAGCCGGTACTCGTCGAGGGTGGTGGCCCCGACCATCCGCAACTCACCGCGGGCGAGCGCGGGCTTGAGCATGTTGCCGGCGTCCACCGCGCCTTCCGCCGCCCCCGCGCCGACCATCGTGTGCAGCTCGTCGATGAAGATGATATGGCGCCCCTCTCCCTCCTCGATCTCCTTGAGCACCGCCTTCATCCGCTCCTCGAAGTCACCGCGAAACTTCGCACCCGCGAGCATCGAGGAGATGTCGAGAGCGAGGAGCTGCTTGTCGGCGAGCGTGCTCGGGACGTCGCCGTCGACGATCCGCTGCGCGAGCCCTTCGACGATCGCCGTCTTGCCGACGCCCGGTTCGCCGATCAGGACGGGATTGTTCTTCGTGCGTCGGGCGAGGACCTTGATCACGCGGCGTACCTCCTCGTCCCGCCCGATCACCGGGTCGAGCTTCCCGCGCCGCGCGAGGTCGGTGAGGTCGCGGCTGAAGCGCTTGAGCGCCTGTACCTTGTCTTCCGGGTTCTGATCGACCACCCGGTGCGGGCCCCGTACCGCCTCGAGCGCCTCACGGACATCGCCCAGCGTCGCGCCCGCCTCGCGGAGGATCCGGCCCGCGTCGTCCTTCTCCTCGGTCAGGCCGAGGAGGAAGTGCTCGGTGGAGAGATACTCGTCACCGAGCGCGCGGCTCTCCGATTCCGCCACATCGAGGGCGCGGGTGAGGTCTCGCGAGAGGCGGGGTTGACTCCCCCCTTCGGTCTTCGCCATCCGCTCGATCGCCTCGGCGGCGCGCCGGTGCACGGTGGAGACCTGCACACCGAGCTTGGAGAGCACCGGCGTGACGATCCCCTCCTCCTGGTCGAGGAGGGCGGTCAGGAGGTGTACGCCGTGGACCTCGGGATTGCCGCGGCGCTGGGCATCGCGGCTGGCGGAGGCAAGCGCCTCGGACGCCTTCACGGTGAGTCGGTCGAAGTTCAGCATCGTCGTCGGGGTGAGGTGATCATCAGCCGCGCCTGCCATTGCGGCAGATCATCGAGCTGTGCACCTCCTGATGCTTCAAGGATGATGCCGACCTTCGTGATCGCCCGGAGGGAGACGCCCGCGCGCTACCGCTCCCGCGCCCGCCCCCCGACCACCCGCTTGGCGAATCCTTCGGAGAGCACGCCGTCCGGTTCCACCTGATTGAGGAGCGCAACCTCTTCGGCGGAGATCGAACTCGGATGCCGCTCGAGGAAGCTCCCGAAGGGTTCGGCCCACTCGAGGCGGACGATCTCGATTCGTGCCGCTTCGACCGAGAGCACCTCGGGATCGGTCTCTTCGGTGAAGGAGGAGATCGTCGCGTCGACCG
>JAVVEY010000012.1:34810-40574 GCA_032250675.1 Longimicrobiales bacterium | reverse complement strand
TCTCGCTCGGCATCACCGCCGGGGCGTCGACCCCGAACAACAAGATCGGTGAGGCGCTCGTGCGCGTGCTCGAGATCCGGGGGATCGATGTCGCGGCGCTGGCGGAGGAGGCGGTTCAGCGCGAGGGAGTCGAGGCGGCCGAGGCGTAGGGGTCTCGGGCCGGATCCGGTCCCGGTTGCGCGCCCTCTCTTCTAGAGCCCCTTCCCCAACTTCTTGAGGAGCGCGCGCAGCGTCTCCTGCTCGTCCTTCTCGAGGAGGTTCATCGAGTCGCAGACGAAGGCGGCGTGGCTGGGGAAGACCTCGGCGACGAGCGCCCGCCCCCTGGCGGTCAGGCACGCGAGGATGACGCGTCGGTCTTCCGTCGAGCGATCGCGCGCCACGAGGCCCTGCTCGCTCAAACGGTCCATCACGTAGGTGATGTTGCCCCCGGTGACGAGGAGCTTCTCGGCGAGCTCTCCGAGGGGGAGGGGTCCGAGGTGATAGAGCGCTTCGAGTACCCCGAACTGCGGTGTCGTCAGGCCGTACTCGGTGATGCGGGACGAGACGCGACGCGACATCGTCGCGTAGCAACGGGCGAGCGCGATCCAGAGGCGCAGCGCGCGCTCCTCGTCGTCGCTCCAGGTGCGCTCGACGGCAACGCACTCGCTGCCGTCGGCCTCACCCGTCTCGTCCTCGGTCCGCTCCGCCGTGGCCTCATCAATGCTCCCTCTCATCCTCGTCTCTCCGCTCTGCTTCGGGAACGCGTGCACGATCAGATGTGAATCGCGCGACCGAGCGCGTTGAGCGCGCCCTCGGCCACCCCCTCGGAGAGGGTCGGGTGCGGGTGCATCGCGAGCTCCATCTCCTCGACGGTGGACTCGAGGTGCCGGCCGAGCACGAACTCCGCGATCAGCTCGGTGGCGTGTGGCCCGACGATATGCGCCCCCAGAATCTCCGAGTACTTCGTGTCCCGTATCACCTTGACGAAGCCGTCCGAGTGGCCCGAGGCGATCGCGCGACCGACCGCGACCCACGGCAGCTTGCCCACCTCGATCTCGTACCCCGCCTCCTTCGCCTCGTCCTCGGTCATCCCGACCGAGGCGACCTCGGGGTGACAGTAGGTGCAGTTGGGGACGTTGTCGTAGTCGACGAGGTGGTGGCCGACGCCGGCGATATGCTCGGCGCAGACGACCCCCTCGTGCATCGCCTTGTGCGCGAGGAGCTGGCGACCGGCGCAGTCACCGATCGACCAGACGCCCTCCACATTCGTCCGCATCCGGGAGTCGACCTTCACGAAGCCGCGCTCGTCGGTCTCGACACCGGCGGCCTCGAGCCCGCAGTCCTCGGTGTTCGGCACCCTCCCGACCGCCAAGAGGACCTTGTCGACCGTCAGCGTTTGATCCTCGCCCTTCGCGTCGGTGAAGGTCACGGCGATCCCGGCGTCTCCGATCTCGGCCTTCTGGAATCGGGCGCCGGTGTGGATCTCCATCCCGCGCTTCCTGTACGCCTGCTCCATGAACTTCGAAACCTCGGCGTCCTCCAGGGGGAGAATCCGATCGAGCGCCTCGACGATCGTCACCTTCGATCCGTACGCCTCGAACACGTCGGCGAACTCCATCCCGATCGCGCCGGCCCCGACGATGAAGAGGTGCTCGGGAGCGACCGTCTGATGGAGCGCGCCGGTGGAGGAGAGGATCGCCTCCTCGTCGATCTCGAGCGTCGGCAGGTCCCGGGGGCGAGATCCGGTGGCGACGATGATGTTCTTCGCCTTCACGACGGTCTTCCTGCCGTCGTTGTCGACCTCCACCTTCCCGCCTCCCTGGAGGCGGCCCCACCCCTCGATGTGCGCGACCTTGTTCTTCTTGAAGAGGTGGCCGATCCCGCCATTGAGTTGCTCGGCGACCTTCCGTGAGCGCTCCTGCGCCGGGCCGAGGTCGTACCTCACCTCGCCGGCGACGATCCCGTGCTGCTCGCCCTTCTTCATCTCGTTGACGAGGAGGGCGCTCGTGAGAAGCGCCTTCGTCGGGATGCACCCGATGTTCAGGCAGACCCCTCCGAGTTTCTCCGCCTCGACGCACGCGACGTCGAGGCCGAGCTGTGCAGCCCGGATCGCCGCCACATAGCCCCCGGGTCCGCTTCCGACCACCACGAGATCGAATTCGGTCTTTTCCGCCACGCTGCTCTCCATCCTGGATCAGGGCCGACAGAAGCTTTCGGCCGTTGGTCGTCGTATATGTACGGGTGTGCCCACCCGCGCCGGGATCTCGAAGTCTAGGTCCCGAAGCGCTCTGCCGTAACCCCGCAGAGCTCGGGAGCGCCCGGATCGGTGTCGCCGCCTGCGCCGGAGCACACTATCCTGATCCCTGATCAAAACCATTTTCCTCCCGGTGGAGTTCGATCGTTGAATTTCGAGAACTGGTGGCAGTGGCTCATCCTCTTCGGTCTGATCGGGTGGGCGATATCGATCTACAACGCCCTCGTCCGGCTTCGAGAGCGGTCCGAGGCGGCGTGGTCGGATATCGACGTGCAGCTCAAGCGGCGCCACGACCTCGTCCCCAATCTGGTGGCGACGGTGAAGGGGTACGCATCCCACGAGGGGGAAACACTCGAGGCGGTCGTGCGCGCGCGCGCACGCGCCGTCGACGCCGAGGGCCCGCGGGAACGGGGAGCGGCGGAGTCGCTCCTCGGGGGCGCGCTCGGTCGGCTCTTCGCGGTCGCCGAGGCGTACCCCGAGCTGCGCGCCTCGGAAGGATTCCGGGATCTGCACGCCTCGCTCGCCTCGATCGAGACGGCGATCCAGGATGCGCGGCGCTACTACAACGCGGTGGTGCGGGATCTGAACACCCGCGTGCAGACGATCCCTTCGTCCCTCGTCGCCCGCAGCTTCGGCTTCCGGCAGCGAGACTTCTTCGAGATCGACGAGGGCGAGCGCGCGGTGCCCGAGGTCGACTTCGACGGATGAGGGCGCTTTGCATCTCGGGGGTCGTCGTTCTCCTCTGGTGCACGGCGGTCCTCGCCGGCTCCCAGCCGGCGGCCGCGCAGGGGCGATCGCTTCGAGCCGAGCGGATCGATGTCGACCTGACCGTCACCACGACGGGGTCGCTCCTCGTGCGCGAGCGGATCCGTTACCGCTTTTCGGGCCCGTGGAACGGCGTCTTCCGCGCCATCCCCACCCGATACGAGGGCCCCGGTGGGTTCGACTATCGCCTCGACCTCGATCTGCGAGGGGTCTCGATCGAGGGGAGGAGTGAGGCGCCGAGGGTCGAGACGAGGCGGTCGAAGGGCGAGGTCCGCTGGCAGGTCTGGGTGCCCGACGCCGAGAATACGGTCCGCACCGTCGTCTTCGAGTATCGCGTTCGCAACGCCCTGCGCTTCTTCGAGGGCCACGACGAACTCTACTGGAACCTCATCGGAGACGACTCGGAGATCGAGTTCGGCGAGGCCGCGGCGCGCGTGGTCCTCCCCGCGGGCGTCACCGGCCTCCGCTCGGCGGCGTGGGTGGGCGGCTATGGGGAGCGCGACGCCTCGGTGCGCATCGATACGACCCCCGAATTCATCGAGTTCGAGTCGGAGGACGACCTCGGGTGGCGCCGGGGGATGACGCTCGTGGTGGGGTGGAATCCGGGGGTCGTGGCGCGCCCGACCGCGGTTGACCGTCTGGCCGGTTTCCTCGGCGCCAATATCTGGCTCCTCCTCCCCTTCCTCTCGTGGGGGTGGATGCATCGCGTCTGGCGCCGACGGGGGCGCGACCCCGAAGCCCGCTCGGTCACCCCGCGGTACCAGCCACCCGCGGATCTCTCCCCCGCGGAGGGCGGGACCCTCCTCGATCATCACCCGCACGTGCACGACATCACCGCGACGATCGTCGACCTCGCGATCCGTGGGTATCTGCGCATCGAGGAGAGCGAGAGCGAGGGGGTCTTCGACCGTCTGACCGGCGGGCGCGACTACACCTTCCACCGCCTTCCGGACCCCGCCGCCGACACCCTCAAGGACCACGAGCGCCGCACCCTCGATGCGCTCTTCGCCGGCGGCGCGACGACCGCGACGACCGACGCTCTCAAGTACGAATTCTTCCGCGAGCTTCCCGGGATCCACACCGCGATCTTCGCGGAGCTGGTCGAACGCAGACTCTATCCGCGCCGCCCCGACAAGGTGCGTTCGAGGTGGGTCGGCTCCGGCGTTCTCCTGGGTACGGTGGCGATGGGGCTCCTCCTCCTCCTCGCGCAGCGGGGCGTTCTCGGCTCCGTCACCGCGGCGGTGGCGGGAATCGGGACTGGAATACCAGTACTGGTATATGCATTCTGGATGCCGGCGCGAACCCGCGCAGGGGCTCGCGTCGTCGAGCAGATCCAGGGCCTCGAGGAGTTCATGGCGCGAGTCGAGCAGGATCGATTTCGCCGGATGATCAAGACCCCCGAGCAGTTCGAGGAGCTCCTCCCCTGGGCGATGGCGCTGCGCGTCGAAGAGCGGTGGGCGTCGGCCTTCGACGACCTCTTCACCGAGCCTCCCGAGTGGTTCGTCGGGCACTACCCCGGAGGGAGGTTCAGAGCTGTCCATCTCGCGGCATCGCTGAACAGCTGGTCCAGTCGGACCGGATCCGCGATGACCGCCGCGCCCCGCTCATCGTCGACGTCGAGCGGATTCGGCGGCGGGGGTGGGGGGTTCAGCGGGGGTGGATTCGGGGGCGGGAGTACCGGCGGCTTCTGACCCCTGGTTCAGATCAGGATCGCGGCGGGTTCCTCGATCATCGTGCGGAAGGTCGCGAGGAACTTCGCCCCGGTCGCGCCATCGATGACGCGGTGGTCACAACTCATCGTCACGCGCATGCGCGGCCGTACGACCACCTCGCCGGCGACGGCAACGGGGATCTCCTCGATCGCGCCAACCGCCATGATTCCGGCCTCGGGGGGGTTGATGATCGCCGTGAATTCGCGAATCCCGAACATCCCGAGGTTCGAGATCGAGAAGGTCGCCCCGGTGTACTCGTCCGGCTGGAGCCGCTTCTTGCGCGCGCGCCCGGCGAGCTCGCGGACCTCCCGCGAGATCTGGACGAGGCCCTTGCGGTCGGCGTGCTTGATGACGGGCGTGATGAGCCCGTCCTCGACCGCGACGGCCACCCCGACGTGTACGTGGTCGAAGCGCCGGATGAGATCCTCGTGCCACGCGGCGTTGCACTCCGGGTGGGCCCGCAGCGCCGCGGCCGTCGCCTTGAGCACGAAGTCGTTCACGCTCACCCGGTCTCCTCCTTCCTCGACCGCCGCGTTGATCCGCTTGCGGGCCTCCATGACCCGGGTCATGTCGACCTCGATCGTGAGGAAGAAGTGCGGCACGGGGGAGAGCGACTCGGTGAGGCGGCGCGCGATCGTCTTGCGCATCTGTGAGACCTTGAGCTCCTCGTAGCCCTCCGTCGCCCCGGCATCTTCCCACGCCTCGGGCGCGGGTCGCGCGGCGGCGGCCGGCGCCTCCTTCGCCTCACGCGCGGTGGCCTCACGCGCGGTGTCGGGCGGGGGCGCGGAGGTCGCCGCCTCGACGTCGGCCTTCACGATCCGCCCGCCCGGGCCCGAACCCGCGACCGAGGCGATATCGATCCCGACTTCCTCCGCGAGTCGTCGCGCGAGGGGGGAGGCCTTGATACGTCCTCCCTCGCTCCGGGATGAATCGTCCAAGTCGTGGTCGGACTTGGCGTTGGCGTCATCGGAGGTGTCGGCCACCGCATCCCCCTCCGCCGTCGAATCCTCCTCCGCTGAAGCGCCCTCGGTCTCATCCTCCGAAGCGCCCTCGG
>JAVVEY010000012.1:0-34710 GCA_032250675.1 Longimicrobiales bacterium | reverse complement strand
GCGCCCTCGGTCTCATCCTCCGAAGCGCCCTCGGAGGCGGCGCCCGACGCTCCAGCCTCGTCGATGATCTCGCCGATCTCCTCGTCGGCCGCCCCGATGACCGCGATCACCGAGCCGACCGGCGCGGTCTCGCCCGCCGCCAGGAGGATCGCGCGCAGCACCCCTTCGCCCCGCGCAACGAGCTCCATCGTCGCCTTGTCGGTCTCGATCTCCGCCAGGAGATCGCCGTTGGAAACCTCGTCGCCTTCGGACTTGAGCCACTTGACGATCTGGCCCTCCTCCATCGTGGGGGAGAGTGCTTCCATGTGGACTTTCGTCGCCATCGGGATCCGGACCTCAGTGTGAAATTACAGGTTGAGTTGCGCCGTCTTCGGCCTCTCGGTCAGCGGTACATCACCTTGCGACAGGCTTCGATGACGCGCTGGGCGTTCGGCTTGGCGAGGTTTTCCAGATTCTTCGCGTACGGCATCGGCACATCGGCCTGGGTCACCCGGAGGAGGGGCGCGTCGAGCCAGTCGAAGGCCTCCTCCTGGATGAGCGAGACGATCTGGGCGCCCACGCCGAGATAGTTCCACCCCTCCTCGAGGTAGACGGCGCGATTCGTCTTCCGGACCGAGGTGAGCACGGTGTCGATGTCGAGGGGGCGCAGCGTCCGGAGATCGACGACCTCGGCCTCCACCCCGTCGTCCTTCGCCATCTTCTCGGCCGCCTGCAGCGCGAGATTCACCATCTTTCCGTGCGTGACGATCGTGACATCACTCCCCTCCCGCTTCACATCCGCCACCCCGAGCGGGATCACGAAGTCGTCCTCTTCGGGCACCTCGCCCTTGAGATTGTAGAGGAGCTCGCCTTCCATGAAGGCGACGGGGTCGTTGTCGCGGATCGAGGCCTTGAGGAGCCCCTTGGCGTCGGCGGGCGTACCCGGGGTGACGAGCTTGATCCCCGGCGCGTGCACATAGTACGTCTCGCACGCCTGCGAGTGCTGGGCGGAGAGCTGGAGCGCGGCCCCCGTCGGTCCGCGGAAGACGATCGGGCAGCCGATCTGCCCATTCGTCATGTAGTTCATCTTGGCCGCCGAGTTCAGCACCTGGTCGAGCGCGAGGATCGAGAAGTTGAAGGTCATGAACTCGATCACCGGGCGCAGCCCCGTCATCGCGGCGCCGACGCCGAGCCCCGCGAAGCCGAGCTCGGAGATCGGCGAGTCGACGACGCGCCGGTCTCCGAAGGCGTCGAGGAGTCCCTTCGACACCTTGTAGGCGCCGTCATACTCGGCGACCTCCTCCCCCATGAGGAAGACGTCGTCGTCCCGCTCCATCTCCTCGCGCAACGCCTGGTTCAGCGCCTCGCGGTAGGTCAGTACAGCCACCGGATCCTCCTAACGCGCGAAGTCGGGCCGATCGAGCCCGTCGAAGAAGAGTCGTCCATTCGGGTTGATCTCCCGATAGACGTTGCGGTAGAGCGCATCGTCGTCGGGCACCGGGGAGGCATCGGCGAAGTCGAAGGCATCCTGGGCCTCGCTCTTCGCCGCCTCGTCGTACTCCTCGAGAGTCTCCTGGTCGAGTTCGTCGGCATCGGTGAGGGTGTCCCTCAGGATCGCGATCGGGTCCTCGGTTTCGACCCGCTCCTCGACCTCCTCCTTCGACCGGTACGTTCCCGAGACGGGGTCCGACATCGAGTGCCCCTTGAATCGGTACGTCCTGACATCGACGAATTGGGGGCCCCCTCCGGAGCGAACCTTCTCGGCCAGCTCGCTGAAGACGGCGTACGTCTCGAGCACATCCTGCCCATTCACGACCGTCACCGGGATGGCGTAGGAGAGCGACTTCTCCTCGATCCCGTTGCGCGAGACACGGTCGAAGGCGGTTCCCATTCCGTAGGCGTTGTTCTCGACGACGTAGATCGCCGGGAGGTCCCAGACCGCCGACATGTTCATCGCCTCGTGGAAGCCCCCCTGATTCACGGCGGCGTCGCCCATGAAACAGACGACCACCTCATCGAGACCGCGGTAGCGGATCGAGAAGCCGATTCCCGAGGCGAGGGGCATCTGGCCCCCGACGATGCCATGCCCCCCCATGAAGCGCTTCTCGAGGTCGAAGAGGTGCATCGACCCCCCCTTCCCTCCCGAGCATCCGGCCGCGCGACCGAAGAGTTCGGCCATCACGCGCCGGGGCTCGATCCCCTTGGCGATCGCCTGGGTGTGCTCGCGATACGCGCTGATCACGTAGTCGGAGCCGCGCAGCGGCGCGATGCATCCGGCCGCCGCTCCCTCCTGCCCGATGTGCAGATGGCAGAAGCCGCCGATCTTGCCGATCGCATACCCCTCCTCGGCCTTCTCCTCGAAGCGTCGAAAGAGGAGCATCTCGCGCAGGAGGCTTCGGGCCGTATCGGGAGCCACTCCGTGGAGCGTATCCGTCATTCTCTCTTCCTCCCGGGTCGCAGCATCGGTCGTCACCTTGTCAATTATCCTCGGAGTGGGGGCGTCCCTTCTCGATCTGCACCAGGTTGGACACCTGCGGCGGCTGGAGTACCTCGGCGGGCGCGGCAAGGTCCGCCTCCATCACCTCGGTGATCGAGCCGGCCGCTCCCGCCTCGACCTCGCGGGCCTGGTCCTTCGCGTGGTAGCTCGACCGCACGAGCGGCCCCGATTCGACGTGCCGGAAGCCGTACTCCTCCTCGCCGATCCGCTTCCACTCGGTGAATTCGTCCGGGGTGACCCAGCGAGCCACCGGGATGTGCTGAGGCGAGGGGCGGAGGTACTGACCGAGTGTGAGGATGTCGACGGCGGCCTCCCGCAGGTCGATCATCGCCGCCCGGATCTCGTGCGGCTCCTCGCCCATCCCGAGGATGATCCCCGTCTTGGTCAGGATCGTGGGCGCGATCCGCTTGGAGGCTCCGAGGAAGGAGATCGACCGCCAGTACCGGCCGCCGGGACGCACATCGGGGTGGAGCCGATCCACCGTCTCCAGGTTGTGCCCGAGGATCTCGGGACGTGCGTCGAGCACCGTCTCGAGGGCAGCTTCGTCCCCCTTGAAGTCGGGGATGAGCACCTCGACCGAGCACTCCGGGAGGCGCTCCTTGATCCGGCGGATCGTCTCGGCGTAGATCCCGGCACCCCCATCGGGGAGTTCATCCCGGTTGACGCTGGTGATGACGACGTGCTCGAGCTCCATCGTGGCGCAGCTGTCGGCGACGCGGCGCGGTTCATCGAGGTCGAGTTCGGTCGGCATCCCGTGCGCCACCCCGCAGTACTTGCAGGCACGCGTGCACACATCGCCGAGGATCATGAAGGTCGCGGTGCCGTCCTCCCAGCACTCCCCGATATTCGGGCAGCTCGCCTCCTCGCAGACGGTGTGCAGCGACTGGCTGCGCATCATCTCCTTGAGACGGAGGTAGTTGCGTCCCCCGGGGGACTTCACCTTGAGCCATGCGGGCTTGCGCGAGCGCATCTCGATCGTGTCGAGACCCTCGTGCGCCCGGATTCGAGATGTGCCCTTGGGTTTCACGACCCCCGTGTTCTTCCCCGTCGGCGCGTATCCGCGCGGGGCCTCGGTCGTCGTCGTCTCACTCACCTCTGCTCTACCTCCTCCGGAGGGAAAAAAAGGGTCGCCGATCCTGCCGGCGACCCTCCTCTGCCGAACTTCCCTCCGTCACGCCGGGCGCGGGAGAGGGAAGCATTCAATCATAGCCAACCGCCGGGGGGCGGTACAAGGCACGTCCGACGCGGTGTGCGGCCTCTCGGAGCGTCGCCGCGCGCCTCCTCCTCTCCCCCCTGACGCGATCTCGTCAGTCGTTGCGGGCCCCCGAGTCGGCAGACTCCCGAAGCGAGGGCATGACGGCGGGGTGCATCTGGTAAGCCGGGCGCGCGATCGCCTGTTCCGCCGCCCAGTTGTCGAGTACCGCCTGGAAGTATTCACGGGCCCGGGCGGTGTCCCCCAGCGCGAGCGTCGCCTCCGCCATCTCCGAAAGCCCGAAGAGGTGCGTCGGGGTTTCGTCGACGATCCTCCGGGCGGTCTCGACCGCCGACTCCGGATCACCCGAGAGCCGCTGCAGGGTGGAGAGGTGGTAGAGTCCGTCGGCCTCGAGGGGCTCGGCCTGTTCGTAGGCGGCGGTCGCCATCGGAAGAAAGAAGGCCACCTGCCCGGTGTCGCCCGCCTCGTAGAGCGTCATCACGCGGTCGAAGAGTCGGTTCGCCGCCTCGATCGGGGTCATCGACCCGAGGTCGACGGCGTTCGCGTTGCCGAATTGGGCCTGCGCCCCGCCGGTAGGTCCGGGGTTCACCTCCAGGCCCTTTTGGGGCACGAGGATCGGATACGCCACCACGCTCAGGAGGAAGACGAGCATCGTCCCCGCCATCCACCACCCGAGCTGGCTCTTCGCTCCACCCTCCGAGGCCGCGGCCTGCGCTCCCTGGCGCGGCGGAGCGCCCGTGGAGGGAGGAGGCGCGGAGGTCGATCCGTCCCGCTCTCCCGTCCCGAGTCCGGCGCCGCACCCGGTGCAGAAGCGAGCGCCCGGCTCCGCCGAGGCGCCACAGGAGGGGCAGGAACGCGCGGAGAGGGCGGCCCCGCACGAGGAGCAGAAATTTCCGTTCGCCGGAGCGCCGCATCCGGGACAGGCAGGAGTGGTCATGACGAGATCGTGAGGATCGGGGAGGAGTGAGGTGTCGGAGGGGAGCCCCTTTCCGGGACTCAGCCGCCCGGCGGATTCAGCGCGGATCGCGCGGGGTCGAGGGCGCGAAAGAGATGGGCCCACCCCGTGACGGTCTGCGCTCGATAGTTGGGCTGATACCCGAAGAGTACAACCGACCCCCTGCCGATCGGTACCTCGACGAGGGCGGGCCGTCCCGCGATCGCCTCCGCGCCGAGGGCCCACCCCGATTCCACGAGGGCGCCCCCGGCGTAGCGCGCGAGGACGCGCGCGGAGGGATCGGTGACCTCGAAGGCGCGACTCGACCCACCGTACCACGCCACATCCCGGGCGGGCAGCCCCGCCGAGAAGGGCGTCTCCTCGAATTCGAGCGCGAGGATACTCCCGGGGATGAAGAAGTCGGTCTCGGGGAGGCGTACCACCGTGTTCCCGATCCGGAGCCCGAAGAGCTCGATCACGAAGTCGGTGGCCTCTTCGACCGCGACGAGGCGGCCCCCGTTGCGCACGAAGGAGCGGAGTGCATTCGCCCCCGCATCCCCGAGTCCGCCCGTCCACGCCTCGGGAAGCCGGCCCCGGGGGATCCCGTCGCGGATCGAGGCCGGCGACTGGTTCTGGAGGAGGATCGCCTCGTGGCCGTCGGCGAGCCCGCCGGCACGGATCCGGACGTCGTCGAGGGTGTCGAGGGGAAGCCCCATTCCGTCGAAGACCCAGCGAGTCCACCCCCCCTCCATCGGTTCGGTGCGCGACTTGTAGTACCCGATCCGGGGCACGGTGTCGCCGAAGATCTCCGCCGGCTCCGGAAATTCGATCGCGGGCCTCTCGATCGGCGGTCCGAGGGAGACACCCTCCAGCGTCGTCAGCGCATTCGCCTGCACCCCGAGGAGGAGCGGGAGGGTGTGCGCCGTGACGTCGTAGGGGCGTCGGGGTGGCCCGCCCGGGTATTCACGAAGGTCGGGGTAGCGCTGTCGTTCGAGGAGGGTCTGCGCGAATCCGGCGTAGGGTTGTCGCATCGGGATGACCCAGCTCCCTTCGGGGATCGTCTCCCCCGCGGCCGTTGCGGCCGCGGTCGTCCGCCGCACCTCGACATCGCCGATGGTGAGGGCGCGCAGGAGGTAGGTGAGCCCGGTCGGGTGTGCGAGGTTCTCGTCGTCCGCCGGGATGACCCACGCCTCGGGCCACTCGGGCCACCCGTCGACGGCGCGCTCCGTGATCGCCGCCGCGGTCTCGACCCACATTCGCCGATCGCGCGCGACGGCGTCGAGGAGCGCCATCGTCGACGCCTCCATCTGGTCGACGATCTCGGGGAGTCCCCACCGTCCGCCGGGCCACGGCACGGGGTGGTTCCACGACGCTGTGGCGGCGTCGTAGCCGCGCCGGCCCGAGCGCGCGTCGGGGGGAAGCTCGATCGGGGTGGCGAGGTCGGCGCTCGCCGACTCACTCAGGATCCGCGCGCCCGCGTGGTAGTGGGAGTACGCACGCGCGGGCGACCACGCGTCGTAGATCGCATTCACGACCACGCCTTCTCGCCCCGCGGTCGTCATGCGCGCGGCCACCTCCATCCCGAGACGATTCACCGATGCGATGAGCGCCGGATCGATATTCGGCTCCCAGGGGTCGAGATAGGGGGGGAGGAAGAGCCGCGCTCCCGTGCTCCCCATCTGGTGAACGTCGTGGACGACGTGTGGACGCCACGCGTTATGCCCGTGGTCGATCGCGAGCACCGTCTCCTTCTGGGTGAAGGCGTACCAGTCGCGGTTGTTGTCGTGACCGGTGTAGTAGTGGTAGAGCCAGGGGAGCGGTGCCGCCTCGAAGGGCGTGCCCACCCAGCGCGCATACCACTCCGCGACCCACTCCGTCCCGTCGGGATTGAGGGAGGGGATCTGGACGACGATCGCCTCGTCGAGGATCCGCCGGACGGAGGGATCGGTCGATGTGGCGAGTCGATGGGCGATCCGCGCCGCCGCCTGGCTGCTCCCCACCTCGGTGGAGTGGATCGCGTGGGTGAGGAGGACGACGGCGCGGGCTTCGTCCAGGAGGGCGTCGCGCTCGTCGGTGTCATCGATCCTCCGCGGATCGGCCAGGCGCTGCTGGACTTCGCGGAGACGCTCGAGGCGCGCCTGATTCGCTTCACTGGTGACGGTGACAACGAGAAAGGGTCGTCCCATCGTCGAGGTGCCGACGGTATCGACACGCACCCGGGGCGAGGTGGAGGCGAGGGTGTCATACCACGCGGTGAGGGCGTCCCAGTCGGCGATGCGGCGGTCCGCGCCGAGCGGGAAGCCGAAGAAGGTCTCGGGGTCGGGCACCTGGGCGAACCCGGGCGCCGGTGCGCTGACGACGAGGAGGGCGACGAGCGCTGCGGCGGCTCCCCGCTGCGTCCGCCGGGTCCGCGCGCGGAGACGCACACGGAGAGAAGAGAGGCGGGGAGGAGGTGGAGTATTCACAGCCCGCTCGGAACGTCGATGAAGGTATGGTGCACCCCGAAGCGCTCGGCGAGCATCTCTCCCACCGCGCGCACCCCGAAGGTCTCGGTCGCGTAGTGCCCTGCATAGAGCAGATTGACGCCGAGCTCGTGCGCGTCGGTGAAGGTGTGGTGGGCGCCCTCACCGGTCACGAGTGTGGTGATCCCCTCGTCGGCGGCCTCACCGATGAACGACCCGCCGCCCCCGGTCACCACCGCGACGCGCCCGGCTCGCGGACCCGCCGCTTCGATGACGCGTACATCCCCCCCGACGGCGGCGGCGGCACGCCGGGAGAGATCGGCCAGCGAGAGATCGCCGGTGTCCGCCTGCCATCCGATCGGCGCGCCCTCATAGCTCCCGAAGCGGGCCTCGGGCTCGAATCCGAGCTCGCGCAGAAGCAGCGCGCAATTCCCGACATCGGGGTGCGCGTCGAGGGGGAGGTGCGCGGAATAGAGAGCGATCCTCCGGTCGAGGAGCCCGTGGATCCGTCGGTAGGTCCTCCCCACGAGTGGCTGGAGCCCGCCCCAGAAGGCTCCGTGATGCACCAGGAGGAGATCGGCACCCGCGCGTCCCGCACCCGCGATCGTCGTCTCGGAGAGGTCGACGGCGCTCGCCACCGTCGAGACCCGGCTCGGCCCCTGAACCTGCAGTCCGTTCAGCGCGGTGGCGTAATCGGGGTGCGTTCGGGTGCCGAGGAGTGTGTCGACGAAGTCGACGATTGCTTCCAGTTCAGCGTCGGCCATCACCCATTCCAGAGCCCGGAAGTTGCCCACACCCACCGATCGTGAGGGGAGAGATGTGGGAGGTGCAGTACTGCGTATGTGCTTGCGCTACAACACCTTGTCGTCATTGTCCACAGATGTGGAAAAGTTCGTCACGAATCTGCAACGTGCGGTGCCACAAGAGGTTGCTCGCCCTGGGCATCGTCGCCGTGGTCATCGGCGCTACCCTCCGTCCGGATCCGCTCGCCCATCGTGAGGGTGCCGTTGATCTCCCCGCCCTCCTGGAGCTGCATCCGCAGGGCCCGGACGTCACCCTCGATGCACGCCGTGCCCTGGAGCTCGAGGCGCGATTCCGCCGTCACACTTCCCGTCACTCGCCCCGAAATGACGGCATCCTGTGTCACGACATGCCCATCGACCACGCCCTCCCGTCCGACGATCACCCCCTTGGCGGCACGCACCGACCCCTCGACCCGACCCTCGATGCGCAGCGTGCCATCGGTCTCGCAGTCGCCCGTGACCGTCATCCCGCTCGCGATGATCGAGATGACGTCGTCGTCGGTGCCGGATGAAGATCGGTCGCGTGCCATGGGAGGGTCAGTTGGGGGGGAGGAGGAAGGTGGAGGGGTCGAGAGGTTCGCCATCCCTCCGAATCTCGAAGTGCAGGTGGGGCGCCGTCGACCTGCCGCTGTTTCCGCTGAGCGCGATCACCTCATTTCGGCGGACGCGTCGCCCGCGCGTCACGTACGTCCGGGACGCATGTCCATAGAGGGTGACCACCCCATCCCCGTGATCGAGGGTGACGAAGAGACCATAGGTGGGATCCTCACCCACGTCCAGCACGACGCCGCTCCCGGAGGCCCGCACCCACGTGCCCTCGGGGATCGCGATATCGAGTCCGGTGTGATTCTCGTCGCTCTCCGCCGGAAGCGCGCGGGTGACGAAGCCGGGCTCCGAGAGGGGCCAGCTCTCCGGCGCCGACGGCTCGGCGTCGAGGACCTCGGGCGCGCTTCTTCCGCCTGTCGGAGGGAGCCAGAGATTCGAAGGAGTAGCGGGACGCGCACCGAAGAGAGCCCGAACGCTCCCATACCGCGCCTCGAGAGTCGCGAGCCGCTGTGCGAGTCCCTCCATCCGGGCCCGCTCCGACTCGAGGGAATCGATCGTCGCGAGGAGTCCGGGGACGCGGGCGGCACTCCGGGCCAATAAGCCCCACGAAACCGTCACCCCGAGGAGGAGGACCCCGGCGAGGCTCCCGACGACGACGAAGGCCCTCCGTCGCCGTGATGTCACCCGGAATCGGCGACTCTCGCCCCCATCGCGCGGGACGACGAGGAGATCGAAGCCGCCCGAATCGGCCATCTCAGCTCACCACGTCGGAGGCCTCGATGCCCGCGATGAGGGCAAAGAGGCGTTCAAAGTCTTCGGTGCCGTGATACGGCACCTCGATCACCCCGCGTCCGCGCGCCGCACCCTTGATTCGGGCGCGTGTCGCCAGGCGCTCCTGGAGCGCGCGCTCAAGGGCGGTGACGAGGGGGTCACGGGTCCGTTCGCTTCTCTCGCGGGAGGCACGCCGCCTCCCCGCCGGCCCTTCCGACGCGACCTTCTTCTCGAGCGTTCGGACCGACCATCCCTCCTTCGCGGCGCGTCGGCCGAGTTCCGTCATCCGGGCCGGTTCGTCGATGGCGAGGAGGGTGCGGGCGTGCCCGGCCGAAAGCTCCCCTGCATTCACGAGTCGCCGCAGCGAGCTCGGGAGGCGGAGGAGGCGGAGGGTATTCGCCACCGCGGGGCGACTCTTCCCGACCGCCTTCGCGATCTCGGCCTGCGTGAGGTCGAATTGGTCCACCAGCGCCTGGTACCCCTCGGCCTCCTCGATCGGATCGAGCGCCTCACGCTGCAGATTCTCGACGAGCGCAAGGACGAGGAGGGTCTCGTCGTCGACCTCACGGACGACGACGGGCACCTCCGCCCACCCGAGTTTCTGCACCGACCGGAACCGCCGCTCCCCCGCCACGATCTCGAAGCGACCCTCGGATACGGGCGAGGGGCGCACGACGAGTGGCTGGAGGAGTCCGTTGGACTCGATCGAATCGGAGAGCTCCTGCAGCTCCTCGGCGGAGAAGTTCTTCCGGGGCTGATGAGGGTTGGGGATGATCGCCCGGAGCGCGACCGTGCGGATGTCCTTGGGGGACGATGCATCGGGCGAGGCGGTGTAGTCCCCCAGGAGCGCTCCGAGGCCTCGGCCCAGCCGGTCCTTCTTCATGGCGGACTCCTCATCTCTCGCTCCGATCGGGGTTTGCCGCGAGAAGCTCCTGCGCGAGTTCGAGATACGCCTGCGCCCCCGCAGACAACGCATCGTAGAGGACGATCGGCTTCCCGAAGGAGGGGGCTTCAGCGAGCCGGACATTCCTCGGAATCCGCGTCCGGTAGACCTTGGCCCCGAAGTATTCACGCGCCTCGGCCGCCACCTGACGGGAGAGATTGAGGCGCTTGTCGTACATCGTCAGGAGCACGCCTTCGACATCGAGCTTCGGATTCAGCCCCTTCTGGACGAGGCGCACCGTATTCAGGAGCTGACTGAGCCCCTCGAGCGCGTAGAACTCGCACTGAATCGGGATCAATACCGAATCCGAAGCCGTGAGGGTGTTGAGCGTGAGGAGTCCGAGCGATGGGGGGCAATCCACAAGGATGTAGTCGTAGCGATCGTCGATCTCCCGCAGCGCCTCACGGAGGATCGTCTCCCGTTCCGCGCGATCGACGAGTTCGATCTCGGCGCCCACGAGATCCCGTGTCGAAGGCACGAGGTCGAGACGATCGAAGTGCACCCTCTTGAGGATGCAGGCGTCGATCGCTTCACCATTCACGAGCACATCGTAGATCGTCTGGTGGCGATCGCGTGGCTCGATCCCGACGCCGGAGGTCGAGTTCCCCTGCGGGTCGATATCGATCACCAGGGTGCGCTGCTCGGCCACTGCAAGCGAGGCGCCGAGATTGATCGCAGTGGTCGTCTTGCCGACGCCACCCTTCTGATTCGCAATGGCGATGATGCGTGCCATGAAGGATCCTCTTGCTCCGGGAAGCTGTGGAGGCGCATCGCCGCGCAGACACGCGGCCGACAACGCACTCGCTCAATATAGGGGCGCGACCCCGACCCGGGGTAGGGTGATTCACGCCATGTTTCACGTGAAACCGGCTCTCCCCCCGGGGGGGGGTTCATCCGGCCCGGAGCGGCCCCGACGCCCGGGACCCGGCACTCTCGCCCGCAGGAACGTGTTTCACGTGAAACATCGGGACCTTCGCGCAGCAGAAGGGGGGAGGGGCACACCTCACGAGAAACGCATGCGCGTCTGTAACTCCTTGTCCCCCTTTGACTTAGAGAATCGCCGCCGCGCGACCCGCCGTGCTCTTTCGACGCCGTACCTCCATGAGGAGGTTCTGGAGATCCGCCGGGCTCACCCCCGGGATGCGTGCCGCCTGGGCGAGCGACGTCGGCTGGACTCTTCCGAGCTTCTCGCGCGCCTCGGCCGAGAGGGTGTGCATCTCGGCGAAGGGGAGATCTTCGGAGAGGGTCACCCGCGCCTGCGCCCGGACCGCAGCCGCCCGCGCACGCTCGCGCTCGACATACCCCTCGTACTTCACGTCGACGTCGAGTGTTGCCAGCGCATCGGCCGCGAGCCTCTCCCCCCCCTCCCCCACCCCCGCGAGCGCTTCTGCCGAGACGTGCGGACGACGGAGGAGCTCGAGCGCGCGCGTCGGCTCCGTGATCGGGGTGGTGCCGGCCTCGTCGAGTACCGCATTGACCCGCTCGGGCGCCAGGGGAGTCTCGGCGAACCACGCGCGGGCCGATTCGATCGCTGCCCCATGGCGCTCGAAGGCCGCCTCCTGCGTCGGAGTCAGAAGCCCGATCTCCCGCGCGAGCGGAGCGAGGCGCGAGGCCGCGTTGTCCTGGCGGAGGAGGAGGCGAAACTCGGAGCGTGACGTGAAGAGCCGATACGGTTCGTCGACCCCGCGCGTGACGAGGTCGTCGATGAGCACGCCGATGTAGGCCTGGTCCCGCTCGAGGACCCACCCTCCCTCGCCGCGCACGGCCAGCGCCGCATTCGTCCCGGCGACGAGCCCCTGCCCGGCCGCCTCCTCGTATCCGGTGGTCCCATTGATCTGACCCGCAAACCAGAGCCGCGGGATCGCCCGCACCTCGAGGGTGTGCCGCAGCTGGTGCGGAGGAAACCAGTCGTACTCGATCGCGTAGCCGAGGCGCGTAATGCGAACCTCCTCGAGCCCGGGCACCGACCGCAGCATCGCGAGCTGCGCGTCGGCCGGGAGCGATGTCGACAACCCGTTGACGTAGAGCTCCGTCGTCTCGAGCCCCTCCGGCTCGAGGAAGACCTGGTGACGAGGGGCGTCGGGGAAGCGCACGACCTTGTCCTCGATCGAGGGGCAGTAGCGCGGACCACGCCCCGCGATCTCCCCCCCGTAGAGTGCGCTTCGCTCGAGATTCTCCTCGACGACCCGCTGGGTGTCCGCCCCCGTCCAGGTGATCCAGCAGGGCCGCTGTGCGGGGATCACCTCGTCCGCCCAGACCGAGAAGCGCCAGCGCCGACCCGCGGGCTCCGGGTCCCCATCCTGCCGCTCGAGGAGGTCGAAGTTGACGCTCCGCCCGTCGATCCGCGGCGGCGTGCCCGTCTTGAACCGCGCGACCTCGACACCGCACCGCTCGAGCTCGGTGGCGAGCTCCACCGAGGGTGCCTCTCCGGCACGCCCTCCCGAGACGCTGGTCGATCGTCCGAGGTGAATGCGTCCGCGCAGGAAGGTCCCCGCGGTGACCACCACCGCGCTCGCTCGAATCATGCCCCCCGACCGCGTCGTCACCCCGGTGGCCCGGTCGCCCTCGACGACGAGCCCGGTGACGAGATCCTGGAAGAGATGGAGGTGCTCGAGCTCACCCAGCGCGCGCCGAATCGCACCCGGATAGCGCACGCGATCGCACTGGGCGCGCGGACCCCACACCGCCGGACCCTTGGAGCGGTTGAGCATCCGCCAGTGGATCCGCGTCGCGTCGGTCGCGCGCGCCATGATCCCCCCGAGTGCATCCACCTCGCGCACCACCACCCCCTTCGCGATCCCACCGACCGCGGGGTTGCAGCTCATCTGGGCGAGGCGATCGAGGTCCGGGGTGACGAGGACCGTACGAACCCCGAGTCGCGCGGCGGCGGCGGCGGCTTCCGTCCCGGCATGCCCCCCACCGACCACCACGACATCGCACTCGAGCACGAAGCTCATTGCACGATTTCGAACCGCTCGGGAGGGAGATCCGTCTCCGGCGGGAGCTCGATCTCCTCGACGGTATCGACGCGAGCCATCGGCGGCCCGTCGTCGAGGCGGGCGCGGAAGCGCTTCACCGCCCGCGACTCGCCCTCCGCCCGGATCTCGACCGTCCCGTCGCCACAGTTCCGGACATCTCCGCGGACCCCGAGGGCGTTCGCGGCGCGCGCGCACCACCACCGATACCCCACACCCTGTACACGGCCATGCAATCGAATTGAAATGCGACGCCTGTCGCTCATCACTTCCCTATACAGAAGTCGGAAAAGACGCGATCGAGCACGCTCTCCGTGCCGATCGTACCCAGAAGTTCCTCCACCGCCGTCACGGCACCCTTCAGGTGCGCGGACGCCACCTCCGGAGGCACGCCGTCGCTCAGGGCATCGGCGAACCCCCGGACCTCCTCACCGGCGTGCCGCACGCCTTCGAGCTGCCGCTCTCGCGTGAGCACCGACGCTCCGGAGTCGACGCTCCCGACACCGGAGAAGACCGCCTCGACCATCGCGCCACGGAGCCGATCGAGACCCGTGCCCTCGAGCGACGAGACGCGCACCTCCTCGATGGTGCAAGCCTCTCCACCGTCGTGGGGATCCAACGCCCGCTGGGAGCCGAGATCGGCCTTGGTGCGGACCGTGAGGATCGGAGCCTCCGTCAGGCCGACGAGCACCGCGCCCTCGTCGGCGCCGCACCCCGCCCCGACCGGGATGCAGAGGAGGACGAGGTCGGCGGACCCGATCGTCTCGCGCGCGACGCGCACCCCGAGGCGCTCCACGGTATCGTCCGAATCCCGGAGTCCGGCGGTGTCGACGAGGACGAAGGGGAGTCCCTCGATCTCCACCCCGACCTCGATCCGGTCGCGCGTCGTCCCGGGCACCTCCGTGACGATCGCGCGTTCCTCGCCGACGAGCGCGTTGAGGAGCGAGGATTTTCCGGCGTTGGGCGAGCCCGCCAGAACGGTACGCACCCCGTCGCGCAGGAGCCTCCCCAGCGGCGCGCTCGCGGCGAGCGCGTCGAAGTCCTCCGCAAGCCCACCCGCCTCCTCCGCGAGCCGCTCGATCGAGACCGGGGCGTCGTCCTCGCCGGGGAAGTCGATATGGTGAACGAGCTGCGCCTCGAGCCCCACGATCCGCTCGCGGAGCGCGGCGAGCCGACGGGAGAGCCCCCGATCGAGATGCTGCAGGGCGACCGCGTGGAGCGCGCGACTCGACCCCTCCACCAGATCGGCCACCGCCTCCGCCTGGAGGAGGTCGAGCTTGCCGTTGAGCCAGGCGCGCTCGGTGAACTCACCCGCGCGTGCGAGACGCGCCCCGGCGCGGAGGAGCGCATCGAGCACGAGGCGCGGTGCCACATGCCCGCCGTGCGTCGAGATCTCGACCATCTCCTCGCCGGTGTAGGAGGCCGGATCCGGGAAGAGCGTCACCACCCCCTGGTCGAGCGGCTCCCCATCGTGCGACCGCAGGGTGACGAGATGCGCGGTGCGGGGCGGCTCCAGCGGAAAGGTCGCGAGCGCCCCCGCGATCTCGAAGGCACGGGGTCCGGAGATGCGGAGGACCGCGAGCGCCCCGACGCCCGGGGGCGTCGCGATCGCCGCGATCGTGTCGATCATCTCTCCCCCTTCGTCGCACACGCGCTCGCCACCCATCGGAGTCAGTCGCCTGCGCTCGCCTTCCTGCGGGCGCTTCCTCCCTTCTTCTTCTTTCCCGTCCCCCCCGACGCGCTCGCCGGCTTGAGCGGCTTGACCTTCTTCCGCTCATTCGCGATCAGGATCTGCTGCGGCAGCGTCGCGACATTCATGCTGGCGTAGTAGAGGTTCAACCCGGAGGGGAAGTTCAGGAAGATCACGCCGAGGAAGATCGGCATGAACCACATCATCATCTTCATCTGCGGGTTGTTGTCCGGCATCGAGCGGAAGGTGATCCACTGGATGAGGAACATCGAGAGCGCGAGGAGGACCGGGAGGATGAAGAGGGGGTCCTTCGCCGAGAGATCCGGGAGCCACCAGAAGGAGACGCCGCGAAGCTCGATCGCATTCTGGAAGACGAAGAAGAGCGCGATGAGCACCGGCCACGGCAGCAGCATCGGCAAGCACCCCGCCACGGGGTTGAAGCCGTGCTCCTTGTACAGCTTCATCATCTCTTCCTGCATCTTCTTCGGATCGTCCTTGTACCTCGTCTGCAGCTCCTTCACGAGAGGCTGCGCCGCCATGTTGCGGATCTGCGCCCGCATCGCCTTGGCGTTGAGCGGCCAGAGAAGGATCCGCAGCGCGAAACCGAAGAGGATCAGGACCCACCCGTAGCCGATCGAGAGGGTGGTGTGGGCCCAATGAAGGATCGCGACGATGATCCCGACGAAGGGCCGGATGATCATCCGGAAGACCGACCACCCGTAGGGATTCACTTCCTGGAACTCGTCACCGAGCGCCTTCATGCGGCTGTACTCCTGGGGGCCGACGTAGACCCGGTACTCGATCCGCCCCGACGCATCCGCCTCGATCGCCCCCTCCACCCGCGCCCGCTGCGATCCCTCGCGCGGCGTGATGAAGAGTCCGCCGAGCACCGCCCGGTCGCCGGCCGCGAGCGTCTCCGTCTCGCCGCTCCCCGGAAGGAGCCCGAGCACGAAGTACTTCGACTTGATCGCCGTCCAGAGGAAGGGGCCGTTCTCGAGCGTGCTCTCCTCGACCTTCTGGAGCTGCTGCTGCCGGATCCCTCCGTCGACACGATTGGTCACGTACGCCATCGTCCGCGCTTCCTGCGCCGAGTCGGCCTCGGTGTAGGAGATCCCCTCGCCCAGACTCGTGAGGAGGAGGGGGCGATCGACCCCGGTGAGCCGGGTGTCCACCCCGATCAGGTAGCTCGCGGGATCGAAGGTGTAGGCCACCTCCACCGCGAAGTCTCCCGCCGGGTTGCGCCACGAGAAGACGACGGAGGCGGGCGCGCCCCCCTCCTCGAGCTCGACCCGATCGTCCGCCGTGGTCGAGAAGGCGAGTCCCGAGAGGTCGAGGGTGTCCGCGCCGATCACGAGTCGGCGCCCGAGCGCGCTCGTCCCCTCCGGGATGAGCTGGACCGGCGGCCGTCCCTCGTGGGCGAGATCGTCGAAGCTCGGGAGGGTGGCCGAGACGAGCCTCGCGCCGACGGTGGTGAGGGCGTACGAATAGAGTGGCCCCTCGACCACGATCTCGCGCTCCTCGACCGACGCGGGCGGTGCAGCCGGCTCGACGGGGTCGGTGCCCTCCGCCGGGGCCGCGAGCCCCCCCGTCCGCGGTGCCACGGAATCGCCGAGGTCCGGGAGGCCCGGGGCGGCCGGCGGCGCCGCCTCGGCGGGCGTCTCCGACGCGGGCGGCGGCGGGAAGAGGATGCTCGTTCCGTAGATCACCCCGATCATCAGCGTGACGGCCAGGACGAGGCGTGCCTCGGTGCTCATCGCGAGGCCTCGCCCCGGAGCCGCGCGTGGGCGGCCGGGATCCGCTCGTGCGATCGCTCCGGAACGGGATCGACGCCGCACCCGCCCCACGGGTGGCAGCGCAGAATCCGCCGCACGCCCATCCAGCCGCCCCGCCAGGCACCGAAACGCTCGAGCGCATCGAGCATGTAGGCAGAGCAGGTTGGCGTATACCGGCACGACGCCGGCGTCCACGGCGACACCGCCACGCGGTAGAAACGAACGAGGGTCATCAGGACTGCTCTGGCCACAAGGCCTCCATCATCGATTCGACGTCGCTCTGAAGTTCGTGAAAGCTCGCCCCATACGCTCTACGGTTCACCCGGAGGAGTACATCAACACACACCGCACGATCCCGCAGTGTGGGGAGGAGGAGGCGACGGCCGATTTCGCGCAGGCGGCGCCGGACCCGGTTCCGGGCCACACTCGTGTGCCCGAACTTCGGCACGACGAGCCCGAGCCGGGAATGCGAAACGGGGGCGGCGCGGAAGAAGACGTCGATCATTCGCGTCCTCTCGCGCTTCCCCCGTCTGAGCAGCTCCTCGATCTCGGCACCCCGCCGGATCCGGTATTCGGAGGGAAAGCCCTCTCCCTCCGTCCCGCCCCGCGGCGCGAGCGCCGTCCGGGCCGGATTCACCGAATCACTTGCCGCCGATCTTGACGGTCAGGCTCTTGCGACCGCGGCGCCGGCGCGCATTGAGGACCTTGCGGCCACCCTTCGACTTCATCCGTGAGCGGAATCCGTGCTTGTTCGAGCGCTTCCGGTTTCGCGGGTTGTACGTTGGCTTCATCGGGGACCGTCCGTCGAGGATCGGGTGCAGATGGGTTTCGAGCCCGTAAAGCTACCCAACCCATGAATCGGATTCAACCCTCGATCGCGCGACGTGCCCCTGCGCACCACGGACGGCGAGCCTCCGCACTCGCTCCCCCGTAGAAACCCCGCAGACGCGGGGTTGAATTGACTTTTCCACATCTCGGAAATAGCCTACCCTCCCCCCGGGGATTGCCCGGGGGGTGCACGCCTCCCTTTCGCCACCCCAACCCCCGATTGATGAACCGGGCCGAGAGCACTTCTGGATGGAGCTGACCGCCGGAGAACTCTGGACCTCCATCCTGGCGGCGACACGTCCGGGGATGTCCGAACAGAGCTTCCAGACCTGGCTGGCCAGCAGCTCCGCCATCGCCCTCACCGATTCCGATCTCCTCGTGGAAGCCCCGAGCCCCTTCCACAAGGAGATGATCGAGGACCGCTTCCTCGGCACCCTCTCCGAGCACGCCGAGCGGATCGTGGGCCGACCCCTGGTGATCTCGCTGCGGGCGGGTCTTCCCCAGCGGTCAGGCATCCCGGAGCTCGATCTCTTCGAAGCTCCCGCAGAGGCCCCCGATCCTGTGGCCGACTCCGGGAGTCGTCGGGCGTCGCTCGGCACGACGATGAACCACCGGTACACCTTCGATCGGTACGTCGTCGGCAACAACAACCAGCTCGCCTACGCGGCGTGCCAGGCCGTCGCACGCCAACCCGCGCGGATGTACAACCCCCTCTTCCTCTACGGGGGCGTGGGACTCGGCAAGACCCATCTCATGCACGCGATCGGGAACGAGATTCTCGAACAGACGCCTCGCAGCCGCGTGATGTACGTCTCGAGCGAACGCTTCGTGAACGAACTCGTGACCTCGATCCAGACCGGTACCACCGCCGAGTTCCGTCGCCGGTACCGCGAACTCGATCTTCTCCTCGTCGACGACGTGCACTTCCTCGAGGGCAAGGAACGAACGCAGGAGGAGTTCTTCCACACCTTCAACGCTCTCTACGACGCCCAGAAGCAGATCATCCTGACGAGCGACCGGCCTCCGAAGGAGATCCCCGGGCTCGAGGACCGGCTGATCTCGCGCTTCGAGTGGGGGCTCGTGGCCGACATCAAGGCTCCGGACTATGAGACGCGGGTGGCGATCCTCCGGAAGAAGGCCTCCGACGACGACCTCACCCTCGACGACGAGGTCATCGATTTCATCGCGCACGCCTGCACGGCGAGTGTGCGCGAGCTCGAAGGCGCGGTCATCAAGCTCCTGGCATACTCCTCCCTCACCCACCAGGAGATCTCGGTGGAGCTTGCGCGGACGGCGCTGCACGGGATGATCCACGGATCGAGGGAGGAGGACACGAAGACCTCGCCGCGGATCACACCCGAAGGGATCCGGGCCGTCGTGGCCGAGCTCTGGGATGTCCGCCCGGAGGGGCTCATCTCGAAACGACGCACCCGCAATCTCACCGTTCCACGGCAGATCGCGATGTACCTCATCAAGGAGATCCTCGATCTCGCTCTCGTGCAGATCGGTGAGCTCTTCGGCGGTCGCGACCACTCCACCGTCATCCACTCGATCCGCAAGGTCGAGGAGGAGATGGCGGATGACGAAGACTTCCGTGCCGCCGTTGATCAGGCCCGGCGACGTGTCGAGACCCGAGCAGGCCTCGACCGATGATCCGCCGTCTCCGCAACTCCCACATCGGGACGTGGATTGGTGTGGAATCCGATCATTTATCCACCCGATTCCCCGCTGCCGCGGAGATGTACTCCACACCCCCCACCGATCTCCACACTGCATCCACAGCCGAAAACACCGACTTCGCGAATGCGGACCGCGCTCGATCGCTCCTCTCTCCACAACTCCACACCCCCCTACTACTACTCTTTCCTTGAGGAAGGGAGATAAAGAGATTAGGGCGAGGTGGACATCCTCGACAAAACCACTCCCGGAGACCCCGAATGCGCTTCACCATCACCCGGCAGAATCTCCACGGCGGTCTTGCTGCCGTCTCAGCCAGCATTCCGACCAAGACGACCCTCCCCGTTCTCTCGAATATCCTCTTCGAGACCGACGAGGACGCCGTCTGGATGAGCGGCACCGACCTCGACGTATCGGTCCGGGTGCGCGTTCCCGCGGAGATCGTCGAAGCGGGATCGCTCACGGCGCCCGGCAAGAAGCTGCAGGAGATCACCCGTGAGCTTCCCGATCAGCCCGTGGATGTCTCGACGCGGGGGGATCAGATCGAACTCGCCTGTCGCCACTCGCGCTTCAAGCTCAACGGTCTGCCTGCCGAGGAATTCCCGACGCTTCCGGCCGTCGACTTCTCGGAGGGGGTCCAGATCGACAGCGGCGACTTCCAGAAGCTGATCCATCACACCGCCTTCGCCGCTTCCACCGAGGAGAGCCGGCCGATCCTGAATGGGGTGCTCTGGGAGCTGCGCGAGGGTGCGATGCGGATGGTCGCCACGAATGGCCATCGTCTCGCGCGGATGGGTCTCGCGACCGGACCGGGAGCGATTTCGCCGATCGACTTCATCGTGCCTCCCGCCGCGCTTCAGCAGGTGCAGCGCCTCTTCAAGCAGGGCGACGCGATCATCGTCGCGTGGGATCGCGGCGCGGAGGGAGCGCAGAAGAATCACCTCGGCTTTCGCTCGGAGAATACCGAGGTCTACACCCGGCTGATCGAGGGAACCTACCCGAACTACGAGCAGGTCATTCCGAAGGACAACGACCGCTTCGCAACGGTCGAGAAGAAGGCGCTGGAGAGCGCGGTCCGACGGATGGCGGTCGTCGCCAGCGACCAGACGCACCGCATTCGCATGACCTTCGAGGAAGACCGCGTCCAACTGAATGTCCTGACGCCCGATCTCGGAGAAGGCGCCGACGAACTCGAGGTCTCGTGGGAAGGCGAGCCGCTCGAGATCGGCTTCAATGCGATGTACCTCCTCGAGGTGCTGCGGTACATGCCCACCGACGAGGTCCGCATGACCTTCAAGGCGCCCGAGCGGGCCACGACGATCGAGCCGGTGGTCGCGGAGGGAGAGGACGCACCGGACTACCTCGCCCTCGTGATGCCGCTACGCCTCCTCGACTGACGCCCGCGCGGCCTCGAGGAGTTCGGGGCCGGAATAGAGCGCGACCAGGGGGAGATCGTGTTCGGCGATCGCTTCGGCCCCACCCTCCTCACGATCGACGAGGGTGAGGATCCCGACGACCTCCGCTCCATGCGAGCGCACCGCGTCGATTGCGCGAAGCGCGCTTCCCCCCGTGGTCATCGAATCCTCCACCACGAGGCAGCGCGCTTCCCGGGGCAGACCCCCCTCGATCTGGAGGCCCATCCCGTGTGCCTTGGCTTCCTTCCGCACCGAGAAGCCGTCCACCGGCGTTGCGCGGGTGAAGCTCTCCCGCGCGATCGCGTACGCCACCGGATCCGCACCCATCGTGAGTCCCCCGACGTGCGTCGGCGCGAGGCCGTGTGCGTCGAGCGCCTCCCACGCGACCTTCCCGATGCGCGCCTGCCCCTCCGCGGACATCGTGGTCACCCGGGCGTCGATGTAGTACGAGGAGCGGGCCCCGCTTGCGAGTGTGAACTCTCCGAGTCGTACGGAGCGCTCGACGAGTAGCGCCTTCAGGCGGTCGCGGTCAGTCATGCCGGACACGCTCCTGCAGCGGGCCGTCCTCGTCAAGTCCCCTCTCCTCTCTGCCGTCGACCCCGACCGCCCACGCGACCCGGGGGCCGTCGTGCGAGATCGAGAGGCAGACCCCCCCGGTCTCCTCGCCGTCGAGATGGACGCGCGGCGGTGTGCGCCCCGCGGGTCCGGCCGCGCTGACGATCTCGAGGCGCTCGGGCGCGACCCCGAGCTGCCGCGCGAGCTCGGTGCGCGCCGCGAGGCGGACGATCGCGTGGGGAAGGTCACGGGAGTCACTGCGTTCGTGCGGGCCCAGGCGGTGGGTCACCTCCGACCGATCGGCGATCCCGAGGCGGGCCGCGGCTTCATCGACGGATTCGACGCGCCAGACGAGACCCTCCGGGATGACCCGCGCGCCGGATGCGGCGACGCAGGCGACCCACGCGCCGTGCGGATCCTCGAGTACGGTCAGGGGAGAGAGCGTGTCGTGCCAGCGAAGCTCGCCCGCGCCCTCGGCGAGCGAGACCACCTCGAAATCGGCGTGCCGAAAGATGGGAGGAGGGTCCGGATGACGGGCCGCGCAGATCGCCTTGAAGGCCGCCTCCTTCGCGGCCCAGTGTCGCCAGACGGCGCGGGCGGGATCGTCACTCGCGCGGATGAGCGACACCTCCGCGGCGCCGAAGATGCGCGCCATGAAGCGTCGATCGAGATGGCGATCGTGCGTGCGGGCGTTGCGCAGATCGACGACGTCGATACCGACCCGGGAGGGTGTCATCGAGCGGTGGAGGGCCCGCTCCCCCCGGGCCGATGTCCCCGTCGGGGAAGGCCGAGCGCGTCTCGCACATCCTCGGGCACCCGCATCGGACGACGATCCGGGCCGACCCAGACCACCACCACGCGCGCCTCGGCATAGATCGTGTCGGGGTCGTCGGGGTGCACCATCTGCTGCCCGATCGTCATGCTCGACGCACCCGCATCGAGCGCGCGGGTCCGGACCTCGATCTCCTCGCCCAGGCAGAGTTCCCGACGGAAGTCGACCTCGACCCGCACGACGTGGACGCCCTCGCCACGTTCGGCGAGCCGGCGGGGCGGGAAGCCGCCCTCGGTGAGTGCCGCGAAGCGAGCATGCTCGAAGTAGTTGAGGTAGACGGCGTGGTTCACATGGCCGAAGCTGTCGAGCTCGTAGCTTCGCGCACGCAGGCGGAGCGAGTGATCGCGAGGCGACCGCTGGAGCGAGGGGATCGACACGGGGGATCGGGGGGAAGGGAGGATCGGATCGGTACACGCTCAAGATGCGACTCTGCGCGCGTCACACAATTGACGCGTCGGAAGCGATCGTGCGAGCATTCCGGATGTTCCTCTCTCCGACCCGCTCCGGCGATCGCACGCGGAGCGCCGAGCGCGACACCCCGCTCCGGCGTGGCGCGCGCGTCGCGCTCGGGGTGGCCCTCACCTGCGGCGTGATCGGTCCCGCGGGCGCGGACGCCGCGCCGCAGGAGGCGTCCCGCCCGCTCGAGATCCGTGGGGCGGTGAGTGCGCGCGCATTCCTCGAGGCGGTGGCGGAGGGGTGGGAGGGTGAGGGGCGCGGTCGCGTGCGTATCGGTGTCGACGCCACATCGAGGGTGGTCACCCGGCTCGAGGCCGGGGCTCCCGCAGACCTCCTCGTGACCGCCGACGAGGCGTGGATGCGGCATGCGATCACGGTGGGGCTGGTGAATGCCCACGAGTCGCGGCCCCTCGCCCGGAATCGGCTCGTCCTCTTCGAGGGGAGCGCCGACGCCGCCGATGCCGGGCGGATTCCCGCGACTCCACTCGACGGCGCGGACCGCATCGCCTCCGATCTCCCCGAGCTCACCGCGGAGGCGATCGAAGCGCGGCTCGCCTCGGTTCCGGAGGGGATTCTCCTCGCGCTCGCGGGGCCGGCCGTGCCGGTCGGGAGATACGCTCGGGAGGCGCTCACCTCCCTGGGGCTCGATGCGTCGATTCCCGGAGACCGGATCGTGGCGGCGGGGAACGCTCGTTCCGTGGTACACCTCGTCGGCCTCGGCGAGATCCCCTTCGGGATCGGCTATGCCACCGATCTGATCGCCGATCCCTCCGTCGTCCCGATCGGGTGGATTCCGGAAGACGCCCACTCCCCCGCGGAGCTCTGGATCGCTCCCCTGCGGGGTTCGACCCACCCCGACACCGACGCCTTCATGACGCGGCTGAGCGGGGCGTCGAGTCGGGCGCTCCTCGTCGCGTACGGCTTCGAGCCGGTGGTCGGGGGTGAGGGGAGCGGGAGGCGGGCTGACGGCGGAGGGCTCAAAGGCGAGGCGCGCCTCGTCGCGGTGGGAAATGGGCCGCGGGACGGGCCGCTCCTCGGGCCCGTTCTCTGGCGCTCGGTGGTGGTCGGCTTCCTCGCCGTCCTTCTCGCCACACTCCCCGCCCTCGCGCTCGGTCGGTGGCTCGCCGCGGCGCGACGGGGCGCCCACGTCGGGATCCGGAGCGCGATCGGGACCTTCCTCCTCCTCCCCCTCGTGCTCCCCCCCGTCGTCACCGGCTTCCTCCTCCTCGCGCTGACCGGTACATCGGGTCCGCTGGCGCCCCTCCTCGAGCCGCTCGGGATCCGGATCTCCTTCACCTTCTGGGCTGCGGTGCTCGCGGCGGCGGTGGTCGGATTTCCCCTCTATGCGGTCGTGGTCCGCAACGCCTTCGAGGGGGTGGACCCGCGCTTCGAGGAGCTCGCGTGGACCCTCGGCGCCCCGCCCCGCTCGGCGTTCCGCCGCGTCGCGCTTCCCCTGGCGCTCCCCGGTGTGGTGGCGGGGGCGGTGCTCGCCTTCGCCCGCGGCCTCGGCGAGTTCGGCGCGACGATCGTGGTGGCCGGAAGCGTCGCGGGCGAGACGCAGACGATCCCGCTCGCCGTCTACGAACTCCTCGAGGCGCCCGGGGGGTGGGCGCGCGTCTGGGTCTTCGTGGCGGCGAGTGTCGCGGTGGCCGCGGTGGCGCTGGCGGTGTGGGAGTGGCTCTCGTCGAGACAGCGCGCTCGCCTCCTCGACTTCCGCCGATGAAGTCTCCGATCGATGTGGCGATCCGCCTGCGGAAGGGCACGCTGAGCCTCGAGAGTCGTCTCCGTAGCGGGGCGATGCGGGTCGCGATCGTCGGCCCGAGCGGGGTCGGAAAGACGACCTTCCTGCGCGCCCTCGCGGGACTTGAACCGGGCGCGAGAGGACGCGTGGCGATCGGGGGCGAGCTCTGGAGCCCCGCTCCGGATTCGGGCGCTTCGCGGGTGCGTCCGCCGTGGCTGAGGGGTGTGGGGTGGATGCCTCAGAGCGCGCTCCTCTTTCCGCACCTCGACGTCATGGCGAATCTCCGTTTCGGCGGCGCGACGAGAGAGGCGGCGCGCGACGCGGCGAGGCGGGTCGAGTGCGATCATCTCCTCGACCGACGGCCCCGACACCTCTCCGGAGGGGAGGCTCAACGGGTGGCGCTGGCGCGCGCGCTCCTCGCCGCGCGCCGTCTCCTCCTCCTCGACGAGCCGCTCGCCGCGCTCGACGAGGACCGCCGCGCCCGGGTCGCGGTCGCGACCGGCGAGTGGCTCGACGAGAGCGGGGTGCCCCTCGTGCTCGTGAGTCACGATGCCGGGGATGCCGCGCGGCTCGGGTGTGACGAGGTGTGGAGGATGTGGGAGGGGGGGCGGCTGGAACGCCTTCACCCCACCGCGGCCGAGGGGGGTCGGGCACCGTAACGCCGGTCGCGCGTCCGGTATTCCCGCATCGCCGCCGCGAGGTCATCTCCATCGAAGTCGGGCCAGAGCCGATCGGTGAAGACGAACTCGGCGTAGGCGCACTCCCAGAGGAGGAAGTCACTGAGGCGCTGCTCACCACTCGTCCGGATCAGGAGATCCACGTCGAGCGCCGGGCCCTCCTGGTGCATCGCGCGTCCGAGCGCGGCCGCGAAGTCGGCGCGCGTGAAGGGGGGCTGCACTCCGGAGAGCTCCTCGGCGGCACGCAGCATGAGGTCGCGGGACGAGTAGTCGATCGCGAGCCGGAGGTGCAGACGGGAGCCCTCCGCCGTGGCCGCTTCCGCCGTCCGGGCGGCCGAGAGGACACGGCGAGGGAGCCGGTCCCTCCGCCCGACGAGGGTCAGGCGAACGCCCTCTTCGACGAGCTCCGCCGTCTCCGAACGGAGATGCCGATGGAAGAGACGCATCAGGGCGCTGACCTCGGTACGCGGCCGGACCCAGTTGTCCGACGAGAAGGCGTAGAGGGTGAGGGTGTCGATCCCGAGATCCGGCGCCGCCTCGACCACGCGGCGGACCGCCTTCGCGCCCTCACGGTGCCCCAGGGTACGGGGGAGCCTGCGCGCCCCGGCCCACCGTCCGTTCCCATCCATGATGATCGCGGCGTGCACGCCTCCCTCCCGATGCGACGTCATCTGCGCCCTCCCTCTTCGCCGGTGGAGCGCGCGGCGCGGATCAGCGCTTCCATATGTTCGAGATACGATTCGAACTCGGTGCGACCCTGTGGGGTGAGCTCGAATTCGGTGCGCGACGCGCGGCCCTCGCGCGCCTTCGAACAGGCGATATAGCCCGCTTCCTCGAGGCGCCTGGCGTGCGTGCTGAGGTTTCCGTCGGTGGCGTCGAGGATCTCCTTGAGTTCCGAGAAGCTCAACGCCCCGTTGACGGCGAGTGCGCTCACGATACCGAGGCGGACCCGCTCGTGGATCAGTCGATCGAGATCGAGCGGACCCCCACCCTCGCTCTCGCCCTCCACGCGCCAGAGACGTCGCGTCGCCTCCGCGACCGTCGCCGTGGGTGCCAGGTGTCGCTCAGCCATCGCGAGCCTCAGCCACCGTGTCGCCGTGCGATCCAGGCGCCGAAGACGACGTGTACGCCTCCGAAGGCGACGAGCATCGTCGCATTCTCATAGCCCGGGGGAAGGAAGAGGGACCCCATTCCGAGCGCGAGGAAGACGAGCCCCATCAGCGGGACGGGCCGCACCGAGAATGCGCCGCCGCTCGTCACCGCGGTCCCGTAGAGGAGGATCCATACCGCGGGGAGGAGCTCGACGCGGCCGGTATCGAGGAGTGGCCAGGTGAGCACCCCACCCACGAGGAGGGCGGGGGCGGACCCGAGGATGAGACGACGGCCGGGCCCGTGCGCCAGCGGCTCCCCGACCTTGCGTGCCTTGCGGATGGTGGCGGTGACGGCGATCGCGAAGCCGAGGATCGCGGCGACGATCCATGTGCGGACCCACTCGGCCGGGGTGCCTCCGCGCGCCAGCCAGAAGGCCGCGATCGCCACCCCACCCATCGCCGCGACCCCGACGCCCGAGATCGCGGTGAAGGCGCTCGATCGCACCATCGTCTCGCGGATGAATCGGAGATCGTCGATCGCGCGATCGTGCAGGGCGACCGGGGGGTGCGGGTCGCGACGTACTTCTTCAGCGGGAAGAATCATGCCCAAACTTTGCAGAACAAAGTCCACTTGTGCAAGCCCCCCCCGGCGCGGTCCTCCTATCCCCGCAGGAGGAGTGCGCCGGGCTTCACCTCGAGTTCGAGGTGGTGACCCTCCGTCGCGTAGGTATCCCCATCGGCTTCGAAGCGCACCGGCGCGTCGAACTCGAAGCGGAATCCGCGACTCGAACGCAGCGTCACGCGCGCATCTCCGACGTGCCGGCCGCGCTCGGCGCGGGCGAAGAGTGTGAGGCGGGTCCACGGCGGCGCGTCCTCGATGAAACATCCGTGAAGCCGACCGTCGTCGATCCGACCCTCCGGCGCGATCGGAAACCCTCCGCCGAAATAGCACCCGTTGGTGACGGTCATCATGAGGTGCCGGGCGTTGAGCTGCGCTTCCCCGGCTGTGGCGATCCGGGCCCGAATCCCCGGAAAGCCGAAGAGTTGCCGGAGCGCGGTCAGCTTGTAGAGGAGCGCGCCCGTCAGGAGGCGCGCCGACGCCGCCGCGTCGATCACCGCCACATCGAACCCGATCCCGATGACGTTGAGGAAGTGACGGGGGCGGGCGGGCTCCTCCGGCCCGATCCGATGGGCGGGTGCGCGCCGCGATCCCTCTGCGGTGCGCGCACCGGGTGGGGTCGGGTAGCTCGGGGTCACGACGCGCCCGAGGTCGACGCGGCGCTCACGACCGGAGGCGATCGCTCGCACCGCCGCCTCGGGATCGCCGAAAGAGAGGCCGAGGTTCCGGCCGAAGTCGTTTCCGGTACCCGCGGGGAGCACCGCCAGCGCGACCTCGCTCCCCCGCTCCCCCACGCGATCCGCCACATGGCTCCAGGTGCCGTCCCCGCCGACCGCGATGATGAGATCGTGCCCGGCGTCCATCGCCCGATCGGCGAGGGTGGCCTCGTGCCCCGGATGTTCGGTAATCCCCACGGCGTGTCCGGGGAGGTGGCGGTCGAGAAGTTCGCGGTAGAGGCCGAGGCGGCGTGCTCCGCGCCCTCGCCCCGAGGCCGGATTGAAGATGACGAAGGGGCGGCGGTCGATCAGAGCGCTTCCAGCGATTCGAAGGTCTGCACCCCCACCCGATACCACTCCTCGCGGAAGGGGTAGGAGGCCACCTCGTCGATGGTGAGCATCGATGTGATCGGGTGCTCATGCAGCGTGAGGGCGCCTTCCTCGAACTCGTGTTCGGAGTGGGGTGCATCCATGAAGATGTTGACCTTGAAGCGTCCGTCTTCGCCCACCGATTCGCCGACGGTGAAGCAGTGGTACGGGTTGACGGTGGCGCTGAACTCGTGCGACGTGACCTCGAGCTCGAGGACGGGCTCGCCGGCGTCCGCCACGGTCAGCTTCATCCGCTCTCCCCTGTCCTCCCAGGTGAAATCGACATTCCCGTCGTAGTGCGGGAGCCGCCAGCGATCCATCGCGTGTGTGCGCGACTTCTCGGTGTTGGTCGCCACCAGGAAGGGGAAGAACCCCGCCTTGGGGATCGGCTTGCCCGCCTCGATCAGCGGTGGGGTGATCACCGCGAGCACCAGCTCGTCGTACGCACCCGCCTCGGTCTCGGTGAACTGGAATGCGAGGACGGCCATCACCGAACGGTCGTGCCGAGCCTCCATCGGCTGCAGATGCCCGGGCAGGATCCTCCGGGCGTCCGAGGTAGCCATCTCGAAGAAGGCGCCCATGCAGTGGTGGAAGACGTACCTGGTGAGTTTCATCGCGCGCGGCACCGCGGTCGGAGAAAACGGAAGCGGCCCCGCACCGCTGCGGAGCCGCCGAATGATACGAAAGGAAGCCGTGTATTTCGAGTCGCGGAGGAATTTGCCCCCACGCCGGGGTGACGCCCGGACCGGGCGCCGGGGACTCAGTCGACGATACCGTGCCGCTTGAGAACGCGCGTGATGATCTCGGCACCCTCCGCGAGATCCTCGCGCGTGTGCGCCGCCGAGATCGACATCCGGAAGCGCGACTTGTGCTTGCCGACGGCGGGGTACTTGACCGGATTGATGAAGATCCCCTCGCGGAAGAGGTCCTCGCCGATCTGGAACATGAGAGAATCCCGGCGCACCATGATCGGGATGACCTGCGAATCCGAGTCGCCCACATCGACGCCGGCGTCACGGAGCCGCTTCTGCATGTAGCCCACATTGTCCATGAGACGCGTGCGCAGCTCCGGCTCGCGGCGGGCGATGCGGAGCGCGGCGAGAATTCCGGCGACGACGGTCGGAGCGAGCGCACACGAGAAGAAGCGCGACCGGCTGAAGCCTCGCAGGTAGTCGATGAGCTCCTGCGAGCCCGCCACGAAGCCGCCCTGGCCTCCGAGGCTCTTGGAGAAGGTGCCGATGTGGATGTCGACCTCGGAGTCGAGCCCGAAGTGTTCGGCCACGCCGCGGCCGTTCTCGCCGAAGACGAAGGTCGAGTGCGCCTCGTCGATCAGCACCCGCGCGCCATGCTTCTTCGCAACCTCCATGATCGCGGGGAGGTTGGCGAGGTCGCCATCCATCGAGTAGACCCCCTCGACGATGACGAGCTTCTTGCCCTCGAACCCGGCGAGCTTGCGGTCGAGATCGTCGACACGGTTGTGCCGGAAGAATTTCGACTTCGCCTTCGAGAGGATCATTCCGTCGACGATCGAGGCATGCGCGAACTGGTCCGCCACGATCAGGTCGCCGGATCGCATGAGGCCGGCGATCACCCCGATATTCGCGCTGTAGCCCGTCGGGAAGACGAGGCACGCCTCCTTGTCCTTGAATGCGGCGACCTCAGCCTCGAGCTCCTCGTGGAGCCGCGTCGTCCCCGAGAGAATCGGTGAGCCGGACGAGCCGCCTCCGTAGATGTCGACGGCCTCCTTGATCGCCTCCTTGACCTCGTCGCGATAGGAGAGACCGAGGTAGTTGTACGAGGCGAAGTTGATGAGATTTTGTCGCAGATCCCCCGTCTTGGTGTCGCGCACGTCCACGCGTGTGGATGGCGCGGTGTGCAGGGGGAGCTCGTACTGGTAGTAGCCGACCGGATGGACCTGATCCCACCAGTCCTTGAAGGGCGAGAGGAGGGCGAAGGCGTCCTCTCCGGACCCGAAGTAGAAGTTGGTGTAGTCGTAGTCGAGCGGATCGACGGCGCGCCGACCGTGCATCGGCTCCACGGATCGCCCCGCATCGGTTGCGCTGCCGGGCGCGGTGGTGATCTTCGATCCGTCGTCGGTCGCAGTCTTGTCCTGATCAGCCATGGTAGATGTCCGTTATTGTACTGTCGGAGCCCGTTGAGGCCTGCTGTTCCACCCCGAACCCGGAGGCGTGGTGAATATTCGGGGAGCCCTGACCATTCTCATCACCGGGCTCGCGCTCGTCGTGTGCGACCTTGTGCAGCGCACACTCATCGCCGGAGCGACGAAACTCTTCCCCGCCCGGCGCGACATGATTCTCTCGAAGTGGCAGCAGCGCATCGCCAGGGGCGTGCTCTGGACCACCCGACACATCGGAGGGGCAACCATCGAACCCCCTCTGTGGGTTCCCGCCGAGGCAGGCACCCTCGTGCTCATGAACCACCAGTCTCTTCTCGATATCCCACTCGTCGTGCGATCCGTGCGCCCGACGCACCCGCGGATCGTGACCCGCAGCCGGTATGCTTACGGCAAACCCCTAATTTCGCACATGGTCCGCCTGTATCAATACCCACTGGTCGACCCGAAGGCAACGACGCGCTCCGAGCTTCTCCGTCTGGCTCGCGAAGCTGCAGCAAGCCCCGTGCCGGTGGCGCTCTACCCCGAGGGTACCCGGACGCGCGATGGAAGTATCGGTCGTTTCCGGCGTGCGGGCCTCGCGACGATTCTCGCCGAGCGTCGCTGGACGGTGTATGTGGTGACGATCGACGGGTACTGGATGTTGAGGTCACTCGGCGACTTCCTCAAGCGGTCGAGTCGGATCCGCGGCACGATGCGGGTGTCGGGCCCCTTCGCCTCACCCGAGCCCGCAGGCGGGACGGAGGCGGAGAGAGGGGACGACTTCCGGCGCGATCCGGTGATCGATGCCTTCATCGACACCCTCGAGGGCGAGATGCAGGGCAACCTCGCCGAGATTCGGAGCGGTGGGCGTCCGGCGGAGCTGACGGGAGAGCCGGGGCACGGAGCGAGAGACGCGCTCGGATGACACCCTCGATCACCGAATCACCCGGCCCCGGTCTTCCGACGGAGCTGCCGCCGCCTGCGCGCGATCTCGCCGAAACGGTGATCGCCGCCACCGGCGAGGAGCTGAGCGCGATCCTCCTCTACGGGTCCCAGCTCCTCCGCGCGGAGCCCGACCTGCACTCGGCGTGGGACCTCGTGCTGGTGGTCGAGCGCTACCAACCCTTTCATCGGGCGCTCGTGGCGTCCGGACTGCACCGGGGTCCGGCGTGGCTCCTCGATCTGATGGGGCAGATCCTGCCGCCATCGGTGACCGCGCTGCAGGCGGCGAACTCGGAGGCGATCGGGAAGTGCGTCATCGTCTCGCGCGGGCACTTCGAGCGCGGCCTCCTTCCCGGGGCCCCCGACCACTTCCTCAAGGGCCGTCTCATCCAGAAGGTGGCGCTTGTGTGGGCTCGCGACGCCACGACGACGACCGCGATCGAGAGGTGGATCCGGGTGGCGCGTCGCGATGTCCTCTCGTGGATCGCTTCCGATATCGTCGAGCCCTTCGACGCCTCCGCGGCGGCACTCCGCATCCTGGAGGTCTCGTACGCCGGAGAGCTCCGGCCGGAGGATTCCGGGAGGGTCCGGGAAGTTCATGCGGCGCAGGAAGCGTGGCTCGAAGAGGCATTCGCGGAGGTCCTCCGCGAGGCGGCCGCGGAGGGCGAGCTCGTGGTGGATCGGAGCGGCGGATACCGATTCGCACACCCTCCGGGGGTGGGGCAGCGGCTCCGTCGCCGGCTCTACTTCGTTCGCTCCAAGGCGCGAGCCACCCTCCGCTGGCTCAAATATGTGCTGACCTTTGACGGGTGGCTTACCTACCTCGTGAGGAAGGTCGAGCGGCGGACGGGAGAGGCCGTAGAATTGACCCCCCTCGAAGCCCGATATCCCTTGATTTTCCTATGGCCTCGGGCGATTCGCTTCCTCCTCGACCCGGCACGTCGAAAGGGCCCCATGTAAACCTTTTTCGAAGTCGTGTCACGTATAGGGTGAGCACGAACATATTTCGGTGGGGTCCGGACGGCTCGAGTCTCCGCCTGGTGCATCGCGACCACGGTCGAGGCACGCCAGGCTACATCCTCGAACTGCCTATCCTGGAACTGCGCTCTGGAGACGAAGCGCAGATGCCTCATATCGTCACCCACTTCGGTGGGTGATGGCCCACCCCACGCAATTTCACTCTCTCCCGAAGCTCGTCTTCTCGGAAAAGAGAGGCCGGGTCGCCCCGGGCGCTGCCGAGATTCGTGATCGAATGGCTCCCCCGTCCGGCGTCAGCCGGGCGGGGGAGTTCCTTCATCCGCCTCCGATCACTTCCGGCCGGAGCACCTCGAGGAGGTACCAGGTGACGGCGTCGATCTCACGTGAGGAGATCCCGGCGACGCTCCACGTCGGCATCCCGGCGGCGTGCCCGGCGTGGACACGGAGGAGGACCGAGTCCCGAAGGTTGTCGTACCGCCACCCGGGCTCGACGAGCGAGGGAACGCTCAACCCCTGGCGCTCGGCGTACTCCGTCGTGCCCTGCCCGAGCGAGCCGTGACAGGTGCGGCAGCGGGCGGACCACACCACGCTCCCCTCGAGCGCGCGGGCCTCATCGGAGCTCCAGGTGATCGTGTCATACCGCTCCACCGAGAAGGTTGCCACCGCCTGATCGACCTGCGCCTGGCGGTCCGGGGGCGAGAAGGCGTGTTCGGCGCACGCGGGCAAGGCGAGGACGCCGACGGCGAGGATCGCCAGGGGGCGGACCGGCATCAGCCGTCTCCTCCATCCTCGGGGGCTACGGTGTCGGGACGGATCAGCGAGGCCCCCGGAGCACGCTGGCGCGCGCGTTCGAGTGCGGAGTCGGCCGCCGCCTGGTTCCCGACCGCCTCCTCCGCCATGTACACCCCGAACCACCCGACGCTCTCGTCGGGGGCGGCGGTCGCGACCGAGCGGTAGAGCTGGAGCGCGACCTCGAAGCGGCCCTCTCGGAAGGCCGCATTGGCCGAGTCGAGACGGGCCATGAGCGCGGGCCCGAGGCGTTCGGCGACGGCTCTCGGATCGGCGGTGCGGGTCGCCTGGTCGTCGGGCCGGCACCCCGTCACCGCGGTGAGGGCGAGTGCGAGGACGACGATCGCTCCGGCACGGATGGTCATGGTGATCCTCCTCCGCCCACCCCGCCCCCGATCGGACCGATGTGGCACGCCGAGCAGATGAAGGGATTGAGCTTGAGTGCGCGTGAAGGGTCGAAGTTCGGCCCGTGTGGGTTCACCCCGAACGCCCCGGTTTCGGCGTGACACTGGCGGCAGTCGTTCTGCGTGTGGCACGAGGCGCACGCCTCCAGGTCCTGGCGGGCCGCCGACCCGTGGCGCAGAAGGAAGAGCGGCTCCGCGTCGTGGAATCCTCCGCCGAGGCGTCCCGTACTCCCCATCCCGAGGTCGACGTGGCACTGCCGGCAGAAGAGCTCGGTCGAGTGGCACGAGGCGCAATCCTGGAAGGAGCTCGAGGCCGCCGGCGCGTGGCGGAGCACGAAGCCGTCCGGGTGGAAGCCGGTCTCACCCGGCTGTTCGTGGCAGCTCGTGCAGAAGCTCTGCTCGTGGCAGGTGGCGCACGTCTGGGCCGAGCCTCCCGAGAGGAGGGGGTGCGCGGTCATGAAAAAGGGCGACTCGTGCGACCGCGGCGCGGGGAGGGTGAGTCCTACCCCGGGCGCTCGTGTGCGCGGTGTGGCGTCGTCGTCGATTACCGCGGCCGCCGTGACCGGCGTGTCGGCGTGCGCGAGGAGGGGCCTGCGGGGGAAGGCGTTGATGACCTCCGGCACGGGCTCGATATGGCACGTCGTGCAGTCGTTGCGCGTGTGGCAGGTCGAGCAGTCCGTCGCGGCGGGCGCGGGGACACCGTGCGTCAGATCGAAGCCGCGAGCAAGGTGTGTGGCCGGCGTCGGGTAGGCGGCGGTCATCGGGGGAAGGCTCCACGCGGCCGGTGCGGGGGTGACCGCCTGGAGGGCGGGGAGCGCGGTGTTGACGTGGCACGAGGTACAGCGGTCCTGGACGTGACACGTCGCGCAGCGTGTCGCCGCGTCGGACGCACTCGGCTGATGCCGGGCCAGGAAGTCGTCGGCGTCGTGATCGGCCGGACGGAGTCCGCTGCCATCGGGCCGCAGCGTCCGTGCGAGGAGATCTTCACCGGTGACTGCGTCGGCCACGCCGCGGTGACAGAGGCTGCAGTCGGTCATGGGCGCGTAGTGCTCCTCCGGCTCCGCCCCATGGCACGTGAGGCAGGTGCCGGCGTCGAGGGGCTGGATGGCGAGCCGGCTTCCCGCGGGAAGGAGGTGGCACGCCGCGCAGTCGATCGACGGCTCCGACACCGGATCCTCGGCGACGGCGGTCAGGTGTGCGGGGTGCGAGAAGTCGACGAGGCCGAGGGGGCGCGGGGCCGGTGTCCACGCGACACGCGCGCGCTCGATTCCGTCATGGCATCCGTTGCACGATGCGGGATCGGGCCAGAGTGCTGCGGCGTCTCCGGTCGAGACCCCGGCGTGACACCCGGCGCAGAGGGGGAAGAGCCCTTCGTGCGCCAGATGTGGGAAGGAATCGGCGAGAGCCGCCTGGCCGGCGATCGCATCGGGGATCCCGAGGAAGAGCGCGGGGAGGAGGAGGGCGGCGAGGAACGAGGGTCGGACCCGGCAGGGCGGCTTCATCGCGTCCTCCTCCGGAGCGCGGGATCGTCCCCGAAGCGATAGCGTACCGCCATCGAGGCGCGTGTCTGATACCAGACGTCGTCCGGGTCACCACGCCCGAGGTCCTGGCGAAGGAGGAAGCCGCTCGCGGAGACCTCGATCCCCTCGAGCACCTCGAAGCGGGCGTCCACCCCACCCCCCCACACCCGTCCGTCACCGAGCCGGAACGCCTCGATCTGCTGCAGCGTCGTCCCGGTCACGCCCACACTCCAGCTCGGGTCGGTGGCCCAGCGAACCGAGAGATCGGTCCCGTGCAGGAAGGCGGAAGGACCCCAGTCCATCTCGTATCGGAGGTCGAGGGCGAGCGGACCAACCCCGTGGCGAGCTCCCGCGTCGACGCGCACGCCGTGATCGCGCAGAGGCGAGAGGACCCCGACCG
>JAVVEY010000116.1:0-8021 GCA_032250675.1 Longimicrobiales bacterium | reverse complement strand
GGTGGGTGGGTCCACAAGTAGTGAACGCACCGCTCCTGCGCCAGCCTCGTCCTCTCTCGTCCGGCGACGCGCATGCCGACGCGCGCATGACGTTCCCGCGGGAATGCGTCGTCTCGCCCCGCCCCGGATCACGCCCCCGTCGTGAAGGTGAAGACCATCCCGTACGTCCCATTGGTCGGGTGCTGCCACCCCTCGCCCATGTGATAGCCCTGCTGCCCGCCCATTCCGCCGCCGCCCATCCCCCCGCTCATCATCCCGGAGGTCGCCCAGTCGCCCCCCATCCCGAATCCGTGGCGCTCGAAGTCCACGGGCTGGCCGTTCCGGCTCATCATCCCGCCCCCGATGTGGACGGTGTAGTCGGTGAGCGGCTTGAGCGGCTGGTCGGGGGTGAAGCTCAGGCGGAGGCCGTCGGCCGAGAGGGACCACGCGCCGGGCACTTCGGGGCCGGTGACATCGCCCTCGTGGAGGTCGACGTACGCCTCCATCCCCGCCCGGAGCGGATGGTCGAAGTCGAGGACGACATCGGTACCGGGGGTCACCCCGGTGGCTCCGCCCTGGGGGGCCACCGAGAGGAGGGCGGCGGTTTCGAAGTCGGCGGCGACGGGACTGCTCTCTCCGTCGCACCCCCCGGCGGCGAAGAGGAGCGGGATCGCGAGGAGGGCGGCGGGCGAGGCGAGGCGGCGCATGGGTGAATCCGGCTGGGGGAGCGTGCACACCGGCTCCCGGCCCGAGGACGGCCCCCGCACCGTGAAGCCACCCGGAATCTTCCACCGACGGCGCCCGGCGGCTGCGGGGAATTTCCCGACACGCGGCGTCGGGAGCTTCCCGCCGCCCGCCGGGGGCTTCGTCACGATTCTTGCATCGTCGCCGGTCATGCCTCACGGTTTCCGTGATCCCACCACCCTGCGGAATGGAGCTTCACCCGATATGCGTGACCGGTACCGTCCCGGACAGATCCTCGCCGACCACCTCCTGGAGTCCGCACGCCCGGAGTCCGCACGCCCGGCGCTGCGTCGCGGGCTCGCACGGCTTGTGCCACTCGCTGCACTCCTCGTGCCCCTCGCCGGGTGCGGCGACAGCTCGACGGCGCCCGATCTCGGGGAGGGCGGCGACGGCGGCGAGCCCCCTCCGCCGGAGCTCTTCTCGCACACCCTCAATCCCGGCGCCTCCGCCCGCGCCTTCCTCGCGGACGAGGAGTTCACCGCCCTCGTGGTCGAGATCGATGTCGTGGGCGCGCTTCAGCCCGGCCAGGAGGCGCTCGACAGCCTCCAGGTCTTCCTCGAGCGTCGGCTGAACAAGCCCGGCGGGATCAGCATCGTTCTCGACGAGTCGATCCCCTCGCCGGGGCTGAGTCCGTACTCGGTCGCCGAGGTCCGGGCTCTCGAAGAGGAGCATCGCGACACCTTCACCGAGGGGAGCACGCTCGCCGCGTACTTCCTCTTCCTGGACGGAAGCTTCGAGACGGAGAATGTGCTGGGGATCGCCTACTTCAACACCTCGATGGCGATCTTCGAAGAGGTGATCCGCAACAACAGCGGAGCGATCGGCGAGCCCCGGACCGAGGTCATCGAGGCCACCGTGATGCGGCACGAGATCGGCCACATCCTGGGGCTGGTGAACAACGGCACGCCGATGCTGGGCGCGCAGGGCGGGCCCGACGACCACCACGACGAAGCCCACGGTGCCCACTGCACCGTCGAGGGCTCCCTCATGTACTTCCAGGTCGAAACCACCAACTTCATCGTCAATCTGACGAGCGGCGGAGGGGTGCCCGAGCTCGAGCCGCTCGATATCGCGGACCTGCGGGCGAATGGGGGGCGATAGACTTCCCTTCGGGACCCCTCTTCGCCTCCTACTCCTCCCCCGGCACGATGCTCTGCACCGGCCCGATCGGTCCGGGGTCGATCACGGTGCGGCTCTCGAGGTCGTAGACGACCCCCGGGGTGAGGATCGAGTAGGCCACATTGGTGAGCGCGAAGGGCTCCTGGTTCTCGGCGTAGCCGATGTGGTTGATCTCGATCGAGCGGCCATCGACCACGATGACGGTGCCGGTGCCGAGGACGGTGGCCTTCCGCTCGTTCTCGATGAGGAGCCCGGTGTTCTCTTCGATCCCGAGGCCGAGGAGGGCGGGGTTGGTGGCGACCGCGTGCACGAGGCGGGAGATCCGCGAGCGCTGGACGAAGTGGGTGTCGAAGATCGCGTCGCCGATCAGCCCGAGCCCCTTCGTCATCTCGATCCCGCCCTTGCGGAAGACGCGGAAGCGGTTGTTCTGGAAGATCATCGTCTCGGGGAGGACCGCCGCGCCCGCGGAGGTGCCGGCCATCACACATCCGCCATGCTGGTAGCGCTCCAGGAGCGCGGTGTGCATCGGCGTCCCGCCGATCAGCGACGAGAGCCGGAGCTGGTCTCCACCCCCGAACATGAAGAGGGTCGCGTCGCAGATCACCCGGATGAGCCCCTGCGAGGCGGCGTCGGAGCGTTCTCCGATGTGCACCGTCTCGATGCTCTCGGGGCCGAAGGTCGAGAAGAGCTCGGTATAGTCGAGCGCGCGCTCCCCCGGAGTCTCGCTCGCGGTCGGGACGACGACGATCCGGGCCTTCGGGCCCCCGGCGAGCTCCACCATCATCCGGAAGATCTCCGAGTCGACGGACTTCTTCTCATTTCCCCCGATCGGGATGAGGTAGCGTCGAGGCGGTTTGGACATTTTGGCTCCTGCGAGGGTATGGAGGTGGCTGCTCGGTGGAGACCCGAGAGCTTCTCCGAGCCTCAATCATAGCGGAAACAATGTCCAACCCAGCCCCGGTCCTCACTTCGGCCCTCGCTCCGGTTCTCGTCTGTCACGCCGGATCCGCCTCCGATCCGGCCCACGCCGACGGCCCCCGCTCAGCCTGCCTGCGGGGTCTGGAGGAGATCGCGCAGGGGAACGACGCGCTCGCCGCAGCGGTCACGGCGACCCGCGTTCTGGAGGATGACGAGCGATTCAACGCCGGCACCGGCTCGAATCTCCGGCTGGACGGGAGCACGATCCAGATGGACGCGTCGTGCATGCGCAGCAGCGGAGAGTTCGGCGCGGTGGCCGCGATCGAGGGGGTGCGAAACCCGATCGAGGTCGCGCGCCTCGTCCTGGAGTCTCCGCACATCCTCCTCGCCGGCGAGGGCGCGACGGCCTTCGCCCGCCGCTCGGGCTTCGCGGCGTTCGACCCCACCACCCCCGGCGCCCGCGAGCGCCTGCGCGCGGTCACCTCCGTGGCCGGCGATCTCGGCGAATGGACCCGGGCGGAGCTCGAGAAGGCGTGGAACTTCAACACCCCCCTCCGGGAGGCGCTCGGCAGCGACACCGTGGGGTGCGTCGCGTGGGACGGCACGGGCTTCGCGGGCGCGCTCAGCTCGGGCGGCACGACCACCGTCCTGCGCGGGCGCGTGGGCGACGTCCCGCTTCTCGGGTGCGGGCTCTACGTGGGCGAGCACGGGGCGGTGGCGGCCACCGGAGACGGCGAGGATATCGCCCGGGCGCTCCTCGCCTACCGCGCCTACCTCGAGCTCGAGCGCGGCCGCGCCCCCGCCGAGGTCGTGACGTGGGCGCTCGACCAGCTCGCCCCCCGCGTCGACGTCGGCCTCATCCTCGTGGGCCACGCGGGGTTCGCGGGCGGCGCGCGCCACGGGATGGCGTGGCACGGCGAGACGCTGGACACCGCGTCATGAAGATCCTCGAGGAGCGGGCGCTCCGGGGGCCGAACCGCTACAGCCGGCACGTCGCGATCTTTCTGCTGATCGACATCGGCGAGCTCGAAGAGCGCCCGTCGGACGAGATCCCCGGGTTCGCGGATCGCCTCGTCGATCTCCTCCCGTCGCTCTACAGCCACCGGTGCTCGGTGGGCGAGCCCGGCGGCTTCATCCAGCGACTCCATCGGGGAACGTGGGCGGCGCACATCGTCGAGCACGTGGCGATCGAGCTCCAGTGCCTGGCGGGGATGGAGGTGGGGTTCGGCAAGACGCTCGGCACCGCCCGCGAGGGGGTCTACAAGGTGGCGTACCGGTACCGCGTCGAGTCGGCGGGGATGATGGCCGGGCGGGAGGCGGTCGCCCTGGTCGAGGCGATGATCGAGTCGCGGCCCTTCGATCTCGACGCCGTGGTCGATCGGCTGAAAGCGCTGCGGGAGGCCGATCGGCTCGGCCCCTCCACCGGGAGCATCGTGGAGGAGGCGAAGCGGCGAGGGATCCCCGCGCTCAGGCTCAACGACGAGAGCTTCGTGCAGCTCGGCTACGGCGCCCGGCAGCGCAGGATCCAGGCGACGATGACCGACCGCACGAGCGCGCTCGGCGTGGAGATCGCCGACGAGAAGTTCCGCACCAAGCGGCTCCTCGCGCAGGCCGGAATCCCCGTGGCGGAGGGGGTGATGGTGGAGGACCTCGAGGCGGCGCTCCGCGCGGCCGACGAGATCGGCTACCCCGTCGCCGTGAAGCCGGAGGTGGGGAACCACGGCACCGGGATCACCGCCCGCGTATCCGACCCGGGTGAGCTCGAGATCGCCGTCGCCTCCGCGCTCCGGATCCACTCCGAGGTCATCGTCGAGAAGACGCTCGTGGGGTTCGATTTCCGTGTGCTCGTGATCGACGGCACCTTCGTGGCGGCCGCGCTCCGGGAGCCGGCGCACGTCGTGGGCGACGGCACCGCCTCGATCCGGGAGTTGATCGATCGCGTCAACGCCGACCCGAACCGGGGGATCGGGCACGAGCGTGTCCTGACCGTGATCACCGTCGACGAGATGACCGAGCGGCTCCTGAGGGTCGGGGGTCACGAGATGGACGATGTGCTCCCTGCGGGCGAGCGGCTCCACCTCAAGACCACGGCGAATCTCAGCACCGGGGGGAGCGCGCGCGATGTCACGGACGAAGTCCACTCGGATGTCCGCCTGATGTGCGAGCGCATCGCCCGACTCGTCGGGCTCGACTGCGTCGGGATCGACATCATGGCGGAGACGCTCTCGGAGACGCTGCGTCCGGGCTCCGCCGGCGTCGTCGAGGTGAACGCAGCCCCGGGCTTCCGGATGCACCTCAACCCCACCGAAGGTCGCGGTCGCGACGTGGCGGGGGCCTTCGTCGGGATGATGTTCCCCCCCGGGGTCGACTTCGACGTCCCCGTCGTCGCGGTTACCGGCACGAATGGAAAGACGACCACCACCAAGCTCATCGCCCACACCCTGCGGTACACCGGGCATGGGGTGGGGCTCGCCTGCACGACGGGGGTCGAGGTCGACGGCACCGAGATCCTCTCGGGCGACTACGCGGGCCCGGAGGGCGCGCGCGCCGTGCTCAGCGAGCCGACGATCGATCACGCCGTGCTCGAGGTCTCCAGAGGCGGGATCATCCGGCGGGGGCTCGGATTTGCCGAGTGCCGCGCCGCGATCCTCCTGAATGTCGACGAAGACCACATCGGGATGGATGGCGTCGACGATCTCGACGAGCTGGCGCTGGTCAAGTCGACGGTGATCGAGGTGGTGCAGGACACCGGGACCTCGGTGCTCAACGCCGACGATCCCACCGTCGTGGGGCTGCGCGATCGTGCGGGCGGAGAGGTGATCTACTTCTCGCTCCACGACGACAACCCGGTGGTGCTCGACCACATCGCCGGGGGAGGGGTGGCGGTGGTCGTGCGGGGCGGAGATGTGGTGATCCTCTCGGCCGACACCCCGGCGCATGTGATGGCCGTCGACGACGCGCCGATCACGCTGCACGGGGCGGCGGAGTTCAACACCGCGAATGTGCTGGCCGCGGTGGCCGCGCTGCACGGTCTGGGCCTTCCCGTTGCGCGCATCCGCGGCGGGATCAGCACCTTCCACCCGACCCCCGGCCAGAATCCGGGTCGGATGAACCTGATCGACTTCGTCAGCTTCCGGGTCCTCGTCGACTACGGCCACAATGTGCCGGCGGTGCGGGCGCTGGGGAGATCGCTCCCGCGACTCACCAAGGGGCGCAAGATCGTGGTGGCGCACGGGACGGGCACGCGCCTGGACGAGAATGTGAAGGAGCTGGGCGCCGCGCTGGCCGCGGTGTACGATTACATCGTCGTCGCGGATGCCGATCCTCGGGGCCGAGGCACCGGGGAGACGGCGCGCCTCGTGTGGCAGGGTGCCCGCGACGCGGGGTGCCCGGACGAGCGGATCGAGATCGTGCTGGACCCCCTCGAGGCGATCGATCGGGCCTTCGCGCTGGTGGAGCCCGGCGACCTGATCGTGGTCCAGGTCGATGAGGTCGAGCCGATGCTGAGGCGCGTGATGGCCCATCACGAGCGAAGGGTCACCGCCGACACCCCCGAACCCGACACGCCATGACGAGTCGAAGAGAGTTTCTCCGCAACACGACGCTCGCCGGAGGCGCGGTCGCCCTGGGGGCCACCCCCGACCTCCTCGCGGCGCGTGGCCTCGCCTCCCCGCCAGGGGTGTCCCCGGACCCGCTCCCGCGCGCGCCGGCCCCGGCCTCTCGCGCCCTCGCGATCCTCGTCCTCGGCGGCACGCGCTTTCTCGGCCCGCACACCGTCCAGGCGATGCTCGATCGGGGACACACCGTCACCCTCTTCAACCGGGGGCGGACCCACGCCGAGCTCTTTCCGGGCGTCGAGAAGCTGATCGGCGATCGCAATGGCGACCTCCGCTCGCTCGAGGGGCGGGAGTGGGATGCCGTCGTCGATATCCCGGCGACCAACCCGGAGTGGGTACGCCTCTCGGCGGGGCTGCTGAAGGATGCCGCCCGCAACTACCTCCATGTGTCGACCCTCTCGGTCTACTCCGACACGAGCGTCGAGGGGATCGACGAGGAGAGCCCCGTCTTCCGTCCGGAGGATGTGGAGGTTCCGGAGGGCGAAGAGCTCCCCTACGGCCTGGCCAAGGCGCTCGCGGAGGACGAGGCCCGCGCCGCCTTCGGCGATCGCGCGATCATCGTGCGCCCGGGGCTGATCGTCGGCCCGCTCGACAACACCGACCGCTTCACGTACTGGCCGGCGCGCATCGATCGAGGGGGTGAGGTCCTCGCCCCGAGCGACGGGAGTGAGCCCGCGCAGATCATCGACGCGCGCGACCTGGCCGCCTTCATCGTCCACCTGGTGGAGACGCGGACGGCCGGCACCTTCAACGCGGTGGGGCCGGAGTCGCCGATGTCGATGGAGGAGATGCTCTACGGGATCCGCGCCGTCACGACGGGCCCGATCGACTTCACCTGGGTGCCGTGGGCGTTCCTGGAGGCCCAGGGGGTACGGCCGTGGTCGGAGATCCCCGTCTGGGTGCCGGAGACCCCCGGGATGGTCGGCTTCAGCCGCTTCTCCAACGCGCGTGCGCTCGCGGCGGGGCTCACCTTCCGGCCCCTGGCGGAGACGGCGCGCGACACCCTCGAGTGGCATCACTCCCGTCCGGCCGAGGAGCGCGAGGCGATGCGCGCCGGGCTCTCCCCCGAGCGCGAGCGCGAGCTTCTACGCCTCTGGCACGCGCAGAATCGGTGAGGCCACCGGGCGCCGGCCCGCGCCCTTCAGCGGCTCACCGGCCGCACCCCTCAGCGGCTCACCGGCCGCACCCCTCAGCGGCTCGCGTACGTCGCCGATCCCGTCTCGGAGAAGGTGACGACGTCGTAGGCGTCGGCCGGTGCGCCCTCGATCTCCATCCCGGGCGAGCCGATCGGCATCCCCGGCACCGAGAGCCCGATCGAGGCCGAGCGCGTGGCTTCGTCCGCGAGGTAGTCGCGAAGCACGTCGGCGGGGACGTGGCCTTCGATGATTTCGCCCCCGACGACCGCCGTGTGGCACGAGTGCATCCCGGAAGGCACGCCGAGCCCCGTCTTGACGGTGAGCATCGCCGACTCCTCGACGACGTTCACCGTAAAGCCGTTCTCCCGCAGGTGCTCGACCCAATTTCCGCAGCACCCGCAGGTGGGCGCCTTGTAGACGGTGATGATATCGTCGGGTCCCCGCACCGATGCGGCGAGCATCTCTGCCGGGTCGGGCGTGTTGGCGGCGAGCGCGGGGAGCTCGGGGA
>JAVVEY010000115.1:0-8061 GCA_032250675.1 Longimicrobiales bacterium | reverse complement strand
TCTTCTACACGGTCGAGGAGCTGGAGGAAACGGAGGAGGAGGTTGTCCGGGCGTACGAGGTGAGGCGATGAATCCGAGTGTGCCCGATGAACCGAGGAAGCGGTGGAGCGATGGTTTGACGCCCCGTCGACCGTCTCGAGTAGCTGGTTGCGATTCGATTCCAGCGGTCGGATGATCGACAGGGTGGAGTTCCCGGACGGCGTCATCGTTCGCGACATGGACGCGTCGCGGGCCGTCGGCGTGGCAGAGTCCGAGTTCGCCGGGCCGTTCGTGGAGCTGTTCGATATCTCGCGGGATTCACCGGAGTATCCAGCACCGGAGCAGGAGGCGTAGCCATCGACACCGGAAAGCGGATCGGGTTCTGGGTCGCGGCGACCGTGGTACTGCTTGGTGCGATCACGATCCGCATGAGTGCCGGCAGAGAGCCGCTCGGGCTTGGCAGCGCGATCCAACCCTGGTGGGAAGAGGTGCCTGCGGCGACGCTCCTCCGAGGTCCGGTGCTGACGGCGCGACCCGCCTGGGGCAGCCTTTCGCAGGCTGCACAGGCTGCCGTGGCCGGTGACTCCGTCCTCGTCGTGTTTGATCCGAGACCCTTCCGAATCTGGACGTATCCCCTGGACGGCGGACTGCCCCGCTCGTGGGGAGAGCCGGGTCGAGGTCCGGGAGAGTTCCGGGCTCTGGATGGCCGGATCGATGAGTTCGGTCGGGTCTGGGCCTGGGATCGTGGCCAACTGCGCGTCTCGATCTTCGATCTTGCCGGTGGCCTGGTGGAGGAGTTCCCCCTCTGGTCGGAGTCTCGATCGACTGGCCGATTCGTCGGGGTCGGGGAGAGCGGCTGTCTCTGGTTCGTCCGCTCGAAGCTCGATTCGACATCTGTGTCCAGACTCGGATACGGTCGCGAAGGACTTTCGGCGCAGTGCGTCGGGAGTGGAACCCTCTCCCCTCGGGTGCCGCTGCCCGGCGAAGAGCACATCGCCGGTTGGGGAAGGGGATCCGCGCCGATCATCCCGCCCTTCGGGCGACGCACGCTGATTACGGTATCCGCCGGTCGACTCTGGGCATCGGATAGCGACTCCCTCATGATCATGGAGATCGGGATCACGGGAGTGCCCGATCAGGTGGTGGCTCGTCCAGAGGTGGGTGAGGCCATTCCGCCGAACATCATCGGAGGGCTGAACCCGACACGCCGGCGTCTCGCGCGTCGCCACATGCCCGACGGGGGTCACACGACCTGGCCTGACCTCGTGCAGCTCTGGGGAGTGCCGGGCGGGGGCGGATGGGTCGAGCTGAGGGACTGGATCGTGCGGATCGACCCGGATGGGACCCTTCGATATCGTCTGGCCCTGGCCGGCTTGCCGAAGGTCATCGGCGTCGGGGACGAGCACATCGTGACACTCACGGATGATGCCAGTCGCGGCGCGGTCGTGGAGGTCTGGGTAGTGGATGCCGGCTTCGCCTCGGGGGGAGGGTGAGCGTGACCCGGCGGCCGGTTATACAGAACGTCGGAGGGGCCCGGTTGGCGTCCACAATCCGTCAGGGGTGCACGGTCCACCGCGTGGGAGTGACGGGCCAGCGACCCCGCCGGGCTCGAGCCGCCGAGGACGCTCCATCCGGTCTCGCGTCGCCGGCGAGCGCCGCGCACGGCCAAGCGCGCATTCCTTCCCCGGCAGCTCTCGTAATTTATTGCGTGTGAAGCACTTACGGCGTGGGGGGGGGGCGAGCTTGGACGCCATCGCGAGCCGCGCGGCACGGCAGCGATGTAAACCTTTTTCGAAGTCGTGTCACGTATAAGGGTAGAGGCACACGACACGGTCTGCCCGATCACGCAGCTGGGTGGGGTGGTGTTTACGGGCCTCGAGTGGATGGAACTCTGCCCGGAGAAAGACGATGACGCCGACGATCACGCTCCCGCTCCTCGTCCGGGGCGTCGACCCTGCCACCGACCTTGCCCTCCCCCCGGGTGTGGGAATCCGACTGGTGGGCACGGCCGAGGTTGCGACCTTCATCGCTGCCGTGGGCGAGAGTCTGGCCGGACTCGTGGCGGTCGATCGATTCGATCGAGAGGTGGATGCGCTCCTGCGGCGGATCCTCCTCGCCGTGCCCGAGGCGCATCTCGTGCTCGGGCTCCGAAGCAGCCACGTGAGCTCCGGGGAGTACCCGGGGATCGGGTCGGGCCGCGTCGAGATCGCAGGGTCCCTCCCCGATCCGGGCGCGCTTCAACGAGGGGCGTGGCGGACGTGGTTCGACGGCCGGGTGGCGGGGGTCCGGCGGAGGGTGGCGACGCGGTCGCTCAGGCACACGGACCCGCCATGCCGTAGCTTGCGATCCTCGGATGACGAATCCAACGGCGAAGACAGGGTTGGAGCAGATCCTGCCTCCCCCGAGGCGTTCGGCCACTGCCTGCCGCCCCGGAGTACACGACGTGAGCCAGGAGGGGGTGTTGCATGAAGACTCCGGATGGGAGAGAACGATGATCAAGATGATCATGAGTACCGTCCGAACGGCAGCTCTCGCCGTACTTCTCATGGCGGGCACCGCTCTGGCGGCCGTGCTCGGGACCTCGATTTCGACGGAGGTCACCGACATCCTGGGCACCACGAGCCTCGAGGCGCAGACCTGCTATTCCTGCGACGGCAACCAGTGTGAGCCGACGGCGGGGTTCGGCGGCGAGAACCCCTGCACTGGCGGATTCATCTGCGAGTTGGACGGCTGTGTTCTGTGGTGCGGACCGGACGGCGTCATCTGCGGCCCGGGTGTTGCGGTGTCGATGTCGGGTCAGATCGTGCTCCCCCCGGATATCGACGTCACGAAGCTCGTGATCGATTCGGCGGAGGGTGTCCTCAGGCGTGCGTGCGACGACGCGATCGTGATCGTCGATGGTGGGGCTCCCGCACAGCCGGAGGAAGTGCTTCCGCCGGAAGAAGTGCTTCCGCCCCGAATCACCCTGCGCTGATGAGCTGATGACAGGAACGCGTGTGTCGGGCAGCGAGCTGTGGCGTCCGCGAATGCGGGGAGCCCGTATCAGGCAGCGGGTGTCGACGCTTGCGGTGATCGCCACAGCGCTGTCGGGTTGTGATAAGTCCGCCGGGGAGCTGACCGGCGGACCCGATACCCGGGAGGCCATCGAGATCTGGAAGGCCGGCGGTCTGCAGGAGCTCGGCGACGTGATCTTCGCTTCTCTTCCGTCGAGCGGTGCGGTCGCCCCGAATGGCCTCGCCGCGGTTGCCGACCCCGGTCGAGCCAGGATCCTGCTCCTGGGAGTGGACGGAACGCTGGAGCGCGAGCTCGGGGGCCGGGGCTTCGCTCCCGGCGAGTTCCAGCGGCTCAATCGGGTCGGGTTCGTGGGGGACTCCCTGCTCTGGGCTACCGACAACGGGAGCTCTTGGATCACATGGTACGACCTCCGGTATCCGGATTCGCTCTGGACGGTTTCGAGGGCGGAGGAGCATGTGCCCTCGACTCCGTGGAGCGCCCGAGCGGCCTGGGTTCTCGCCGACGGCTCGGTGCTCGGGGAGGCCCGCGGAGGGGAGAGCGCGAGCGGCACCGGGGAGACACCGGCGATCCCGATCGTGAAGTGGTCCGTCGAGGGAGAGCTCCAGGTACTCGACATCGTCGAGAACGTCGCTCCGCGATCTCGGAATGTCCGAATGGAGAATGGCCTATTCATGGGCACGCGCCAGGCCATCGAGGGTACTCCGATTGTCGGGATGGCACGCGGTGGGGAGTGGTTCTTCGTCGTCGACAGGACGCCGGCGTCGGAGGAGACGGGTCGGATGCTGGTGACCCGATACAGCTTCGACGGCCGCGAGATCGACCGGGTGGAGATCTCCTACCGAGCCAGTCGGGTCGATGAGGCGGCGCTCGAGTCGCTGCGCAGACAGGCGGAGGCGTTCGAGGAGCAGCTGCCCCCGCGGATGGGGATCGAGGCGGAAGACGTGCTGGAAGCGACCTGGATTCCCGATCGGCTTCCCCCCGCCCGAGACGTGCTCGCGGACGAGAGCGGCTTCTGGGTCCTGCGAGAGATGACCTCTCCGGGGTTGTGGCAGCGGTACGATCTCGACGGTGAGCTGCTCTTCGATACGGTGCTGCCGAATGGGTTCCGGGGGCTGGCGGGAGACGCCGACGGCCTGCTCGGGTGGCTCCCCGACTCCCTCACCGTCCCTGAACTACGCTGGTACGAGATCATCCCCGCCTCACAACGAAGGCCAGCCTCCGACACGGCCGTCTCACATTCACCGGGCCGGAGTCTGAGTCTGGTACGGGCGTGGGACCTCCGGGACCTTCCGTCGCCCCGGAGCGGACTGCTCGCCCGGGATGGCTCCGTACTGGTCTCCTCGAAGGAGGGCGGTACGTACTACGCGTTACCTTCTGATTCACTTCTCGTCCCGCTGCCGACTGTGGCCGGTGATGCGATTCTCGCACAGTCGGCCCCCGGTGTGCTCGATCAGCATCCGCTCGCTATCACGCCCGGCGATGGATCGGTCCGTCAGATTGCCGGCGTCCAGGGAGATGCCTTGCCGATTCACCGATGTTCCGCACTTCGCGCCGTGACGTCTGCGTCCCGTACCGTGACATCGGACCGGCTGCTGGCGGTGGTGCAGAAGCCGAGCACCCGAGGCCTGGCCGTTCGCCTTGTCCAGCTCGGAGGGGAGGGTTGCGAGGTCTTGGCAGAGTCGGTGATCCGATGCAGCTATGGTAGTCCGACACTCGCTGCGTCGAACGATTCCATCTGGTTCACCGCCTGCCCCGACCCGACCTCTCCACTCTTCAGAGTAGTGGTTTCGCGCGACTCCATTGGCATCGGAGCGGTTTCCGGCTCCGTTCCGGACATGAGCCGACTCCCCGCCTACGCCGCCCCACCGCGACCGCCCCGATGGGCAGGACTACCGCTCCTGAAGGTAGAGGGAGGCTTCCTGAGAGTGGTCAGCGATTTACGAAGTGACACCAGGCGTTTCGAGCACTGGGACGAATTCGGTGAGCACGAGGAGACGGTCGTGATCCACGAGCCGATCGGCTTCTCGGGGAGTTCGCCGGACGGCCGATACCTTCTGGGATTGAGCGGTCGATCCGTGGTGGTGTACGAGCTCACACGGTAGTGGAACGTCCGTGAGAGTCGTTCTCTGGGCTCTTGTCTGGACGGTCATGGCATGCTCCGAGGGGCCGTCGGATGAGGTCACTTTGACGGTGACGCAAGTCGGTGATACCCCGCGTGGGCAGGTCGGCATAACCGTCGAAGCTGGAAGGACACGCCGTACCATTCTCGAAGTCGATTCGGTTCGAATCCCGCTCCCGGCGCACCATGCGATAACGGTCCGATTTCTCGGCTCGAACGGGTGGGCGCACACCGATGCATTCGCACCGGGTCGCCATCTCGTTGTCCTGATCCCACGAGAATGGACTCCCGACACCGGAATGTATGCAGGCACACCGTTTCGTGTGGACGCGGTCCTGAGCTTGCATGCGCCAACCCTCCTGGGTCGGAATCCCAAAATGTGGAGGTCGTTTCCGGTTTCGGTAAGAATCGTTCACCCGACGGATCCACGAGGCCGGCGGAGCGATGGACGCCTCCTGCACGCGGTCCGAGATGCTATCGACGCGGTGAACGAAGCAGCCGGGTTCGTCGTGTTCGAGTTCACCGGCGTCATCGATCGGAGCGATGATTCGAGAGGGGTCGTGGAAATCCGTGTTCGAGACGATATCGGCGACGCACTCGGTACGGCATTCGCGATCGAGGAAGGATGCCAGTACTTTGCCGAATCCGGCTACTCGTGTGCGCCCAGGTGGATCCGGTCGGCCGAGATCTACCTTCGGGACAAAACCGGTCAGGACGAGATCATTCACGAACTCCTTCATGCACTCGGACTTGATCACACCTGTGTGGTACGGAGTGTCATGGCAACCGAGTTCGACGATGCCGACTTGAGACGGTGCGGTCGGGCCCGATCCGGCCTGGGCTTGACACAACCGCTCATGCTCGAGCGGCGTCTGGGTCCGCACGACATCGTCGCTCTTCACCTCCTGCGAGAATTGGCCGAGGTTGCCTTAGACTGGCGTGGGGACTTCGTCAGCGCCGGGGTCCTGAGGCCATGACGCTTCCACTCGGAGATCCAGCCGTTACGAGATTCTGCGTCCCCCTTCCCGACTCGCGTTTCGGCCTCATTCTCGCCACCCTGGCGGTCGTCCATCTCTATGTACCGACGGAGAGTGTAGCCCAGACGCCGCCCCGGCTGTCTTACCGGATCGAACGGATCGACGAGGAGAGCGGATTCGGTCGTCCTTCCGCGATGAGCGTCGGGCCGGATGGAAGGCTCTACGCCGCCTATTCGGCACGGCGAGTGATCCGGATCCGGGCCGATGACGGATCGGGCTGGGAGACCCTTCCGTTGACCGGGGTCGAAGAGACCGGGATCCCGTCCCGGCTCGGATGGCGGGGCGATACGCTCTGGGTTTCCGACTGGCGTCCGAACAGGCTGGTCCTGCTCGAGACCGGCACCGGTGTCACGCGATCGGTACGGGTTTTTCTTCCCGATCCGAGCATCGGGCCGGGGGGGCACCGCATTCTTGCGGTCCTCCCGGAGGACCGATTGATCGTGGAGACCTCGACCAGCATCGGGAGTATGGCGTTCGCGGATCCCCGATACGCGCATCTGCGGGAGATCTTCCCACCACAACTTCCCCTACCCTTTCCGGTAGGACACCTTCCCGTGTGGATCGTTCGTCCGGAGGGGGTCGTGCTGGACACCGTCGTGAAGCTTCCCACGCGGAACCGGGCGCTCTATGTCCAACTACCCCCGGAGACGGACGCCGCGGGTCGCATGATCGCGGAGAACCGCCAGGGGACGCAGCCCTTCGCGAACCATCCCCTCGTCGCGGTCGGGGAGGCGGGGGAGCGGCTGCTGATTGTCGACCGCTCCATCCGAGCCGATGCGGAGCGGCCGAGCTTCACCCTCCACTGGCTCACCATGGCGGGCGACACGGTGCGGACCCGTGAGTTCGCGCACGAGACCGTTCCGATTCCGGATCGAACGGTCGAGGACTGGGCGGATCGACTGATCGAAGGCTTCGGAAGTGACTCGGCCGAAGCGCGCCGTGCGGCGGAGAAAGCGCTGTATCGACCTCCATGGTTTCCGCCGGTCTCGGGTGTTCTCATGGGGCCGTCCGGGTGGATCTGGCTGCGGCGAGAGGCCGTCCCGGGGGCGCGCGACGTCATCTGGGAGATCGTGGACCCCGACGGTCGTCGTCTGGGCTCGGTCGAGCTCGATGCCGGTCTTCGGCTCGACGCGGTTGCCGGCAGGACGGCCTGGGCAACGGTGGAGACCGAAGACGAGCGGTACGAGATCCGGCGGATCGAAGTCATTCAACCTCCTCACCCTGACCAGGGGCGGATACATCATGAGAGGATGAGCTCGATTTTTTCCTTGAATCGCTCGATCGCCTCGTGTGGGGCCGTACACACCTTCCCCGGAGTGGTGCCTGTGGTCCGCCGGAAGAGCGCGGACAGGGCGGAAGGTGTCGAGTAGCCGAGCCGCTCAGCGACGGCCTTCCATGGGTCACGCGCGACGGTATGGAGCACGATGGCTTGGGACAGCAGCCATTCGTCGGCGATCTCCGGGAGCGAAACACCCGCTTCGGAGCACAGCATGGAGAGATGACCGCGCGTCACGCCGAGGGTGTCCGCGATGGCGGTGACGGTTCGGGCGCGCGCCCCGGTGCCGCGTGAAGGCGCCATGTGGACGGACCAGGGGATGTCCAGCACGATCCGGAGGGCCTCTCGCACCCGTAGGTGCCGCATACGATTCCGGAGAGCTTCCGCTGGTCTCTCCCCCTCCCGCCGAAGGATAACCAGAGCAATCGAGCTCGCGAGGCCCGGCCACTGTGGGCCCTCGGCAGCGAGTGCGTCGTGGCGGTAGACGGGAGCTCGGCGGTTCTGCACGTCCTCGTGCTGCCCGAGCGGCGGGCTCTCCGCATACCTCTTCCCGACCACCCCGTCCCCGCCTTCGGGACGCTCCCGGTGGATGAGGCAGTCAACCTCTTCGGGAGCTCCCCCCCGCCCGAACACCT
>JAVVEY010000114.1:0-8228 GCA_032250675.1 Longimicrobiales bacterium | reverse complement strand
GGTCGACCTGGCGCCGGCCAGGGAAGGGGAGGGGGCGACCTTCCGGGTTTTCCTGCCGGGGTGAGCGCGCTGGACGCCTGCTGACAGAGCGCCTTCAGATCGACGCCGGAACACCCCCCTCGGTGGCGTCCACCGCGAAGGGGAAGCGGAGATCGACGTCGCGCAGCATCTCTTCGCGGATCTTTCCGGGCTCGTCGGAGGCCCCGAAGATCGCGATCCACCCGAGGATCGACGGTGCCGCGACGATCCTCGGGGGGATGTGGGTGTACCGAACGGCTCAGCGCGTTGGCGCCGAGAGGTTGCCACAGGCCACGACGGTGCGGGCGTTCGCATCCGACGCGTGGAGGACCACGAAGTACTGGCCATTCGTCGGTGTACGAATCGGGAGCGACACGCTCGCGTGGGAGCGTCCGTCCGAACCCACCTTGAGCGGCGCGTAGGCGTCTGCAGTGCCGAACGCCTCCGAGCTGGACGGAGCGCCGCACTCGCCGCGCCGGACCGCCCACGGATGCAGCCCACCGGGCGACGCGTTGGCGAGATCGACAGTCACCACGGTGCTCGCGCCGTTACGACTCGGGGCCATCGACGCGTACCCATTCATCTGGGTGATTCCGGCCAGCGACTCCGGCGACGCCAGGGTGGCGTTCCATTGATAGTTGAGCGTCGTGCTTGCCGCGTCGAGCTCGACGGCGTTGTCTTTCCGGAAGGGGTTACACGCGACCAGACCGGAGAGGAGGAAAATCGCCCCGAAACGGAGCAGATGGGAGCTGAACATGTGGACTCCGAGAGTTGAGTGAGGCCCGACCGAACCGATCGGGAGTCTTCATGATCAAGCTACCGGCGCCTCCGTCCCCCCGTAATCAGCCGTTCGAGGGGTTTTCGACCTGGTCCCAACGAGGGAAGGGCGATCGAAGTCGGTGCCTCGTCCGGCTTCCCGAGCGTCGGGTATCGTCGGGCATCCACACCGGCCGGCGGAAGATCTTCGCCCTTCTGGTGTATCGGATTGTCGAGCCTCGCACCCACCACCGCGGGGTGAGCTGTTTTGATCTGACCCTCCTCACACGCCCAGCGCGAAGACCGGGATCGATGATCCGACGTGAGACGACGATGCCCCCGCTCTCGCCCATGCAGCTCGGCATGCTCTACCACCACCTGGTGGACGAGCGCGAGGGCCTGGACATCCTCCAGGTCGTCGTGGAACTCCCCGAGCCCGTGGACGCCGAGCTTCTGCGGGAGTCCTGGCAGTGCGTCGTGGATCGGCACGTCGTCCTCCACTCCGCCGTCGCGCGGGACGGACGTGACCGGCCCGTCTGGAGGGCCGCAGACGCCGCCATGCTCCCCTTCGAAGTCTCCGACTGGAGCGCGGTCACGCCGGAAACGCTCGACGAGCGCTTCGAAGACCTCCTCGAGAGGGACCGATCCCTCGGCTTTCGGCTCGACAGGCCCCCCCTCACACGAATCCAGCTGATCCGCCTCGGACCGGAGGAGTACCGGTGCATCTGGACGCTGCCTCACCTGGTGCTGGATGCCGGCTCGTTCGTGCAGGTGCTTCGCGAGGTCTGGACGCTGTACGACGCTGGGGTCGACGGTACAGAGGGGGAGCTGCCACCGGTCCGAGCCTATCCCGAGTACCTGGAGTGGCGGACCGACCACGAAGGGGAAGGCGACGAGGAGTTCTGGAGCGATCTGCTGGCGGGCTTCGCGAGTCCCGCGGATGTGAGTTCGGGGGGCGAAGCGGATGGCGGTACCCTCGAGATCTCCAGGCGTCTTCCTGAAGGCCTGACGGAAGAACTCCGCAAAGTAGCCGAAGCTCACGATGTACGCCTGAGCACGGTGATCCTCTCCGCATGGGCGGTGCTCCTCCATCGCTTCACCGGAGAGACCGACGTGATCTTCGGCCAGACCCGCTCGGGACGGCCGCAGACCGTCGAAGGCGCCGAGGAGATGGTGGGGCTCTTCATCAACTCGATTCCGACCCGGACCCACGTGGATCCACAGCGCCCGGTCGCGGAGCTTTTGCGCGAAGTCCGGGACCAGCAGGTCGAGGTCCGACCCCACGAGCACGCGGCGCTGACCGACATCCAGAAGTGGAGCGACCTGCCCCCGAACACCCCGCTCTTCCAGAGCATCGTGGTCTTCGACCGGGAGTCGCTCGGGAGCCGCGTCCGGAAGCTGGGCGGGCGGTGGCACGAACGGGACGCCTGCCTCCGGGAGCGCCTCAGCTCGGACCTGAACGTCCACGTGTACGGCGAAGACCCCATGCTGATGGTGGCGGTGGCCGACGGCGAATCCTTCGGGAGGGAGCGGACCGAAGCGCTCCTGGATGGGCTCGCTGCCGTCCTCCGGGCGATCGCCGATCGGCCCGATGTCCGGGTGGGCGAGCTGCCCCTCCTGACCGGGGAGCAGCGGAGCCGGATGCTCGTGGAGTGGAACGACACCGCGCGGCCCCTCCCCGACGAGCGACGCATCCACGAGCAGTTTCGGGCCGTGGCCCGTGCGCGCCCGGACGCCCCGGCGGTGAAGGCCGGCTCCTCCGTCCTCACCTACCAGGAGCTGGACGCCCGGTCGAACCAACTCGCCCGGCACCTTGCGGAGATGGGCGTGAGGCCCGACACCCTCGTGGGCCTGATCGCGGACCGGTCCCCCGACACCGTGGTCGGTCTCCTCGGCATCCTCAAGGCCGGAGGCGCCTACGTGCCTCTCGATCCGGACTTCCCCGGCGAGCGGATCGCCTTCATGCTGGAGGACTCGGGGGTGGACGTCCTCGTCACGCCGCGCCGGCACGTGGCCGCCCTCCCGGAGCACCGGGCCCGCGTCGTCCACGTGGACGCGGACGGTCGCGCCTTCGAAGAGGAGGACACCCCCCTCGACTCCGACGTGTCGGCGGAGCACCTGGCCTACGTGATGTACACCTCGGGCTCGACGGGGCGTCCCAAGGGGGTGGCCGTCGAACACCGGAATGTGACGGCCTTCTTCACGGCCATGGACGAGCGTCTGGAGCCGGACGACACCGACCCGGGCGTCTGGCTTTCGGTGACCACCCTCTCCTTCGACATCTCCGTCCTCGAGCTCCTCTGGACTCTCACCCGGGGCTTCGAGGTCGTTCTCTTCGACGACGAGCGCGGAACGGTCGAGGCGGCCCGGAAGGCGGCGCCCTCCACGGAAGTCGCGACCCGACCGATGGAGTTCAGTCTCTTCTACTTCGCCGCCGACGAGGGATCCCAGCCGGACCGGCGCTACGAGCTCCTCCTGGAAGGCGCGCGCTTTGCGGACCGGAACGGCTTCGCGGCGGTCTGGATGCCCGAGCGTCACTTCCACGCCTTCGGAGGGCTCTATCCGAACCCTTCGGTGACGGGCGCGGCGGTGGCGGCCATCACCGAGCGGGTCGGCATCCGCTCGGGGAGCGTGGTCCTTCCCCTCCACCACCCCGCCCGGGTCGTGGAGGAGTGGTCGGTCGTGGACAACCTCTCGGGGGGCCGGGTCGGCCTCTCCTTCGCCTCGGGATGGCAGGCCGACGACTTCTGCCTCCGCCCCGACAACTATGAGGACCGGAAGTCCTGCATGTACGAGGCGATCGAAACCGTCAGGCGGCTGTGGCGGGGTGAAGCGGTCACCTTCCCGGGGCCGAAGGGTGACGTGGAGGTCTCGACGCTTCCCCGACCCATCCAGGAGGAGCTGCCCGTCTGGATCACCACGGCGGGGAGCGTGAGCTCGTTCGAGTCCGCGGGGCGAATCGGTGCCAACATCCTGACCCATCTCCTCGGCCAGTCGGTGGAGGAGATCCGGGAGAAGATCGCGGTGTACCGGGACGCCCGGCAGAAAGCGGGGCACGAGGGCCCGGGCTGCGTCAGCCTGATGCTCCATACCTTCGTCGGTGGCGACGACGATGAGGTGCGGGAGCGGGTCCGGGAGCCGATGAAGAGCTATCTGCGCACCGCCGTGGGGCTCATCCGGAACTTCCAGCAGGCGTGGGAGATCTATGCGGGCCGCCAGGAGCACCAGAACGACGAGGGCGGCTTCGAGAGTCTCTCCGACGACGATCTCGACTCCCTCCTCGACTTCGCCTTCGAGCGCTACTACGAGAGCAGTGGGCTCTTCGGTTCGGTGGAGCGCTGCGTCGAGATCGTGGGCCGACTCCGGGCCGCCGGTGTGGACGAGATCGCGTGCCTGATCGACTTCGGCGTGGACACATCAACGACCCTCGAACACCTCGAGCACCTGGCCGAGCTGAGGCGCCGTATCCGGCAGGCCCGTCCGGACCGCGAGCCATCCGGATTCGCGGATCAGGTGCACCGCCACGGGGTGACGCACCTTCAGTGCACGCCCTCACGAGCCCGGATCTTTCTGGCCGATCCCGAGGCGCGCGAGGCCTTCGCGAAGCTCGACACCGTCCTCGTCGGTGGGGAGGCCCTGCCGGGCCCGCTGGCGACCCGCCTCAGGGAGTTCACCGGTGGACGGATCCTCAACATGTACGGCCCGACGGAGACCACGATCTGGTCGTCGGTTCACGACGTGGGGCCGGACGACACCCAGGCCGTCGTGGCGATCGGACGCCCCATCGCCAACACCCGCCTCTACGTCGTGGACTCGGCGCTGAATCCGGTTCCTCCCGGGGTACCCGGCGAACTGATCATCGGAGGTGAGGGCGTGGTGCGGGGGTACCTCGACCGCCCCGAGCTCACGTCGGAGCGCTTCATTCCCGACCCCTTCGTGGACGCGCCGAACGCCCGGGTCTACCGGACGGGCGACCGGGTGCGATATCGGGCGGACGGGGTGATCGACTTCCTCGGCCGGCTCGACGACCAGGTCAAGATCCGCGGCCACCGGATCGAGCTGGGTGAGATCGACTCGGTCCTCACCGCCCGCGACGATGTGGATGCGGCGGTCTCGGTCGTTCACGAGCCGACGCACGGGGACCATCGCCTGGTGTCCTACTATGTGTCCGGACGTCGCGGACCCGATTTCGAGGTAGAGCTTCGGGAGAGCCTCTCGCGCGTGCTCCCCGAGGTGATGGTGCCGTCGATCCTGGTCGGACTGGATGCCCTCCCGACGACCCCGAATGGGAAGCTCGACCGAAACGCACTCCCCGATCCCGGAGCCGGCAGCCGGAGCGAGAGAACCCCGGGAGTGGGACCTCGAAACGAGATGGAGCGGCGGATCGCGGCGATCTGGGCTCGCGAGCTTGGGGTGGATTCTCTGCAGATCGACGAGAACTTCTTCGACGCCGGGGGGCACTCCCTCCTCGCGGTTCAGGTGCAGGCGAGGCTGCAGGCGGACCTCGAGCGGAAGATCCCCCTGACGGACCTCTTCCGTTTCTCCACGATCCGGACCCTGGCGGAGCACCTGGTCGAGGCCGGCGACGACCGTCCGGCCGCCCAGGAGGGTATGAATCGGGCGGCCATGCGCCGCCGGTCCCGCCGGGGGCGGACCGCCGGCAGCGACCGCTCGTGAGTGATGCTCCCCGATGACCCACCGCGACGTCCGATGACCGACTTCGACCCCACTGACGTACCCGACGGGGCGATCGCCATCGTCGGGATGGCCGGCCGCTTCCCGGGGGCCCGGAGTGTGGCGGAGTTCTGGCGCAATCTGCGGGAGGGCCGCGAGAGCATCACGCGCCTGAGCGACGAGATGCTCGAGGCGGCTGGCATCTCCGAGAGCCTCCGCGGCGATCCCGACTACGTGGGTGCCGAGGCGCTCCTCGATCGGATGGAATACTTCGACGCCGGCTTCTTCGGAATGAGCCCCCGGGACGCGGCGATCATGGACCCCCAGGTCCGCAACTTCCTCGAATGCTCCTGGCACGCTCTCGAGCACGCGGCCCACCTTCCGGACCGGTTCACCGGGAGTGTCGGGGTCTTCGCAGGGTGCGGTCTCAACCGGTACTTCTGGCAGAATCTGCTCCCGGACCCCGAGCTGCGGGAGTCGGTGGGCTTTTTCCTCCTGCGACACACGGGGAACGACAAGGACTTCCTGGCCACCCGGGTCTCCTGGGAACTCGACCTGACCGGCCCGAGCGTGGGCATCCAGACCGCCTGCTCCACCTCCCTCGTGGCCGTCCATTATGCCTGTCAGAGCCTCCTGGCCTGGGAGTGCGACATGGCGCTGGCCGGCGGGGTGTCCATCAATCAGCCGCAGGGCGAAGGGTACCTCTACCAGGAACGGGAGATCCTCTCGCCCGATGGCCACTGCCGCTCCTTCGATGCCCGGGCGGAGGGTACGGTCTTCGGAAGCGGCGTAGGGGTGGTAGCCCTCCGCCGCCTGGAGGACGCGCTCTCGGACGGCGATACGATTCACGCCGTCATCCGGGGCTCGGCGGTCAACAACGACGGCTCGAGCAAGGTGAGCTACCTCGCTCCCAGTGTGGACGGCCAGGCACGGGCGATCGCCGAGGCGATCTCGGTGGCCGGGGTGGATCCGGAGACGATCGGATTCGTCGAAGGACACGGGACCGCCACGCCGATCGGAGACCCCATCGAGGTGGCGGCCCTCACCCAGGCATTCCGCACTCAGACCGAGAAGGAGGGCTACTGCGCCCTGGGCTCGGTGAAGTCGAACATCGGGCACCTCGACACCGCCGCGGGCGTCGCCAGTCTGATCAAGGCCGTCGAGGCCCTCAAGCACGCTGAGATCCCGCCCACCGTGCACTTCGAGAAGCCCAACGCCGAGATCGACTTCCCGGCCAGCCCCTTCTTTGTCAACCGCGAGCTCCTGGCCTGGCCCGATCTCGGTGGCAAGCGCAGGGCGGGGGTGAGTTCCCTGGGCGTGGGAGGCACCAACGCCCACGTCGTTCTGGAAGAGGCGCCAGCCGGCCGACGCTCCGGCCCGTCGCGGGATTGGCAGATGCTTCCTCTCTCGGGTCGCTCCAGAGCCGTCGTGGAGGCCGCGTCCCGGGATCTGATCGACTTCCTCGAGGAACACCCCGGTACGCCGCTCGCCGACATCTCCCATACGCTCCGCCTGGGGCGTGCCCGCTTCAGGCACCGCAGGGCGGTGGTCTGCCGGGAGCTCGAGGGCGCGGTCGAGGCCTTCGCCACGGGGCAGGGGGGGCGGCTGGTGGACGGGGTCTGCGCGACTCAGGGACGGCCAGTGGCCTTCCTCTTCGCGGGAGGCGGCGCCCAGCACCCCCACATGGGGAGGGAGCTCCACGACCGGGAAGAGGTCTTCCGGGATGTGGTGGATCGGTGCCTGCGTCACATGGAGGGGGAGGAGGAGCTGGACCTCCGCGCGCTCCTCTTCCCCTCCCCCGGCCAGGAGGAGGCCGCCGCCCGGGAACTCCAGCGTCCTTCCCGGGCGCTCCCCGCGCTCTTCGCCACCCAGCTCGCCCATGCGCACCTCTGGATGTCGTGGGGCGTGCGCCCGGCCTCGATGATCGGGCACTCGATGGGCGAGTACACGGCGGCGTGTCTGGCCGGCGTCTTCTCGCCGGAAGAGGGCCTCTCTCTGGTGACGCTCCGGGGACGGCTCTTCGAGTCGCTGGATCCCGGGGCGATGACGAGTGTGAACCTGGGAGTCGAAGCGCTTCAACCCCTCCTGGGTGACGATCTCTCCATCGCCGCCGTGAACGCGCCCGAACTCACGCTCGCGGCGGGACCGGTGGACGCTGTGGCGGCCCTCGAGGCACGACTGGCCGAGAGGGAGGTGGAGACCCGCCGGATCCGGATCGATGTCGCCGCCCACTCGTCGATGCTCGAGCCGATCCTCCCCGAGTTCCGGGCGTACGTGGAAGGGATGAAGCTCTCGCCGCCGGAGCTGCCCTTCGTCTCGAACCTCACGGGGGACTTCGTGCGAGCGGACGAGGTGACCGACCCCGAGCACTGGGTGCGCCACCTCCGGAACACGGTCCGCTTCTCCACCGGCCTCGCCCGACTCCTGGACAGCGACGGCGCCGCGCTCCTCGAGGTCGGTCCGGGCCGCACCCTGGCGACGCTGGCAAAGCTGCACCCCGATCGGGCCTCGACGCAGCCGGTGCTGCACTCCCTCCCGCACCCCGGCGAGCCCGACGACGCGCAGGCCTTCACGCTGACGGCGCTGGGTGCCCTCTGGGTCCACGGCGTCGAGATCGACTGGGACGCCTTCGACGGCTCGGAGTTCCGCAGGCGCATTCCCCTTCCGGGCTATCCCTTCGAGCGAGAGCGCCACTTCGTCGAGCCTCCGGCCCGCCCGGCCTCGAGCGAGCAGGCGATGACGGCTGCGGGCGACGAGGAGGAGAAGGCTTCCGGTGAGCG
>JAVVEY010000011.1:0-42115 GCA_032250675.1 Longimicrobiales bacterium | reverse complement strand
GGGCTTCATCCCTCCCTCCGGTGCGGGCTGGAAGGGTGTTGTCTCCGAAGTCTGGTCCCGAATAGCAGCAGAACTTCGGAGACACTACACTAGAAGATGCCGGAGAGTGAGACCGCCCGGTGGGCCCGAAAACGGATCTCGGTCCACTCGAGCGCGCGGGGAATCTCACCGGAGACGGGCGTTCCCACATCGAAGGAGATCCCGAATCCGCCGTCCTTCCCGGGCGACCACCGCGCCCCCCCGCGCACCCAGTGCACCGTACCCCCGGTCCCTTCCTCGAGGATGTCGGGATCGCTGAAGAAGGGGGGTGCGGGAAAGGCGAAGTTCTCGCTGAACTCCGGAACCGGACCGAGTCGCTCGAAGCTGTCTTCGCCCCGATGGTCGAGGGTGTATCCGAGAGAGAGCCGCAGGGGACCGGCGGGTGTGAACTCCAGGCGGAGCTGGCCCAGGAGCTGCATCCCGGGCGTCCAGGAGAGGTCGGTGCGGGAGTCGCGTCCGATGAAGACGACATCGCGGGGGGCGATCCGGCGTACCACGTCGGTGGAGCCGTGCAGCGTCGTCCGGAGGGATCCCGTGGCGGCCCACTTCTCGCCTTCGATCCACCCTTCCCCTCCGAGGAGCGCGGCAGCCACGCCATTCCCGGCGGCCGTCGCGAAGGGAAGGTCGGGGTTTTCCTGATCGGCCAGGGGGATCCGTACGCCCCCCGTGAGCACGATGCCGCGCCCGATCGAGTCGCCCGGTGCGCGGTCCTGCCGCGCGTCACCGAATGCCCCGTACCGGAGGATCAGATCGGCGTCACCGGTACTCCACTCGAAGGGTGCGTTCTCGAAGGGGATGAGGCCGAAGGGGGCGCCGGTGGTGATGCCGAGGTGTTCTCCCGGGGTCAGCGCGGCGGCGGCGAAGAGGGGCGATGCGGCCACGACGTTGCGCCCCGCATCCGCGAGTGCGGCATTGAGTCCGTCGAGTTCGGCGAGGAGCTGTGAGGCTGCCGCCGATCCCGCGGTCGGGAAGAGGGGGGAGGCGCGATAGGCGGCCGTCCATGCGGCCCCCCACGCCTCCCAGTCCCTCCCTCCGGCGGTGAACCCCTGCGTGGCCGCGCGGACCTCGTCGACGAAGCCCTGTACCGCCGACGGATTGTCGAGAGCGGGAGAGCGTCCGAGCGTAGCCCCCGCTGCGGGAAGGAGTCGCGAGTCCGCCTCGAGACGTGTCCGCACGAAGCGGACCGTCGCCTCGACCTCGAGTCCCCATGGGAGACCCGCCCGGACCGTCAGCGGGAGATGCGTCTGACTCGCCTGCACCGCGGCCGCGGTTCCTCCGGCGCGAAGGGTCGAAGGATCGGCGCCGAGGGTGGAGAGCGCGGAGCGCAGCGCGCCCTCGGTATCGAAGAGATCGAGCGCATCGTTGCGACGGAGTCCGTCCGCGAGTGGGCCGCCCCCCATCCAGGTGTCCGCGGAGCGGAAGAGGAGGGTGGCGTCGAAGATCACCTCGCCCCACTCGAGGGGGGTCCGGTGCGGGAGCACCGGGGCGTCCCACTGGGCCTCGAGCGATTGCGACGTGAGAACGATGCACGTCACCATCACGAGTGCCGGGACGCGTGGGTGAATCCGGGCGGAGAGAGGCGGTTCGCGGCGCATGCGATGGGGTCGAAGGGAACCGAAAAAGGCGCCGAAAGGTAACGCAGTGCGAGGGTTTGCGCCTTGACACCCCCCGATGCGGTTTCTAGCTTCCCACACTGCAATTCAGCGGGAATAGCTCAGTTGGTAGAGCACCACCTTGCCAAGGTGGGGGTCGCCGGTTCGAGTCCGGTTTCCCGCTCTCTCCGGAGGGGAGTGACGCGATCTCGACCGTCTCTCCCCTCCGCGTTTTTGGCGCCGTGGCCAAGTGGTAAGGCAGAGGACTGCAAATCCTTTATCCCCGGTTCGAATCCGGGCGGCGCCTCTGATGATCCGCGCGACCCCCGCGCCGCGACAGATCCCCCGATTCATCACGCGGGGCTTCCGGTTTTCCGGGGGCCCCGCGTCGTGCATTCGTCATCCGGCGACGCGGGTGAGGATGAAGTAGAAGGCCGCCATCAGCGCGAAGGGCGTCACGACGAGCACGAAACGGAAGAGGGTGTCACGCGTCACGGGCGAGCCTCGGTGAGGAGGTGGATCAGTCGGTCGATCTCTTCGTCGGTGGTCCCGACATTCGGAGAGATCCGCAGGGCATTCGGGCGATTACCGAAGCTCCGCAGCCCGACGCGATGCTCTCGCCAGAGGTGCTCTCCGACCTCCGGCGCGGGACGCCCGAGGACTTCGATCGCGACGAGTGAACCGCCGAGCTCGAAGTCGCGCGGGGAACGCCAGGCGAGTCCGGGTGTCGCGTCGACGGCGTCGCGCAGGCGGGTGTGGATCGTTCGATACCGCGAGAGTTTGGCCTCCGCACCGATCCCCTCCTGGACGTCGAGCGCATCCCCGAGCGCCATCACGGCGGGAAGGTTTCGTGTGCCGTAGTCCTCGAAACGGCGAACCGTTCCATCCCACTGCGCCTGACCCCACGTCACCCAGGTGGGACGGAGTCGCTCCCGGAGTGCCTCGCGCAGGTAGAAGAGGCCGAGTCCCTTCGGGGCCTGGATCCATTTGTGGGGAGACCCCGCGAAGGCGTCGACGCCACTCGCCTCGAGATCGCAGGGGATCATCCCGGCGGTCTGAGCGCCGTCGACGGCGACGACCTCGACGCCGCGAGCATGCGCCCCGTCCGCGAGGAGGCGGAGGGGGTGGCGCACGCCGATCCGGTTGTCGATGTGAGGGAAGACGAGCACGCGCGTCTCGGGGCGCAGATGGTCGAGGTGCACGGCGGCGAATTCTTCGGCGCTCATCGCCATCGCCGCCTCGACGGGGAAGGGGATCTGCCGCACCGTGAACCCCTTCCGCTCTGCCCAGTGCATCCAGCAGACCGAAGCTCCGGCGTGATTGAGCTCGGTGTAGAGCACTTCGTCGCCGGGGCCGAGATCGAGGCCTGCCGCCAGCTGATTGAAGCCTTCGGTGGTGTTGTGCGTGATCGCGATCGAGGAGGAGTCTGTTCCGAGGAGTTCAGCGAGCCCGCGGCGCACCTCCTCGCGCGGTGCCTCCCACGCCGGACCCCACATGTGGAGCCACGGGTCCGTCTCACAGAGTCGCAGGGCGGCGAGATGTGCCTCGTGCACGGCGCGGGGGATCGTACCGATCGAGGCGTGGTTCACGTAGAGGAGCCCCGGATCGAGGAGGTACTCCGCCCGCAGGGCATCGATCGCCTCGGACGAGGCGTCGCCGAGGGTGAGACCCGGGAGGATGCGGGGGAGGGTTCCGAACGCAGCCTCGAGCGGAGGAGCGACGGCCAGCCCCGCGGAGGCTGCGAGGACGCGCTCGATGAAACGGCGGCGAGTGGTCATGAATCGTGAGGGAGTCAGGGATGTGTGAAAGGGAATCTCGACACGGTGCGCTTGCTTCACCACGGGGGTCGTGAGACATTTGTATTCGGTCGGGGCATCAAGCCCGACCTCTCGGGCATTCGCCCGACGGTCGCTCCGCTTCGCGCTGCACCACCCACGAAGCATCCGAGCGGCTCCGGCAAGTTGAACGGGGTCCCCGTGCGCCGCCAGTTCCCGGGCGCGCCTTTGCGTCGATTCGAGACGCCGCCGAGCCCCGACATCCCAAGAACGGCCATTGACATCGTGAACAACGACACGCCCCTGGGCGTCCTCGAGGTCCTCGGGGGCGGCTCCGGATTCATCCGGCGCGCCGAGTCGGGGTACATCCCCGGCAAGGACGACATCTACGTTGGCGCTCGCGTCATCAACAAATTCGGTCTGCGGACCGGCGACGAGCTCATCGGAGACGTCGGCGGACGTCCGAAGAGTGGCAAGAGTCCGCCGCTCACGCACCTTCGTCTCGCGAATGGGCGTCCCCCCGAAGAGGCGAGAGATCGCCCCGACTTCGATCGCCTGAGCGCGATGCACCCGGATCAGCAGCTCAAGCTCGAGTGTGGACGTACGATCGCGGGCGAGCCGGATACCACGGGCCGCGTCGTCGATCTCTTCTGTCCGTTCGGCAAGGGCCAGCGCGCGATGATCGTCGCCCCGGCCAAGGCGGGGAAGACCACGGTGCTGCAGGCGGTGGCCGAGGGGGTGTCGATGAACAACCCCGAGTGCACCCTCTTCATCCTCCTCGTGGACGAACGCCCGGAGGAGGTCACCGAGATGGAAGCGGTGGGGTTCGGTGAAGTGATCTCCTCCACCTTCGACCGTACCGCCGATCGGCACTGCCAGGTGGCAGAGATCACCCTCGAACGAGCACGCCGTCGCGTGGAGCACGGCGAGGATGTCGTCATCATCCTCGACTCGATCACCCGCATGGCACGCGCCTACAACACCGTCGAGGAGGGGAGCGGACGCACACTCTCGGGTGGCCTCGACGCGCAGTCGCTCGAGAAGCCGAAGCGGTTCCTCGGGTCGGCACGGAAGATCGCCGAAGCGCAGGGCGGTGGGTCGCTCACGATCATCGCCACGGCGCTCGTGGACACCGGATCACGAATGGACCAGGTGATCTTCGAGGAGTTCAAGGGGACCGGGAACAGCGAACTCGTTCTCTCCCGTGAACTCGCCGACCGTCGGATCTATCCGGCGATCGATCTCAACGCCTCGGCCACGCGGAAGGAGGAACTCCTCCTCGATCCCGATGCCCTCGATCTCTCACGGGCACTCCGCCGTCAGCTCGGCGGCATGCACACGGCCGACGCCATGCAGGAACTGGCCAATGTGATGCGGAAGATGCCGACCAACCAGGCGTTGATCGACTACTACAAGCAGCGGGTGTAGCGGACCGCGCCGTCCCCCCGGGACGGCATCGGAGAGGAGCGGAAGGAGGGTGTGGCCGTCGCGCTACTCCACCACCCGGTCGCGCAGTCGCTCCAGTCCCAGCGCCAGCTGGGCGCCCTGACGCTTCTCCATCCCGGGCGCGAACCAGGTCAGGAGAGGGTTCCACCCGAAATCCCCCTCCTCGATCCATCGGACGCGCGTTCCACCCCCGTCGGGAATGGGCTCGAGGGTCAGCCGGCCCGTGGCGGTGAGGCCACCCTCGACCGCGACGTCGTAGCTCAGGCGGCGCCCGGGATCGACCTCCCGAATCGTCACGCGTCCCGCGCCCCACGCCGGGTCGTCCCAGGCGCGCACCGCGCCCACCCCGGAGCTCTCCGCTTCGAAGATCCCCTCGACCTCCCCGAGGGGGGCCCACGCGTCCCAGCGCCGAAGGTCCGAGATCCACGGCCAGATCGCCTCGGGAGAGGCGGCGATCACCCGCGAGCGTGCGGTCGTCCACTCTCCCGACCTCAGCATCCCGGCCGCGAGAAAGATGATCAGGAAGAGCGCGATCGCGACGATGAATCGCTTCAGGTAGGTCATCGAACTCGCTCGGCGGAGCTGGGGTGCCGGATCATCCTCCGCCCGCCGACGCATGCGTCAGCGCCTCGCGGAGGGTGGGCCAGACGGTCTCGGCGAGGCGCCGGTGGCCTTCGGGGAGTGGATGGATCCCGTCGCGCTGGTTGAGTGCGGGAATCCCGGCGACACCCTCGAGGAGGAAGGGGGTGACGCGGACGTCGCCGCGCGCTTCGAGGGAATCGAAGACCGCCGAGAAGCTCTCGACATAGGCGGCGCCGAGGTTGGGGGGCGCCTCCATGCGCGCGACCACGATCGCCGCATCGGGCGCGTGCGCGCGGATCGTGTCGATCGCCGAGGCGAGGTTGCGAGCGAGCGCCGCGACGGGAAGGCCGCGCAATCCGTCATTCGCGCCGAGCTCGAGCACGACCGCATCCGTCGGCACCGTCAGGTGCGCCGCAATCCGCCGGAGTCCCCCGGCGCTCGTATCGCCGCTCACACCCGCATTGACCGCTTCGATCGGGGTTCCCTCGTCGGCGGCGAGCGCGCTCACCTGTCCCACCCAGCTCATCGTCGTGGGCCGCGCGAGACCGTAGCCTGCGGTAAGACTCGTCCCCACGAAGACCACGCGAGGCCCGCTCGTGCGCCCGGCGTCGTCCGTGACGGACCCGGGCGCCTCTCTCGGGGGTTCAAGGCGCGTCGTCTCCGTCGTCGTCGATGGGGACGGGGGCTCCTCGGCGCAGCCGGCGAGGAGGATGAGTCCGATGAAGAGGGGAATCGATTTCATATGATCGTCGCGAAGGGTCTTGGGAAGGTATATCGTAGCGGGGGGCGGCCTCTACCCGTGCTGAGGGAGATCGATCTCGAGATCGGGGATCAGGAGATCGCGGCGGTGGTCGGCCCCTCCGGGAGCGGCAAGACGACGCTCCTCGGGCTCCTCGCGGGACTCGATACCCCGACCGCCGGCACCGTCACCCTCGGAGACACCGCGCTCTTCGATCTCGATGAGGATGCGCGCGCACGTTTTCGTGCGCGGAATGTGGGCTTCGTCTTCCAGAGCTTCCATCTCCTCCCCGCGCTCACCGCGCTCGAGAATGTGCGCATCCCGCTGGAGCTGGTCGGGGAGGGAGGCCGGCCCGGAGAGGTGCGGGCGCGACGCCTCCTCGAACGGGTCGGGCTCGGGGAACGGACCGACCACTACCCGAGTCAGCTCTCGGGTGGAGAGCAGCAGCGCGTGGCGGTGGCCCGCGCCTTCGTGACGCGCCCACGGATCCTCTTTGCCGACGAGCCCACCGGGAACCTCGATCGTGCGACCGGCGAGCGGATCGTGACGCTCCTCGAGGAGCTCAATCGTGAGGCGGAGACGACCCTCGTCATGGTCACGCACGATCACGACCTGGCAGCGCGCGCGCACCGCGTGATCCGCCTCGCCGACGGCGCGATCGTGGCGTGATCGGTTTTCTGGCCTCACGGGAGGCGCGCACGACGCTGCCGCGCGTCGGCCCGTACATGCTCTCGATCGCTCTTGGCGTTGCCGCCCTCGTGTCGATCCACTCCTTCCGCCAGGATGTCGCCCGATCGGTCCGGGACGAGGCGCAACTCCTGATGGGTGCCGATCTTCGCCTGCAGGGCAACGCGCCCCTCGGTCCGGCGCTCTCCGCGATGATCGACTCGGTGGAAGCGGCCGGGCACGCGAGCGCGGGCGTGGTCTCGGCGGTTTCGATGGCCAGCCCGCCTCCTGGAGGGACGCCGCGCCTCGTTCAGCTCCGTGCGGTCGAGGCGGGGTGGCCCTTCTATGGAGAGATCGAGACGCGGCCGGCCGGGGTGTGGTCACGGGTAGCGGAACCCGGGCGGATCCTCGTCGACGAGGCGATCGCGACGCAGCTCGGGCGTACGATCGGCGATTCCGTCACGATCGGGTCGGCGAACTTCGAGATCATCGGTGTCGTGCGGAGCGTGCCCACCGAGGTCGGGCTGCAGACCGCGATCGGAGCACGCATCTGGATGAGCCCCGAAGATCTCGATGCCGCCGACATCATCGGATTCGGGAGCCTCGCCCGCTATACCACCTACGTCACGATGCCCGCACTCGGGGAGCGCGCCGCGATCGAGACGCGCTACGAAGCGGTGATGCAGGCGGAGGGGATCGACTTCGATACCGCGGTGGAGGAGGCGCGCAATCTCACCCGCGCGGTCGGGTTCCTCGGCCGCTACCTGGCGCTCATCGGGCTCGGCGCGCTCCTCCTCGGTGGCGTCGGGGTGGGGAGCGCGATCGGCGTCTTCGTGCGTGAGCGCCTCCCCTCGATCGCGGTGCTCCGATGCCTGGGAGCGTCGCAGAACGAGGTCTTCGCAGCCTACCTCCTCCAGGCGGGGGCGCTCGGTCTCTTCGGCGCAGGGATCGGCGCGGTGGCGGGTGTCGGGATCCAGCATCTCCTCCCCGCCCTCCTCGCAGGTGTCATGCCCGTACCGATCACTCCGCGCGTCGACCTCCTCACCGTGGGGGCGGGGATCGCGGTGGGCGTCTGGGTGTCGCTCGTCTTCGCGCTCCTTCCCCTCCTCGGGGTGCGCGAAGTCCCTCCCCTGGCGGCGCTGCGCTCCGACGCCGTCGATGCGGCGCCCGCGAACCGTTCACTCCGGGCCGCGGCGGTTCTCTTCCTCGCGCTCTCGGTGGTGGGAACGAGTGTGCTCGAGGCGCCCTCGACCGCCGACGGGCTCGTCTTCGCGGCTGCTCTCGCTGTTGCCGTCGCGGTGCTGTGGGGGAGCGCGCGCCTCGTGGTGGGGCTCGCGCGCCGCCTCCTCCCCGAGAGGGCGCCGTGGCCGGTCCGGCAGGGGGTATCGAGCCTCTTTCGGCCGGGCAACCAGACGATATCGGTCATCCTCGCTCTCGGCTTCGGGACCTTCATCCTCGGTGTGATCGGGGGAGTGCAGAGCAGTCTGGCCACCTCACTCGCCCTCGAGATCGATGGCACGCGCCCGAATCTCCTCCTCTTCGATGTTCAGCGTGACCAGGTCGACGGCGTCCGCGAACTCTTCCCCGACTCTCTCCGCGCGGGCGTCGACGTCACGCCGCTCGTGCCGTCCCGGATCGTCGCGATTCGCGGGATGGAGCGGAGCGAGCTCGATACCCTCCCACCCCCGGTGCGCCCCTCCCCGTGGGCGCTCCGACGGGAGTATCGGAACTCGTGGCGTGCGGAGCCCGGGCGCGGAGAGGGGGTGGTGGAGGGGGCGTGGTGGGACGCCGCGCCCGAGGTGGAGGAGGGTGTGCTCCGCGTGTCGCTCGAGGACGACGTCGCAGAGGACCTGCGCGTGACGCTCGGCGATCGGATCACGTGGGATGTCGCGGGGCAGATGATCGAGACGGAGGTGGTGAGCCTCCGGAGTGTGGAGTGGGACCAGCTCGAACCCAACTTCTTCGTTCTCTTCGAGCCGGGCGCGATCGATCACCTGCCCGCGACATGGATCGTCTTCGGACGCGCGGGCGACGAGGACACCCGCGCCGCCGTGCAGGGCGAGGTGGTGCGTCGGTATCCCAATGTGTCGATGCTCGATATCGGGCGCATCCAGGAGGTGATCGACCGGATCCTGAGCGGGGTGGATCGCGCGATCGGATTCCTCGCCGGATTCGCCGCCATCGCGGGCCTCATCGTGCTCGCCGGAGCGCTCGCGGTCACCCGCGGAGAGCGGCTTCGCGAAGCCGCCCTCCTGCGGACCCTGGGCGCAGACCGACGGCGCATCCTGATGATCCTCGGGGTCGAATACGCGATTCTCGGCACGCTTGCCGTGGCGGTGGGTCTCTCGCTGGCCACCGGCGCGTCATGGCTCGTCGTCACGCAACTCTTCCAGATCGACCTCGACCTCGATCCGGTGATGCAGGGCGGGCTGGCGCTCGGGGTGGTCACGCTGACGCTGGTGGTGGGGTGGGTCGGAACCCGCGGACTCCTCGTACACCCTCCTCTCCGGGTTCTTCGTTCCGGGGAGTAGGAGGCGCCACACCGTACGTCTTCAACACCCTTCTAGTCCCGGGCGTCGTCGAGCTCATCGATGTCTACCACGAGGCGGGAAGACCGATGACAGACGTCACATGTGGTCGTGGTCTCTGCCTTCAGCCGCGACGGGGTGGTGACGGAGAGCGGCGCACCACAGTGCGGGCACGTCGCACGCATCTCTTCGAGGGTGTAACGTTCGCGGAACTTGAGGATGGTGAGCGCGGTGCCCGTGACGAGCCCCGCCAGGGCCCACACCGCGTGCGGGGGGAGGATGGAGAGGAGCATGATGGCGTAGCCGGCGAGTCCGAAGAGGATCGCGCGGGTCAGACGCCATCCCAGACTTCTCGGTACGAGGCGGAGGTCGGCGGGGGTTGCGTCAGCGCCGAAGGCCTCGAGGGACGCGGTCGTCTTCATGGAAAGGAGGAGGATGTGAACACCGCAATCGCAATCGTCCAAGCATCGCTGTAAGTTCCCCATCGATCCATCCCCGACGCCGTCCAACGTGCCGATCGCCCCCACCCTCACCCCTCCCGAAGGCACCGCGCAACGCGCCACGCTGTCGCGTGAGGTGATCGAGTTCCTGATCGAGTTCTCGATCGGAGTGCACCGGTATGCGATGTATCCGCCGGGGCACCCTTCGTTGCGTCCGGCGGTCGAGAACCTCGTCCGTCGCCTGGCACGACTCTTCACCTCGCGGCGCTCGGTCGATATCGGGGTGGCGCAGGAGCAGCTCGTCATCGAGGGCGTCGCGACCGACGCTCGGCATCCGGTACTGAGTGACCTGGCCCGTCGCCTTCATGGACATCAGCTGGGGGCGCTCTCCCTGCGGGAGGGCGTCGGTGCGGCGGAGTTGCACGAACTCCTTGCGCTCCTCGCGGAAGAGTCGGACCGCGAGGGGGATCCGATCGGACTGCGTGAGGCGGGATCACTCCCCGAATGGGCGCACGTCGAGATGCACCTCCTCGGATATGACGAGCTCGAGATGCGGGACGCCGGAGGGAAGGGGGGGGACCGGGCGACCACACTCTGGCTCGGTCTGGCGCAGGCGGCGCTGGCCGATACCGGCGATCCGGATGCACTCGGTGACGCCGGCGCGATCGCGCGATCGATCGGAGACCACAAGCGGGAGGAGGCCTACGATCAGGTCATCGTGGGCTATATGCTCCAGCTCGCCGACGAGCTCAAGAAGGGGGAAGATGAATCGGTCGAGGTCCGCGCACGCGTGACACGTCTTCTGCGGGAGATGGACGACACGACGTTGCAGCGGCTGGTCGAGATGGGGGGCGACACGGCGGCGCGTCGCCGCTTCGTCCTCGATGCCAACGAGGTGCTCTCGGTCGACGTGGTCATGAAGATCCTCGAGTCGGCCGCGGCTTCCTCGGGGCAGACCGTCTCGACCTCGATGACCCGTCTCCTGAGCAAGCTCTCGGCGCATGCGGAAGAGGGCGCCGGGACGCTTAAGGCTCGCGCGTCCTCGGCGCTCCGGGAGAATGTGGAGCAGCTCCTCGAAGGGTGGGAGCTCGATGATCCGAACCCGGACCAGTACTCGCGCGTGCTCGACGCGATGGCCCATGCCTCGCCGGTCTTCCGGGGAGCCGGCCCCGACCACCCGGAGGAGGACAGGAGGGAGCTCCCGGGCCCCGTGCGCGTGCTGCGCATGGCCTTCGAGGTCGACGCATTCGGACCCACCGTCGAGGCCGCGGTCAGCGACATGCTGAAGGAAGACCATGCGGTCGAACTCTTCACGATGCTCGCGGAGGCGCCCGAGGGGCACGCTCTCGCCGCGCGGCTCCGTAGCTGGCTAACCGAGCCGGGTCGTGTGCGGGCTCTCCTGGAGGACGACACCCTCGACGAGGAGGGTCTTCACCACCTCCTCGCCGAGGTGGGAGCGGAGGCAGGAGGGATCCTCCTCGATGTGCTCCTCCGCTCCGAGTCCCGGTCGGTCCGACGCCGCCTCTTCGATCAACTCGTGGAGATGGGCGATGCCATCCGGCCTCTCGTGATCGACGCGCTGCGCGAGTCCACGGAGTGGTATGCGGCTCGCAACCTCCTCTCGCTCCTCTCCCGCCTTCCGTCGCGCGGAGAGGGGGTCGACCTTCAGCCCTGGCTCACCCACGACGACGCCCGGGTACGACGCGAAGCGGTACCGCTCGCCCTCCAGACGGCAATGGGGACGGCGCGCGAGCGAGTGCTCGTCACGGCGCTCGCGGATCCCGATGAGCGGATCGCGCGTACCGCCCTCATCGAGATGCGGGCGGGGATCCCGGAGACGGTGCTGCCGACGCTGATCAACCGCATCGTCAAGCACCATCCCGACGATGATCTTCGGGTACTCGCGATCCGCCTGCTCCGCACGACGCGGAGCCGGCTGGTGCGTGATACCCTCCTCGATATCGTCTCGACAGGAAAGACCCTCCTCGGGAAACCGAAGCTTGCGGAACGTTCAGCGCTGATGGTCGCGGCGCTCGAAACCCTCTCGCTCATCGCGGCCGACGAATCGGGGGTACGAGAGGTGCTCGAACAGGCCGGAAAATCGAAGGATCCCGTGGTACGGGGGGCGGTCTCTCCATGAAGGAGGCTTCGGAGTTCCTGACCGCCTTCGTCCGCTGTGTGAGTACGCTTTCTCTCTACCACGAGGGACATCCCGCGCTGGAAAAGGTCCTGAGCGCATCCCACGAGCGACTCCAACGCCTGCAGGAGGTGGAGCCGACGCCGCACTTCACCTTCCTCGGGGGCGAGGTTCTCCTCGGTCGTCGTCCCCTCCGGGAGCTGCGCGCCTGGGAGTGGAGCCGGCGCCTCGCGGATGCGGGGATCCAGCGGGTCGAGTGCCTCGGACCGGTAACACGAGACGACCTCGACGCCTTCACCTGGGAGGTGCATGCGCGCCTCGCCGGCGAGACCGGGTCGACCGCGGAACAGCGCCAGGGCCGTCCCTCGATGATCCGGTACGGAAGTGTCGGGGTGAAGGGTGGGGAGGAGGGGCCGGCGCCGATCCCTGCAGCGACCGCGATGGCGACGCTCGGATACGACCTGCGTGAAGAGATCAACACCGTCGAGTGGTTGCATGCCGAGCTGCGGGAGGGGCGCTCCCTGCAGATCGTCGAAGCCGAGGCGATCGTGCGTTCCCTGGCGGTCGCCATGCACGGAGACCAGGACTTCGTTCTGCCGCTGCTGCGCCTCAAGGAGTTCGATCAGTACACCACGACCCACGCGATGAATGTATCGATCCTGGCGATGTCACTCGCCGAGTTCATCGGACTCGCGCCTCGTGAGGTTCGTACCTTCGGGATCTCGGGGCTCCTGCACGATCTCGGAAAGGTCACCATCCCCGACGAGATCCTGAACAAGCCGGGGCGGCTCACCGATGAGGAACGTGCGGTAATGAACAATCACACGATCGCGGGGGCCCGCCTGATCCTCGAGTCGGAGGAGCACCTCGATCTCGCCGCGGTGGTCGCCTATGAACACCACATCAAGCTCGACGGCGGAGGTTATCCGTCGCTCACCTGGGCCCGACGCTGTCACCAGGCCTCCGACATGGTGCACGTCTGCGATGTCTTCGACGCGCTCCGTACCCATCGACCGTACCGGGAAGCGTGGGAGCAGTCGCGGGTGCTCGGATACCTCGAAGAAGGGGCGGGGACGGAGTTCGACTCGGAGCTCGTCCGTGCCTTCGTACAGATGATCCGGACGTGGGGCGACCGCATCACCGAGATCGCCCGCGAGGATCAACCGGTGATCGGCGGTGCGGAGGGTCAATCAGGGCGGGGCGGCACCCTGAAGGCGTGACGCCAATCGTGCACCCCGAAGGCGGTGACCGCCTCGCTCCTTCAGATCTCTTTCAGCGCGTCCTGGAGTTCGACCACTGCGGTCACGACATCGGGATCGAAGGCGGTGGCCGAGGCGTCGCAGATGATCTTCATCGCCTCCTCCCAGCTCCGGGCCGCACGCCATGCGCGCGGACGCGTCAACGCATTGAGGGCGTCCGCGACGGCAACCACCCGCGCAGCCAGTGGAATCGCTTCGGCACGCAGACCATCGGGGTAGCCCGTCCCATCCCACCGCTCGTGGTGCCATGAGGTGACCGCGAGCACGATCGGGTCATCGATGATCGGCTCGAGGATGCTTCGTCCGATTTCGGGGTGCTTCCGCATCTCGGCGAGTTCGACGGGATCGAGCGCTCCCGCCTTGTTGAGCACGCCGTCCGGCACACCGATCTTGCCGACATCGTGCACCTCGCACCCGATCCGGAGCATCTCCCGGGGGAGGAGCATCGCGTCGGGATCGAGCGCGTCGGCCAGGATCTCCGCGTACGCCGCGACGCGGGTCGACGCTCCCGCGGTGTAGGGGTCTCGAACCTCAACCGCACGGACGAGCGCGCGGGTGCCCCCGAGGATCGCATCGTGGGCGGCGTTCGCTCGCTCGATCCCTTCCGGTGTGAGCTCTCGCCGTCGCTCCTCCTGCGCGAGGAGGTGATCACGATGTTTCAGCGCGTCGACCAGGTGTGCCTGCAGTTCCGGCATCGCGAAGGGTTTGAAGAGGTAGCGATTCGCGCCCGCATGCAGCGCATCGGCGGCGATGTGCGCATCCTGGAGCGCGGTGATGACGAAGACCTGGGTCGTCGGGTGGCGGGACTTCACCGCGCGGATGATCTCGTGCCCATGCACTCTCTTGAGGCGGAGTTCGATGACGACGAGATCGAACTCGCGGGCGAGGGCCCGGATCGCCTCGTCTCCGTCCGACGCCTCGGCCACGCTGAACCCCGACGCCTCGAGGTAGGTCACGAGAAGGCCCCGGAGCTGGGCGTCCTCCTCGACGACGAGCGCGGACCGGCCCTCGCCGAGCGGAGCGACGTGATGAGGGGCCAGACGAACCGCCGCATCCTCTTCCTCCGCTTCGTCCTCGATCCAGGCGTCGGCCCCCTCGCTCGTCGCCACTCCCGCCGCGCGAACCCGGTCCCGGCCGTCCCGCTTCGCTTCATAGAGCGCGCGGTCGGCGCTCGCGATCAACTCTTTCGGGTCGAAGTGCGTGCCGTCGTAGGCGGCCACGCCCGCGCTCACCGTCAAGCCACCCGACCCGAGACGCAGCGCCGCGAGACCCGATCGCACGCGTTCCGCGAAGATCGTGGCGCCCTTCAGATCGGTACCCGCGAGGATCGAGATGAACTCCTCTCCGCCGAAGCGTGCCGAGAGATTCATGCGACGGGTCGTCTGGATGAGGACGTCGGCGAACGCCTCCAGCGCCGCGTCGCCCGCCTCGTGACCGAGCGAGTCGTTGAACGCCTTGAAGCGGTCGAGATCGAAGAGAACGACACTCAGAGGACGCCCCCGTGCCGCGGCGGCAAACTCATTCTCGAGGAAGACCTCGGCGTGGCGCCGGTTGGGGAGGCGCGTGAGGGCATCGGTGAAGGCGAGTTCCTCGACCTCGTCGCGGTCACGGTGCAGGATCTCGGCCAGCCAGCCGATCCCCATCGTGATCGCCACATAGGCGATGACGATCCCGAGGAGGAGATCGGGCACCGGACTGCCCAGCCAGGTCGAGACCGCCTCGGTGGTCGAGAGGGTGGCCATCCCGAGCGCCAACGCGGTCGCAGCGCCCTGCCACCCCCGGTAGTAGGCGAAGAGGAAGGCGGGGATGAGCGCAGTGAGCCAGAGGAGGGCCGCGTAGTCCCCGAGCGCCTCCGGAAAGATGGTAGCCCCGAGGATCGGGATGGCGAGCGCCCCCAGCGAGAGGACTGCGGCTCGCGCGGGCACGCGGCGCTCGGAGGTCTGGAGGTTCACCATGCCCCGGAGTCTCGGGCCCACGCACGACCGTGGCAAGCGGTGGGCCGCCCCGGGGGATGAGGCGCATCATGGGGAGGAGGGGAGTGCGCGGGCATGCGAAGGCCCTGCGGAGGCGAGGAGACCCCACTCTGGCGGAGTCCCCGGGGCGCGACCTACTCTGTGGCGCGCACCTCCCGAATTCCCGCGCGGGATGGCACACTTCCGGATCCCTGACTCTCCCCGATACACTCTCGCATGATCTCCATCACACGCCGGTCGCTCACCCGTCTCGTCCGCCCCCTTGCAGTCATCGCCATCCTCGCGGCCTTCCCCGCGCAGATCCTCGGGCAGGGAGGAGGGACGACCCCCGACCTCGTCGACGCCTTCTCGGCGCTTCGGGCCCGGAATATCGGCCCCGCGGGGATGAGCGGACGCGTCGCCGCGATCGATGTCGACCTCTCGGACCGGACGCGGATCTTCGTGGGTGCCGCGACGGGAGGGGTCTTCCGTTCCGACGACGGCGGGATCACCTGGAACCCGGTCTTCGACGACGAACGGATCCTCGGGATCGGGGACGTGACGATCTTCCAGGGCGACCCGGAGATCGTCTGGGTCGGCACGGGGGAGGGAAACCCCCGGAATTCGGCGGGGATCGGGGACGGCCTCTACAAGTCCACCGATGGCGGCGACACCTGGGAGTTCATGGGGTTCGAGGGATCCGAGCGGATCCACCGCGTCCTCACGCACCCGACCGACCCCGAGATCGTCTGGGTCGGGGTGATGGGGCCCGCCTGGTCGGATGGAGAGGTGCGGGGGGTGTATCGCACGACCGACGGCGGGGAGTCGTGGGAGCGTATCCTCCACATGGACGCCCGCACCGGCGTGGGCGACATGGCGATCGACCCGGCCGACCCGGACCACCTCATCGTCGGGATGTGGGAGTTCCGCCGCCGGCCCTGGGTCTTCGAGTCGGGTGGACCGGGGAGCGGGCTCTACGTGACGACGGACGGGGGAGACACCTGGGAGGAGCGGACCCCGCGCGACGGGCTCCCCGAGGGGGAACTCGGACGCATCGGGATTGCCTTCGCACCAACCGATCCGAGCGTGGTCTACGCCCTCGTGGAGGCCGCGGAGAGCGCGCTTCTCCGGTCGACCGATGGCGGGCGGAGCTTCGAGACGATTGCGGAGGGCGAGGGCGTGGCTCCGCGACCCTTCTACTATGCGGACCTCCGCGTCGATCCCTCCGATCCCGATCGCATCTACACCCTCCACTCGTCGATGCAGGTGAGCGAAGACCAGGGGCGGAGCTTCGAGACGGTGGTCTCGCCGGCGATCATCCATGGGGATGTACACGATCTCTGGATCGACCCGGATGATCCGCGGATGATGATCATGGCCAACGACGGAGGGATCGCCTTCACGTACAATCGGGGCGGAACGTGGCGCTTCGTCGAGAATCTCACCCTCGCGCAGTTCTATCGGATCTCGCTCGACGACGCGATCCCGTACAACATCTACGGCGGATTGCAGGACAATGGGTCGTGGTACGGTCCGAGCGACGTCTGGGAGAACAAGGGGATCCTGAATGCGCACTGGATCCGTGTCGGGGGAGGGGATGGATTCAATGTCCACGACGACCCCTCGTCGGAGCGATGGGGGTATTCGGCCTCGCAGGGCGGGAACCTCGCTCGCTTTGACAAGATCACGGGCGCGCGCACGCGGATCCGACCGAGCTCCGACTCGCTCGACCTCCGCTTCAACTGGAATGCGGCGGTCGCGACCGATCCGCTCGACCCGCATGCCCTCTACATCGGAAGTCAGTTCGTGCACCGCAGCCGTGATCGTGGCGAGACGTGGGAGATCATCTCGCCCGATCTGACCACCAACGATCCGGCTCGTCAGCTCTGGAAGGAGAGTGGAGGGCTCACGCGGGACGCCTCGGGTGCCGAAGCGCACACCACGATCATCGATATCTCACCGAGCCCGATACAGGATGGCGTGATCTGGGTGGGAACCGATGACGGCAATCTGCAGCTCACCCGTGACGACGGCGCGACGTGGACGAATCTCACCCCCGCGATCCCCGGCATTCCACCCGGGACGTGGATCCCGGATGTCGAGCCCTCACACGCCGATGCGGCGACTGCGTACGTCGTCTTCGAGGATCATCGGCGCGGCGACTGGACTCCGTGGATCTTCCGGACGGAGGACTTCGGTGCCACATGGGAACGGCTCGGTGCGGAGATCGACGGATTCGGGCTCGCGATCGAGGAAGACCCACACGAGCCCAACCTCCTCTTTCTGGGTACCGAGCTCGGCCTCTGGTTCAGTGTGGACAGGGGGAACTCGTGGGCGCTCTGGACGCATCTCCCCCGCGTACCGATCGACGATCTGGAGGTCCACGAGCGGGACGATGATCTCGTGCTCGGCACGCACGGTCGCGGCGCGTGGGTCATCGACGACATCACGGGGCTGCGGGCCGTTGCGGCGGCGGAAGGGGACCTTCACCCCGACGCGATGGGCGAAGGGGTGAAGACGGTGCCGCCGGGGCGTGTCGGCATCCTCCATCCGGTCGCCGAGGCGATCGGATACCGCTCGACGGGGATGGCGATGTGGCAGGGGGAGACGCGACCCCGAGGCGTCTTCCTCCAGTGGATCGCGGGAGAGGAGGAGGAGGCCCGGATCGAGGTACGCGATCCCGTCGGGCGCCTCGTCCGGACCGACGAGGCGGTCTCGCTGCCCGGACTCAATCGCTTCGTCTGGGACCTGGTGGCCGGAGACGAAGCCCTCGATCACCCCGATCTCGCGCCCGGACGCGAGGTCCTCCCCGGTCGGTATACCTTCCGCGTCACGGTGAAGGGCGCCGCGTCGGAGACCGAATTCGAGGTGATCGACGATCCCCGGGTCGAGCCGACGCCGATCCAGGAGCGAATCGACGCGAACCGCGCCGCATCCCGGCAGATCCGGGATCAGCGCATCCCGGGGCGGTGGAGTCCTCGATGAAGAGGGTGGACCACGCGCGCGCGGCGGAGTGTGCGGGATGAGTGTGCGGCGATCCGATCTCGTGGTCGCGGGGCTCGGCGGCATCGGATCCGCAACGGCGTATCGTGCTGCCGGCCAAGGTCTTGACGTTGTGGGTCTCGAGCAGTTTCACGCCCTGCACGATCGTGGATCCTCTCACGGACATTCACGGATCTTCCGGATCGCGTACTTCGAGGCGCCCGAGTATGTGCCCCTGGCACAGCGGTCACTCGAGGGGTGGCGTCGCCTCGAGACGGCGACGGGGGAGTCGCTCCTCCGCACGACGGGCGGGCTCGACCTCGGACGCCCCGGTGGCCGCCTCCTCGAGGGCGCTCTGAGCGCCTGCATCGCCCACGGGATCGCGCACGAGCGATGGGATGCGGCGACGCTCCGGGCACGGGCACCGGGGCTCACCCTCCCGGACGATATGGAAGGGGTGTTCCAGAAAGACGCCGCGATCCTCAACCCCACGTGCGCCACGGGCGTTCACCTGCGGGCGGCGCGCGAGACGGGGGCGGAGCTCCGCTTCGGCACACGCCTCCTCGGGTGGGAGAGGGAGGGGGAAGGCCTGCGGCTGCGCGTCGAGGGTCCGGAGGGCGAGACCGACATCGTCACGCATCGCCTCATCCTCACGGCGGGCGCCTGGCTCGGGAGCTTCGCGGGTTTCGCCCGGGCGCTCCCGCGGATCGCGGTCGAGCGGCAGGTGGTCGGGTGGCTGCCCGCCCTCCCGTCGACGCTCGCGGGACACACCTTCCCGGTCGTCAACGCCGGCCTGGACGAAGGGCATGTCTACCTCATGCCCGCGCACGATGGGAGGGGCGCGAAGATCGGTCTCTATCACCACCGCGGAGAGCGCGTGGAGAACCCCGATCTCCCCGATCCGCACCCGGATGCGACCGACCGACGCCTTCTCCAGACGATCGCGGATCGGTATCTCCACGGGAGGGAGACGATCGTGCAGATGCGGACGTGCCGCTTCACGCTCACCCCCGACGAGCACTTCATCGTGGATGCCCTCGAGGGGGAACGCGTGGTAGTCGGGGGCGGATTCAGCGGACACGGCTTCAAGTTCGCCCCCGCGATCGCCGAGATCCTCGTGGCGCTCGCTCGCGGACACTCTCCATCGACCTCTCTCGACCTCTTTCGACTCGATCGATTCGTCCCCACCCACACCCCGGAATGATCCCTCTCCCATGATCAAGACGACGCTCCTCTGGGCCTCCACGAACCCCTTCATGGCCCGCCGATTCCCGCGCTACGGATTCGTCCGACGCGCCGTACGCCGCTTCATGCCGGGCGAGGTCATGGAGGACGCGCTCCGCGAGGCGGACGCATTGCTGAAGGTGGAGATCCCGTCGCTCGTCACCGAGCTGGGTGAAAATGTCGAGACGCTCGAGGACGCGCGCCGCGTGGTCGAGGAGTATCTCGAGCTCGCGCGGACGATCGAGGCGCGGGGTCTCGACACCGAACTCTCCGTCAAGCCCACCCACCTGGGGCTCGATCTGGGGCTCGACGCCACGGTCGCCCATCTGGTGGAGATCGCTCGGGCGGCGCCCGGGATCGTCTGGGTCGATATGGAGGCCAGCGGATATGTCGACGCCACCCTCGAACTCTTCCGCCGCGCCCGCGCCGAGGTGGAGAATCTCGGGATCTGCCTCCAGGCCTACCTGCATCGGACGCCCGACGACTACGAGTCGCTCCTCACTCTCGTGCCCCACATCCGCCTCGTGAAGGGCGCCTACCTCGAACCCCCCGAGGTCGCGATCTCCGCGAAGCGAGACGTCGATGCCGCCTTCGGTCGCATCGCGTCACGCATGCTGCAGGACGCCGCGGCCGGCCGGATGGGGCGCGCATGTCTCGGTACGCATGACCCGCACCGAATCGCGGACGCGCGTCGGATCGCAGGCGAACTCGGGCTCGCTCCCGATCGTTGGGAGGTGGCGATGCTCTACGGGATCGCCGGCCCCGAACAGCTGCGCCTCGCGCGCGGCGGAGTGAGGGTGCGCGTCCTCATCTCGTACGGGACGCACTGGTGGCCGTGGTACGTCCGTCGGCTCGCGGAGCGCCCCGCCAATCTCGCCTTCGTCGTCCGGCAACTCGTGCGGAGGTGAGGGTGACCGGGCCGACGCGATCCGCCGTCCCGGATCTGTCCGATCCGATGACGCCGGCGCGGGGACGCTGGGGAGCGCTGGCACTCCTCTCGATCGCGCTCCTCCTCGGGATGGCGGAGTGGTTCACCGCCACCGCCGTCGGTTCCGCGCTCCAGATCCGCTGGGATCTCACCTCCTCCCAGCTCTCGCTCCTCACCACCCTCGTGCAGCTCGGGTTCGTGGCGGGCACACTCGTCGCCGCCGTCCTCAACCTGGCCGACGTCCTTCCGATCCGCGCCTACTTCGCCGGCGCCTCCTTCGTGGCGGCGACCGCGAACGCGGGAATCCTCGTGGCGGATGGCTTCGTGGCTGGCGCCACCCTCCGATTCCTGACCGGGTTCGCGCTCGCCGGGGTCTACCCCCCCGCGATGAAGATGGTCTGCACCTGGTTCGTGGCGGGGCGGGGTCTGGCGGTGGGCACCGTGGTCGGCGCGCTCACGGTGGGGAAGGCATTCCCCTGGCTCATCAAGTCACTCGGGGGAGTCGGCGAGGTGCCGGTCCTCCTCGGCGCGTCGCTCGGGGGGATCGTGGGTGGGGTGCTCGTCCTCCTCTTCTATCGTGACGGACCGTGCGCCTTCGAACGACGTCCCTTCGCCTGGGGACGGGTGGGGGAGGTGGTCCGTGACCGTCCCACGCGGTGGGCGACACTCGGATACGTCGGACATATGTGGGAGCTCTATGCGATGTGGGGACTCGTCCCGGCCTTCCTGACGGCGACCTTCGCGGCGCGGGGGTGGGGAGGCGCCGACGCCGCCGGCTTCGCGGTGATCGCTGCGGGGGGCGCGGGTGCCGTGCTCGCCGGACGGTGGGCGGATCGGTGGGGCCGGGCGCGCGTCGCGTCGATCGCGATGGCGGTGAGCGGTGCCTGCGCCGCGTCGGTCGGTTTCCTCGGCGGCGCCCCGGCGATCCTCCTCCTCGGGCTGGTCGTGGTCTGGGGGTTCGCGGTGGTCGCCGACTCGGCGCAGTTCTCGGCGCTCGTGACCGAGGTCGCTCCCTCCCACGCGGTGGGCACGGCGCTCACCTTCCAGACGATGGCGGGGTTCGCGATCACGGCGCTCTCGATCGAAATCGCCTCGCGGATCGCGGAGAGCGCGGGGTGGGGACCCGCCTTCCTCCTCCTCGCTGTCGGACCCCTCTTCGGGATCGAGGCGATGCGTCGATTCACACGCGAGCGGGAGGCGGGAGTCGCCTCGCGGTAGTGGGTGCGTGCATCGTGCACGGCGGAATGAGGGGCCGTCGACGAAGAGGGTGTCGCGAGGTACCTTGGCGGTACCTCCGTGCCCTCGCACTCCACCTCCGATGCGTCCTCTCGATCCCCTCCGACCGGAAGGTTTCATCGTCGCGTTGATCCTCCTCCCGGCTCCGCGCGTCGTGGGTGAGGCCCGTCGAACCCCCCTCGCCACGTAAGATGCGGTTCACCGATACGCGGGGCGGCGGCGAGGTCGGGTGGCGCGAAGCGATCGACGGAATCGGCCCGACGGGAGGAGGAGAGGGAAAGGACCGCCCCCCTTCCGACGCGCCGCTCCGGATCCCCTCTCACCTGCCGCGCACCTTCGATGACACGCGCACCGATCTCCCCTTCGGCGCGTGGAGCCTGCCCCGCGCGGCCGCCTGGTTCGACGAGAGCGTCGACACGCTCGGCCTGGGAGAGGCGCTCGATCTCCCGATCCGGATCCGGACGCTCGGGTCCGGGATCGACCTCCTCGACCTCACCGGGGGCCCGACGGGCGCCTTCAAGGACCTGGGCGCGCGCGTCCTCGCTCGCCTCTGGTCGGCGTGGCCCCGCGACGATCGGCGTGAGCGGTGTGTGCTCGTCGCCACCTCGGGAGACACGGGGGGCGCGGTCGCAGCCGCAGTCGAGGGTCTGCCGCACCTCCGCGCGGTCATCGTCTTTCCGCTCGGCCGCGTGAGCGAGGTGCAGCGGCGCCACTTCACGACGCGCGCCCCGGGGGTGCGCGCGGTGGGCGTGCACGGAAGCTTCGACGACTGTCAGCGCATCGTGCGCGAAGCGCTCCGGGGCGATGCGATCCCCGGGGCAGGGACCGGGCCCGCGCTCGTCTCGGCCAACTCGATCAACCCGGGACGACTTCTCCCGCAGGCTCTCTACCACGGCTGGGCAGCGGCCCGAACTCCCGGGCGCCCCGTGGTGATCCCCTCGGGGAACCTCGGCAACCTCACCGCCGCGCTCCTCGCGCGCGGGATGGGAGCGCCGCTCGGGCCGATCGTCGCCGCCGTCAACGAGAACGACACCCTCGTCCGGGTTGCCGGGGGCGAGACGCCCCGGCGCGGACCGTCGATCGTCACCGATTCGACCGCGATGGATGTCGCGGTCCCCTCCAACCTCGAGCGGCTGGAGTGGTGGGCTCGGGCAACCGGCAGTCCACTCGACGAACTCGTCGCGCCCGCGTCGATCGGGGTGGGGGAAGCGCGCCGCGCGCAGCGCTGGGCGCATGAGGAGCACGGGGTGATCATCGATCCGCATACGGCGGTCGGGGTGGCCCGCGCGCTCCGGCTCCGGGAGAGCGAGCCCGGGGTCCGTCCGCTCGTCGTGGAGACCGCCCACCCCGCCAAATTCCCGGACCAGATCCGCACCGTCCTCGGATGCGACCCCCCGAGCGCGCCCCACCTCGTGCGCGAGGGGAGCGAGCGGATCGACGAGATCGAAGCGCGTGTGGAGGCGTTGACGGCGGTCGTCACGGACGGCGGTACGGTTTCGTCGCACGACCCCCCTCCCGGCCGCGGACGGGAGGAGCGATGAGCGAGGCGCTCCACGTGCGCGTGCCCGGCTCGACCTCCAATCTGGGTCCCGGCTTCGACACGCTCGGGCTCGCGGTCGATCGCTACCTCGACCTCGTGTGGGAGGCGGGGGAGAGGGGTACGGTGATCCAGGAGGGAGAGCGTCCGCCGCACCCACTCGGGAACCTCCTCGCCGAAGGCTACGCCGCCACCGGACTCCCCCGAGCCGGGCGGCTCCGCGTGCGATCGGAGATCCCGGTGGGCCGGGGGCTCGGCTCCTCGGCGGCGCTTCTCGTCGGACTGAGGGTGCTGCGTGAGCTGATCGACGCGGGGTGCGACGGCGACCTCGACCCGGAGCGTCTGCGGAACGTGATCGATCGCCGGCGGCTCGTGGCGGAGGTCGCGGCGAGGGAAGGGCATCCCGACAACGCCGCCCCCTCGGTCTACGGGGGCCTCGTGACCGCGGCGGATACCGACGCCGGGATCCGGGTGGTCCCTCTCTCCCTCAGTGTACGGATCGGATGGGGGTGGGCCGCGCCCTCCGTCGCGGCCGATACGGGGCGGATGCGAGCGGCCCTCCCCGATCGGGTCGAACGCTCCGTCGCGGTGCGCACGGTGCAGCGGCTCGCGCACCTCCTCCCCGCGCTCGCGACGGGCGATGGCGAGGCGCTGGCGTGGGCGATGGCCGACGAGATCCACGTGCCCGCGCGGCTCCCCCTGATCCCCGGCGCGCAGGAGGCGGTCGAGGCCGCGCACGACGCGGGGGCGTGGAGCTGCACGATCTCGGGGGCGGGATCGGGGTTGATCGCGGCGGCTCCGCCGGAGAGGGTGGAGAGCGTCGTGGAGGCGATGCACGCCGCCTTCCGTGCGTCGGATCCCGAGCCCGAGCTCGCCACGGCCTTCGTCGTCCACCCCGACCTCTCCGGGGTGCGGTGGGGGCGCGGCCTCACTCCTCCCGCAGACCACGCGGTCGCACCGCCGACTCGACGAGGCTGAGCGCCGCATCCACCGCGAGGGCGAGCACCGCGGCGGGAATCGCTCCGGCGAGGATCATCCGTTCGTCGCTCAGCGCCAGCCCGGCCACGATCGGATCGCCCAGTCCCCCCGCACCGATGAAGGCAGCGAGTGTGGCGGTCCCCACCGCGATCACCGCCGAGACCCGGATTCCCGCCATGACCACCGGCGCCGCGAGGGGGAGGCGGACCTGGAGGAGGATCTGCGCGTGCGTCATCCCGAGGGCGTGCGCGGCGTCGATCGCTTCGGGATCCGCATCGCGAATCCCCGACCAGGTATTCCGGAGGATCGGGAAGAGGGCGTAGAGGAAGAGGGCGACGATCGCCGGACCCACGCCGATCCCGAGGAGGGGAATCATGAAGGCGAGGAGCGCGATACTCGGGAGCGTCTGGAGGACCCCCACCGCGCGCACGACGGGTTCGGCGACGCGCGGCGTGCGCGCGAGAAGGACACCCCCCGGCACCGCGAGGAGGATCGCCGCAAGGAGCGCGACGCCGACGAGCCAGAGATGACGGCCGGTCTGCCGGAGGGTGTCGTGCCGTGACGCCCAGAGGTAGGCGAGCGTGCCTCCACGGGTCGTCCGCGAGCGCGCCCTCGCGGGATCCGCGCCCGCTCCGGCGAGCCCGAGCTCGGCGAGGAGATCCGCCGCGACCTCCACGACCGGCGCGCCCTCCACCTCCACGCGGCGGTTCGCGCTCCGCATCCTCTCTTCGCTGATCCGCCCCGAGAGCGCGACGAGCGCCGAGACGACACCGGGGCGCTCGGCGGCCAGCCCCGGACGCAGGAGTGCGGCGGCTTCGTAGGGTGGAAAGAAGTCGGCGTCATCGGTGAGCACCACGAGGCCGTACCGATCGATCGCGCCGTCGGTCGTGTACCCGTCGATCAGATCGACCGCGCCCTCCACCAACGCCTCGTACTTGATCGACTGGAGGAGCGGACGGGTGTCGGAGAACTCCACGGCGTACGCACCGACGAGACCGGGAAGCCCGTCGGGACGGCCGATGAAATCGGGAGAGAAGCCCGCGACGAGTCGCGGCGCGACCGCCACGAGGTCGCTGAGCGTGGAGAGCCCGAGAGAATCCGCCGTGCGAGGCCGGACGGCGATCGCGTAGCTGTTCTCGAAGCCGAGGGGAGGGAGCCAGTCGACGCCGTAAAGGTCCCGGAATCGTCGCGCCACGAGGGCGTATACCTCATCGGCACTCCCCTCCGGTTCGAGATCGAGGATCGCGGTCAACCCGGTCCCGGTATACTCCGGATAGAGGTCGATGGCGCCGGTGCGCAGCGCCTGGAATGCGATCTCGGTGGCGCCGAGGCCGGGGCGTCGGTCGACCGCGAACCCGACCGCTTCGAGACGCTGTGCGAAGAGTTCGGCGAGGAGAAAGCTCTCGGCGAAGGGCTTGGACGCGACGATCACGGGACGAAGGGGCGCCGATCGCGCCCCTTCGAGCGCGCGCTCCGCCGGCACACCCTCCTCCTGCCCGACGAGGATCCCCGGGAGCGCCAGAAGGACGAGAATGGCGAGTCGACCCCGCCCGTGGCGGCGCGCACCGGAGGCGAGCGACGCCGATCCACGACCTCGACGCGGGTTCATCCTCTCCTCCCGGGGAGCCCGCGAGAGAGGAGGTCGGTGACGTAGGGGTCGGCCGGGTGCGCACGGAGCTCCTCGAGCGGCGCGACCTGAAGGATCCTCCCCTCCTTCATGACGGCGATCCGGTCCGAGAGGATCGCGGCCTCTTCCAGATCGTGCGTGACGAGGAGCACCGTCGTTCCCGAGGATCGGATCACCTCACCCAGCTCGCGCCGGAGTTCGGCGCGCGCCAGGGCGTCGAGGGCGCCGAGCGGTTCATCCATGAGGATGATGTCGGGTTCGACGGCGAGCGCTCGAGCGAGCGCGACTCTCTGACGCTGTCCACCCGAGAGCGATCGGGGCCAGCGGTCTCCATACTCCGCGGGAGGGAGTCCGGTGCGCGCGAGCGCCACCTCGGCGGCCGCCTCCGGGTCAGGGGCCCCGGTGAGGCGGGGTACGAGCGCCACATTCCGGGCGACGCGCCAGTGGGGAAGAAGTCCGCCACGCTGCGGGACGTACCCGAGCGATCGGCGGAGCGCCACCGGGTCGATCGCCTCGATCGCCTCGCCCCGGACCCGAAGGTCGCCCGCATCCGGAGTGACGAGGGCATTGAAGCAGCGCAGGAGGGTCGTCTTCCCGCTTCCGCTCTCGCCCACGAGGGCTACGCACTCTCCCCGGGCGACCTCGAGCGACGCCCCGCGCAGCGCGTGGACGTCTCCGAAGGCGTGATGGACGTCTCGCGCCTGGAGGAGTGCCGTGGAAGTCACGGAGTCGGGGGTCATCGGAAGCGGAACTCGTGGGTGGAAAGATGGGTTCGCCACTGTGACGATGGGGAGCGTACCTTCTCCCCGTGAAGCTTCGCAACGGAATCCCTGCCAGAAGGGAAGAGGAACGCCCTCGTCATGGACGTATCGCCGGACCGACGAATGACGCACGCCGACTGGATCGAGCGGCTCCAGGAGGCGCGCGCCCGTACCCTCCTCCTCATCGCTCCCCTCGACGCGGAAGATCTCCGTTGTCAGCACGATCCCCTCATGTCTCCGATCGTCTGGGATCTTGGGCACATCGCGCACTTCGAGGAGATCTGGCTCCTCGAGAATATCGAGGGAGAGGGGGGAGGCGGCGAAGGGCTGCGGGGAATCTACGACCCCTTCCGCAACCCCCGCGCCACGCGAGACCAGCTCGCCCTCCCCGATCTCGCCGAGACTCACGCCTACCTCGGGGCGGTCCGGCGCGCGGTATTGCAGCGCCTCCGCACCCTCGACCTCGATCGCGCCGATCAACCGCTCCTGCGAGACGGCTTCGTCTTTCGCCTCGTCCTCCAGCACGAATACCAGCACAACGAGACGATCCTGCAGACGCTGCAACTCAAGAGGGGCGCGCCGTACCCGGCTCCGCGGGCGCTTGCGCCGCCCACCACCACGGGAGGGATGTCGGGGCCCGAGATGGTCCGGATTCCCGCCGGGCGCGTCGAGGTCGGCACCGACGATCGATCCGCCGCATACGACAACGAACGGCCGCTGCACGGGCGTGATCTCGCCACCTTCGAGATCGATCGTACCCCGGTGACGAACGCCGACTTCGTCGAGTTCATCGACGCGGGCGGATACGCGAACCCCGCCTTCTGGACGCCCGAGGGCTTCGAGTGGATCCACTCGAAGGGGATCACCCACCCGATGTACTGGTCGCGGGTCGACGGGGGGTGGGAGGTGCGGCGGATGGATCGTGTCGGTCCGCTTCCTCCCGACCACCCGGTGTGTCACGTCTGCTACTGGGAGGCGGATGCCTACGCGCGCTGGGCGGGGAAGCGTCTGCCCACCGAGTTCGAGTGGGAGGCGGCCGCTCGGTGGGACCCCGCGACCGGGCATCTTGCGCGCTTCCCATGGGGGGACGATCCGGCGACGCCCGATCGCGCGAATCTCGATCAGCTCCTCTTCGACACGACTCCGGTGGATGCGTGGTCCGAGAATGTCAGCCCCACGGGGGTCTACGGGATGATCGGCGATGTCTGGGAGTGGACGGCGTCGGACTTCCATGGCTACCCCGGGTATGAGACATTCCCCTACCCGGAATACTCGGAAGTCTTCTTCGGTGAGGAGTACAAGGTGTTGCGAGGAGGTTCATGGGCCACGCGAACCGGAGCGATCCGAACGACCTTCCGGAACTGGGACTATCCGATCCGGCGGCAGATCTTCGCCGGGTTCCGGTGCGCCCGTGATGTCTGACGGCGCGGCGCAGGCCGCGCTCGAAGCCGGTCTCCTCGCCGAACAGAAGCGCGTCGAGTCGAAGTACTTCTACGACCAGCGTGGCTCGGAGATCTTCGAAGAGATCACCACCCTCGAGGAGTACTATCCCACGCGTACCGAGCGGGCCCTCCTCGATCGCTGGTCCGAAACACTCGTCGAACGGGTTCGTCCGCGGTCGGTCCTCGAACTCGGGGCGGGGAGCGCGCGCAAGACCCGCGTGCTCCTGGGCGCGCTCGAGCGGCACGTACCCGGGGCCACCTACATCCCGCTCGACGTCAGCGCCGACTTCCTCGCCGAGGTCGCCGACGAGCTCCGTCACGAGTATCCCGGGCTCCGGATCGTTCCGCACGCCGCGGACTTCACCGCCGAGATCGAACTCGACGCGCCGCTGGAGCGTCCCGCGCTCGTGGCGCTCCTCGGGAGCACGATCGGCAACTTCGACGTGCCGGGCGCGCTCGAGCTGCTCCGCCACGTCGTGATGATCATCGAACCCCGCGATCACTTCCTCATGGGGGTGGATCTCCGTCCCGGTCCGAACAAGTCGCGCGAGGAGCTGGAGGCAGCCTACAACGACGCGCACGGTGTGACGGCCGAATTCAACCTGAATATCCTTCGCGTGCTGAATGCACGCTTCGGGACCGATTTCGATCGATCCGCCTTCGAACACGACGCCTGGTACAACGACGAAGAGGGGCGGATCGAGATGCATCTCCGGGCGGCGAGCCCCCAGCGAGTGCGGCTCCCCTCGGGCGCCGTATCGGAGTTCGGGCAAGGGGAGACGCTGCGCACCGAGATCTCGTGCAAGTACGACCGCCCCACCGTGGACGCGCTTTTTTCGCGCGTCGGCCTCCGGATGACGGACTGGCTCGACTGTGACGGGCGCTACGCGCTGGCGGTGGGGCAGGCGGCGCGATGAAGGCGGAAAGATTCGCGGCAGTGGTGCGCGAGGCCTTCACACCGGTGAATCCGGATGCGCCTCCGTCGATCGGCGTAGAGGCCGAGTTCCTCGTCATCGATCTCGAACGCCGGGTTCCCGTACCGCCCCGGGGCCCGTCGTCCCGCTTCGACGCGCGGTCGCCGACTTCGATCCCGATCCTCGAAGAGATGGCCGACCGGTGTGGATGGGAGCGGATCGAGAGCGCGGGGCTCCCTCGATACAGACGGTCCGACGGCACGGTGATCGCCTTCGAGCCGGGCGGGCAGCTCGAGTTCGCGACCCCACCGCTGCCTTCGCTCGACGCCGTGGATCACGCGATCCGCGAAGGAGTGGATCAGGTCGCCGAGGTGATGGGTCTCCACGGCGTGGGGCTCCTGGCGCGCGGCCTCGATCCGTGGACCCCCGTCACGGTACCCGACCTCCATCTGCGTCTCCCCCGCTACGAGCGGATGGCGGCCCACTACGACCGCAGGGGGACGGATGGGCGCAGGATGATGCGTCAGACCGCGGGGGTTCATGTGAATCTCGATCTCGGTCATGACCCCATCGGGCGGTGGGAGCGGGCGAACGCGATTGTGCCCGATCTGATCTCGATCTTCGCGAACTCGTGCCGGATCGAGGGGCGCCCGGGGTGGCGGAGCGAGCGCTCGCGGACGTGGCGCCGCCTCGACCCTTCCCGCACGGGTGTCTTCGCCTCGAGACCGGATCCGGTGGGCGAGTATCTGCGCTTCGCGCGACGGGCGGAGGCGTTTCTCGTGGCGGAGCCCGAGACCTCCGCCGTGCCGTGGGGAATGCGTGATGCCGAGCTCGGGATCGAAGCGTGGCGCGACCACCTCTCGACCCTCTTTCCCGAGGTGCGCCCGCGGCGCTATCTCGAACTCCGGTCGATCGACGCGCTCCCGCCCGACCAGGTCGTGCTGGCAGCGGGCTACGCCGCCGGGATCGTCTACCGTACCGGACCGGAGTACGGCGACGCCGGTCCGGGCGCCGGGTGGGTGGACGCACGACCCGGCGGTCGCGTCGACCTGGCACTCCTCGAGCGCGCCGGAGATCCCGGCCTGGCCGACCCGCAGATCCACGCACGGGCTCTGGAGGGGTGGCGCCGCGCCGACGAGGGGCTCGACCGGCTCGGATCCGTCTTCGCGTCGTCCGGTATTCGTGATCGGATCCGTGAGTTCCGTGATACCCTGACCTCACGCGCGCGGGATCCGGGTGCGCTCGAGGGGGACTGGGTTCACACCCGATCGACCCCCTCGCGCGTCTGACCGCGGCGTCGGAGGGGGCGGACCGCGCCCTCCGACGTCAGAGACGGTCGATCCGCACTCCGTCGGCTCCCACGACGAGGGTCGAGTGCTCGGGCACCCGCTCCCACCCGTCGTCGTCGAAGCGCTCGGACGCGACGAGCACGCCCTCCGCGTCGGCTCCACCCTCGAGGGCGATCCGCCTCCGTTTGATGTAGAGCGAATTGACCGCACCATTGAGCGTCGTATGGAGCACCGTCAGCCCCACACGTTCCGAGAGAACGATCGTCAACGGCGCGGTCTCACCGGTTCCCAGGCGGTCTGCCACGGAATCGCACACCGAGAGGAGCGCGTCACGTGGAGATGCCCCGGAGGCGATGCGCGCGAGCGCGAGGTGGAAGAGGGTCTCGGCATCGGAGACCCCCTCCAGGCGCGCGTAGAGTGCGTCCGGGAGGAGCTCCCGCAGCTTTCGCATGTGCCGGGCTCGGAAGGCGGGAAGATACCCATTGAGAGCGAAACTCCACCGGTCCCGCACGAGGGGGAGGAGTCCGCTCCGGTCGACGGGGAGCCCCGGCGTCGCATTCCGGAGGACCGCGAGCGCGCTCCCGGATGCGAGTGAGCCGAGGAGCGTCGGAAGATCCGGATCGTACCAGATCGGTTCGGGTCGCGCGATTCGCACGGGACGCTCCGCCTCGCCCGTCCACCACGCCACCCCCCACCCATCCGCATTGACCGAGCCCGAGAGGAGTTCACGCGGGGCCCACGCCTGCGTCGCAAGCGAGCGCGGACCCTCGAAGACGAGGCGATCGAGGGGGAGGGGAGGGCCGAACCATGCGGCGAGTCTGCACATGCCGCCAACCTCACCCAACGGGCGCCTTCGCGCCAGCGGACGCCGGTCGAGATACGGCGAGACCTGCCCGGACGTTGCGGAGGTGTCCCTCCTCCCCTGACACTTCGACACCGCTCCGGGCGCACGGTGGACGAAACTCACCCCGGGCGTGACAATCGAGGCGATGGACACGCGCCTTCCTTCCTTCACCCAACGCACACTCCCATGACCACAGCCGATCGGGGCTCTCTCTGGGGCGGACGCTTCGAGGGATCGATGGACCCTCGAATGATCCCCCTCAACCTCAGCCTCGATCGGGATCACCGTCTCTGGCGCCACGATATCGAGGGGTCGATCGCGTGGGCGCGAGCGCTCGGGCGTTCCGGCGTGCTCCCCGATGAGGACGCCGAACACCTCGTCCGCGGACTCGAGCGCGTGCGGGAACGCCTCGCCTCGGGGGGGGTCCCGGCCGACGCCCCGGACGAGGACATCCACGCCCTCGTGGAGCGGCTCCTCGGCGAGGAGGTGGGTGAAGGCGCGCGACGACTCCATACCGGGCGTTCGCGGAACGACCAGGTCGCCACCGACCTCCGCCTCTGGGCTCGCGATGAGGTGTCCCACCTCGACGGGCTGATCGTCCGCCACGAGGTGGCGCTCCTCGGTCTCGCCGAGTCGGGGATCGAGATGATCATGCCCGGATACACCCACCTCCAACCGGGTCAGCCGATCCGCGCGGCGCACTGGGTGCTCTCCCATCTCTGGCCGCTCGAACGGGACCGCGCCCGCCTGCGGGGCGTGCAGCGCTCGATCGGGACCCTCCCGCTGGGTTCGGGGGCCGTGGCGGGGTGTCCCTTCCCGATCGACCGCGCGGCGATCGCCGCAGAGCTGGGGTTCGAGTCGATCAGCGAGAACTCCCTCGACGCGATCAGCGACCGCGACTGGGTCGTGGAACTCCTCTCCGCCACCGCACTCCTCGGCGTGCACCTCTCGCGTTTCGCCGAGGATCTCGTCCTCTTCTCGTCCCGCGAGTTCGGCTTCATCCGGCTCTCCGACGGCTTCTCGACCGGGTCGAGCCTCATGCCACAGAAGCGAAACCCCGATATCGCCGAACTCACCCGCGGGCGGACGGGGCGCCTGATCGGATCGCTCAATGGGGCGCTCGCGCTCCTCAAGGGCCTCCCCACCGGATACAACCGGGACCTTCAGGAAGACAAGTACCACCTCTTCGAGGCGCTCGATTCACTCCGCATCGTCCTTCCGGCCGTGACGGGTGCGGTCGAGACCGCCCAACTCCGACCCGACCGGATGCACGACGCGCTCGCCGAGGAACTCCTCGCCACCGACCTCGCCGACTACCTCGTCCGGAGAGGCGTTCCCTTCCGGGACGCGCACGAGGCGGTCGGGGTCCTCGTCCGCCGCACCGAGGAGGAGGGGTGCACCCTCGAGGAACTCGGCGATGACGACTTCCGGTCGGCTCATCCCCGCTTCGAGCCCGACCTCCGCGATGTCTTCAACATGACGGCGTCGGTCGAGTCACGCGATGTGGCGGGGGGCACGAGCCGTCGCGCGGTCCTCGCCCAGATCGAGAAGGCGCGGTCGATCCTCTCCGGCGTCGTGACTCCGGGATAGCCGACGACATCGGTCGTCCGTCGCGACTCCGGGATCGCCGCCGACGTCGGTCGTCAGGGGAGGGGCGCGACCGTCCGCCCGGCGGCGGCGGCGAAGGGGCGGAGCCCCTTCATGAGCGCTGCGAATTCGGTGAAGTCGAGCGACTGCTCCCCATCCGAGGTGGCGCACTCCGGCTCGGGGTGCACCTCGATGATGAGGCCGTCGGCGCCTGCGGCGAGGGCCGCGTAGGAGAGCGGCGCGACGAGGTCGCGCATCCCCCCCGCGTGGCTCGGATCGGCGACCACCGGGAGGTGGGTTTCGCGCTTGAGTACCGGGATCGCGGAGAGATCGAAGGTGTTGCGGGTGGCCGTCTCGAAGGTCCGGATTCCGCGCTCGCAGAGGATCACATCGCTGTTCCCCTGGTTCATGATGTATTCGGCTGCGAGGAGGAGATCCTTGATCGTGGCACTCATCCCGCGTTTGAGGAGTACGGCCCGCCGTGTCCGTCCGACCTCGGTGAGGAGCGCGAAGTTCTGCATGTTGCGCGCCCCGATCTGCAGGACGTCGGCGTACCCGGCCACGAGCTCGACCTGCCGTGTGTCCATCACCTCGGTCACGATCGGGAGCCCCGTCGACTCGCGCGCTGCGGCCAGGATCTGCAGCCCCTCCTCCCCGAGCCCCTGGAAGGAGTAGGGTGAGGACCGGGGTTTGAACGCGCCTCCGCGGAGGCCCCGCGCGCCGAGCGTCGTGACCTCCCGGGCGGTGGTCTCGAGCATCTCCGCCCCCTCCACCGAGCACGGACCGGCGATGACGACGAACTCTTCACCGCCGATCTCGGTCGCCCCGAAGGGAATCCGCGTTGGCTCCGCGGCGAAGGCACGCGAGGCGAGCTTGTAGGGGCGGAGCACTTCGTGGACCGCCTCGACCCCCGGAAAGGAGAGGAGCGGCACGCCGTGCAGAACCCGCTCGTCGCCGATACACCCGATGACGGCGCGCTCCTCGCCCTGCGAAAGATGGGTCCGGAGTCCGAGCGACTCGACGCGCTCGCGAATATGATCGATTTCCTCACGGGTTGCGCCCGCGCGGGTGACGATGATCATGCATGCCTCGTGGCGAAATGGGGTGAACCCCGATGCGCGGCGTGGCACCACCGTGCCGGACCGGGAACACGAACGGATGTCGCGGAGTCGCGTCCACGTCAACCACCCGGCACCCGCAGGGTGGACGTCGATTCCTCCGCTCGGTACCTTGCGGGGCTCTGCGCGGGCATCGCGGACGCGGGCTTCGAGCGTCGAAAGATGTCCTGATTCCGAGACCCCCGCGACCGTCAACGTACGCACCGTTCCGGAGACCCATCGATGGACGCTGGCTCCCCACGTCGCCCGGCCCTCGACGACCTCGGCCTCAGCCTCGGAAAGAAGGCGCGCCTGCAGCGTCTCCTCTACGGCTCCGGGCTGCGAAACGGCACCCTCATGATCCTCCCGATCGATCAGGGGCTCGAACACGGGCCGATCGACTTCTTCCCGAACCCCGAGTCGGCCGATCCGCGCTTCCAGTGGCAGCTCGCCGTCGAGGGAAGGTACAACGGGATCGCCTGCCACTACGGCCTGGCACGACGGTACATGGACGAGTTCGCCGGAGAGGTTCCGTTGATCCTCAAGCTCAACGGCAAGACGAATATCCCCTCCGACGACGAGGCCTTCTCGACGATGACCGCCTCGGTCGAGGACGCGGTGGCGCTCGGCGCGGATGCGGTCGGCTACACCCTCTACGTGGGATCGCCGCGGCAGGATGAGGACATCCGTCAACTGGAGCGGGTGCGAAGTGCGTGCGATCGCTATGCGATGCCCCTCATCATCTGGTCCTACCCGCGGGGGCGCGCGATCGAGGAGAAGGGGGGACGGGATTCCCTCTACGCCGTGGATTACGCGGCCCGCGTCGCCCTCGAGGTGGGTGCCGACATCGTCAAGCTCAATATCCCGACCCACGGCCCCAAGGACCCCGAGCAGCCCAAGGCGTACGCCGGGGTCGAGTTCGACTACGCGGAGGGGGCCCGACGGGTGGTCGCCTCGGCGGGGCGGTGCCTCGTCCTCTTCAGCGGCGGAAGCAAACTCTCCGACGCCGACCTCCTCGAGAAGGCACGGACGAGCATGAATGCGGGCGCGGTGGGGCTCATCTTCGGCCGCAACATGTGGCAGCGCCCGATGGACGAGGCGCTCGAGATGACGCAGCGCGTGAAGACCGAGGTCCTCTCGAACTTCCCCGCGTGACGTGACCGACCGATCGCCTCCCGACGCGGACGCGCTGAAGCGACGCGCCGCGGCCGAAGCGCTCACCCGGGTCGAGTCCGGGATGCGTCTGGGGCTCGGTACGGGGAGTACGATGGCGCACTTCCTCGATCTCCTGGGCGATGCCCTCGAGGATGGTGCGGTGGCGAAGGTGGCCGGGGTCGCCACCTCGGAACGTACCGCCGAGCACGCACGGCGACGCGGGATCCCGACGTCTCCACTCGCGGAGCTCGGCCGGCTCGATCTCGCGATCGACGGGGCCGACGAGGTCGACCCCGCGCTGGATCTCGTGAAGGGTCTCGGAGGTGCGCTCCTGCGGGAGAAGATGATCGTGCAGGCGGCGGATCGATTCATCGTGATCGCGGACCAATCGAAGGAGGTCTCTCGACTCTGCACCCGAGCCCCGCTTCCGGTCGAGGTCGTTCCCTTCGCGTGGGACGCGCACCTCGGCCCCCTCGCCGAACTCGGTGGACGGGCGGAGTTGCGCAAGACGGGGGGGGATCCGTACATGACGGACAACGGCAACTTCATCCTCGACATACACTTCGATGACGGACTTCATGCTCCGGATGAGGTGGATCGCTTCCTCCAGGCGCGCGCCGGCGTGGTGGAGTCGGGGCTCTTTCTCGGGGTTGCGGACGAGGTTTTCGTCGCGTCTCCCGGGGGCACGACGGTCCGCGTCCGGGGAGACGCATGATCCCCCTCATCGCCCCCTCGATTCTCTCCGCCGACTTCGGTCGACTCGCCGAGGAGGTGGAGAGCGCCGAGGCGGGAGGTGCCGACTGGATCCACGTCGATGTGATGGATGGGCACTTCGTTCCGAATATCACGATGGGACCGGCGATCACGGCCGCCACACGGCGGGCCACCTCGCTCCCGCTCGATGTCCATCTCATGATCGAAGACCCGCACCACTACATCGAGGCCTTCGTGGAGGCGGGTGCCGACGTGGTGACCCTCCACGCGGAAGCCTGTCCCCATCTGCATCGATGCCTGCAGGCGGTTCGAGCCGCAGGAGCGAAGGCGGGCGTGGCGCTCAACCCCGGGACCCCCGTGGGAGCGCTCGCGGACGTCGTGGAGGTGCTCGACCTCGTCCTCATCATGTCGGTCAACCCGGGCTTCGGAGGCCAGGCCTTCATCCCCCACTCCCTCGAGAAGGTCAGGGACGTGCGCACGCTCCTCGATGAGGTCGCGTCGAGCGCGCTGATCGAGGTGGACGGTGGGGTGGGGGAGACGAATGCGAAGGCGCTCGTCGAGGCCGGCGCCGATGTGCTGGTGGCGGGCTCGGCGGTCTTCGGGCATCGCGATGGAGCGCGGGCGGGGATCGCCTCGATCCGCGAGGCCCTCACGGTCGGGTGATATCGCGCGACACTCGGCGATTGCCCGCTCCCGTCGGGCAGGGTAGACTCAGAGATGCATGACAAACCCGTGGTGGACGCTGCCGCCCTCGACCGGCTCCGGGAGTGGGGAGGCGACAACCTGGTGGACCAGATGGTCCGGCTCTACATCGAGAACGCGCGGTCGCGCCTCGAGCAGATCGACGCCGGGCTCTCCGGTGAGGGCGAGATGCGCGTCGCGGAGATGGCGGCGCACTCGCTCAAGTCGAGTGCCGCGAATGTCGGGGCGATGCGGGTGAGCGCCCAGTCGGCCCTCATCGAAGATGCCGCCGCGTCGGGGGATATCGACGCGGTACGTACCCTCCGCGATCTCCTCGCGAGAGAGATCGCCGACGCTGAGAGAGAAATCCGTACGCTCGTTCCGGAGAGTGAGGAGTGATGCACAGAATCGCCGTCGTCGAAGACAACCCTGACAACCGCATGCTCGTCGAAGCGCTCCTGAGCGATACCTACGAGATCTCGGAGTACGAGACGGGGAGGGACGCCGTCGCGGGCCTCGAATCCGACGATCCCGACCTCATCCTCCTCGACATCTCGCTCCCCGAGATGGATGGAACCGAGGTGCTCGACTGGATTCGGAGCAGCGAGATCCTGAAGGATACGCCCGTGATCGCCCTCACCGCACATGCGATGACAGGCGATCGCGAGAAGTACCTCGCGGCCGGCTTCAACGACTATGTGACGAAGCCCATCGTGGATGAGGACGTCCTCTTCGGCGCCATCGAACGGTGGCTCGAGACGACGGCCTGAGCGAAGGCCCGGGTCAGACCGACGGCCCCGACCGCGAGGGTCTCGACGCCGGCGAGCGGAGTTCCGGACCGCGCCCGGCGGTCGTCCCTCCCTCGGATCGCGCAGGGGATGAGCCGTGGGCCACCGGCGGTTCACCGGCGCGTACGACCCTCTACTGGGTCCTCCTCGTCCTCCTCCCGCTGGGAGCCTTCATCGTCCGCGGTGAGCGGCGACTCGCGTGGGCTCCCTTCCTGCATCTCACGACCGAATCGGTCGCGGTTACACTCGCCCTGATCCTGGGCGTGCTGGCCTTCGTCCGGTACTTCACATGGAGGCAGCGGACCTACCTCTTCATCGGGTGTGGCTTCGTCGCGACCGGCGTGCTCGACGCGATGCACGCCTTCCTCTCCTCCCCCGAACTCCTCGGGCTTGATCCCCGGGACTCGCTCGACGCGGCAGCGTGGTCGTGGCTCCAGTCCCGCGTCTTCCTGGCGCTCTTCCTCTCCGTCTCCTTCCTCACCTTCAGCGAAGACGACCGCACCGGCGCGAGCCGGGTCAGTGCGAGGAGTGTCATCGGGCTCGCGGCGGGACTCACCCTGATCACCCTCGCATTCTTCGCACTCGTGCAGCTGCAGGACACGAGCGCGATCCGGGCGGGGTGGTTCTACCCGCGCCCGCAGGAACTCCTCCCGGGTGTGCTCTTCGCGGCGGCCGCGCTCGGGTACCTCCGTCGAGGACGCTGGAGGATCGACGCCTTCGAGCACTGGTTCATCGTCTCGCTCGTGATCGCGGCGCTGACACACCTCGTCTTCATGGGATTCTCTTCGATCCCGGGAGACGCGCTCCACAGCTCGGCGCACCTCCTCAAGCTCACCTCGTACCTCGCCCTCCTGATCGGGGTCATCTCGAGCGTCTACACGACCTCGCACCGCGAGCAGAAGGCGCTCGCCACGATTCGACGGATCAACGCCACCCTCGAGGAACAGGTCGAGGTGCGCGCCGAGGCGGAGCGTGTGCTGCAGCGCTCCGAAGAGCGGCTCCAGGGATTTCTCGACTCGGCTCACGACCTCATCCAGAGCACCGATCTCGAGGGGCGTCTCATCTACGTGAACCCGGCATGGCGGGCGGCCTTCGGCTACAGCGAGGAGGAGGTCGAGTCACTGCGGCTCCACGATCTCCTCCCCGCCCGAGAGCATGAACGGGTGGATGCGCTCTTCTCCCGCGTGCTTCGCGGTGAGGAGCTTCCGCGCATCGAGATCGATGTCCTCACGTCGGGCGGCGAGGTCATGCGGTGCTCGGGAAGCATCACCCGGTATGTGTCCGACGGTGAAGTCGTCTCCGTCCAGGGGATCTTCCGCGACGTGAGTGCCCAGCGGAGGGCGGAGGAGGAACTCGCCTCCTCGCAGGCCAACCTCGAAGCCGTCGTGGAATCGACGGGCGACGCGATCTGGTCGGTGGACTGCGAACAGCGGCTGCTCACGATGAACACCGCCTTCGCGCTGGCGCTCGAGGCCCAGACCGGTCGGGAGCCCCACCGTGGAGATCGCCCCGACGCGGTGTTTCGTGAAGACGACGCGGAGTGGTATCGCGCGCTGCACCACCGCGCCCTCTCCGGCGAGCGCTTCACCGAGCTGCGCGAGGATATCGTCGGGGGCGAGCCCCGGGTCTTCGAGATCTTCGGGCAGCCGATCCATGGGGAAGCGGGAGTTTCGGGTGCGGTGATGTTCGGGCGTGATGTAACGCGCCGCATCCTGGCGGAAGAGGGGCTGCGCATGGCGAAGGAGGAGGCGGAGGCGTCGAACCGCGCCAAGAGCCAGTTCCTCGCGAACATGAGCCACGAGTTGCGTACGCCGCTCAACTCGGTCATCGGGTTTGCGAATCTCCTCCTCAAGAACAAGCGCGGGAATCTGGATGCGCAGGAGATCGGGTTCCTGGAACGGATCCTGGTCAATGGCCGTCACCTCCTCGCGCTCATCAACGAGGTGCTCGATCTGGCCAAGATCGAGGCGGGTCGGATGGATCTGGAACTCGAGCCGGTCGACCTCGCGCTCCTCGGGCGCGAGACCGTCCTCCAGCTCGAAGGCCAGGCTCGCGAGAAGGAGGTGCGGCTCGAGAGCGACGTTCCCGACCACCCGGTGATCGTGAAGACCGACCTCGCGAAGCTCCGACAGGTCCTCATCAACCTCGTCGGCAACGCCCTGAAGTTCTCGGAGGGTGGACGGGTGACCGTCCGGGTGGAACTCGACGGCGAAGGGCATCCGACGGGGATCGCCGTCGAGGACACCGGGATCGGGATTCCCGAAGATCGCCTCCAGGCGATCTTCGAGGCCTTCCAGCAGGCCGACGGCAGCACCGGTCGGCGCTACGGGGGAACCGGCCTCGGTCTCGCGATCTCCCGATCGATCTGCCTCCTTCTGGGATACGATCTCACCGTGGAATCCGAAGTCGGGAAGGGGTCGATCTTCACGATTCTCATGGGGAGCGGGCTCCGATCGGAGGACGACGTGCCGATTCCGGCGACGGAGCGCGATCCGCTCCTCGATCTCGAGGCGGCGGGAAGGGAGAGCCCGGTCAGCACGGACGAGCCCGGCGAGGAGTCGATGAGCGACCTCGAGGCGGCTGCGGTCACCGTCGGTGGCGCGGCGGTGACGGGTCACCTCGGTCCGGCACGGGGAGCCGCCCTCGACGTCCTCGTGATCGATGATGAGGAGGACGCCCGCCTCCTCCTGGCGCATGCGCTCTCGGAGCTGGGGTGCTCCGTCTCGATGGCGGCCGGGGCGAGGGAAGGCCTCGCGATCGCGCGTCGCAAACGACCCGACCTCATCATGCTCGATCTCGTCATGCCGGAGATTGACGGGTGGGAGATGCTGAGACGGATGAAGGCGGACCCGGAGCTGCGCGAGATCCCCGTGGTCGTCGTGAGCATGATGGCCACGAATGACCGCGGGCGTCTGCTCGGCGCGGTCGATCTGATCACGAAACCGATCGAGCGCGAGGATGTGCTTCGGGTTCTCTGGCGGAATCTCGTGCGGAGGCAGGGGGGGGGACGGGTGCTCGTCGTCGAGGATGACAACGATACGCGTGCCCTCCTCCGCGAGTATCTCGAATCCGCCGGTGTCGTGGTGAGCGCGGTGGCGGACGGGCAGGCGGCGCTGCACGCCGTGAATCACGAGGCGCCCGACGCGATCCTTCTCGATCTCATGATGCCGGAGATGGACGGCTTCACCTTCCTCCGACGGCTCCGCGAGAACCCCTACTACGAAGGGATGCCGGTCGTCGTCCTGACCGCGAAGGACCTCACACCCGAGGAGCAACGCTTTCTCGCGCACTCGGCCTCCTCGGTCATCCGGAAGGGAGATGGCGTGGAGGACGCGCTCCGTCGGGTGCTGGGCACGATCCTTCCTCTGGAAGGGTGTTGAAGACGTGCGGCGGTCCCCGTCAGGAGCGTCACGGGGTCCGCTTCAAGGCGGGCCTCCGAAGGCATGGCCGTAGCTACGTCGAGGAGTCCCAACGACGAAGATGGCCCCGTGCCGCCCTCTGACTCGAAGGGCAAAGGGGGGGTGCGGCCTCATGGCGGCGTTGGAGCCCCTCGCCGATGCCACGGCATCGCCTTCGGAGCCCCGCCTTGCCTGAGACTCGCAAGCCCCCTTCGCGGGGACCACCGTACGTCTTCAACACCCTTCCAGAGGACAACTGAAGGGATCATCTGCAGCTGAACGCCCTCCTCCTTCACGGGTATCCGGGGCCATGCATCGCTCCTCTTCGCCGGCCCGGCTTCGCGTCATCAACGAGATGCCGAGGAGGAGCGGGGCCCGCTACATCCTCTACTGGATGACTGCCTTTCGGCGCCTCTCGTGGAATCCGGCGCTCGATCGCGCCATCGAGTGCGCGCGAAGCTCCAGGCTTCCCCTGGTGATCTTCGAGCCCCTGCGCCTCGACTACCCCCAGGCGAGCCTCCGGCACCATGCCTTCGCGATCGACGGCATGCGGGAACACCGGGAGGCGCTCGATGCCTCCCCGGTCGGCTACCTCCCGTGGGTCGAGCCGCGCCCGGGTGCGGGAAAGGGCCTCCTCGCCCATCTCGCGCGCGACGCCGCCGTGGTCGTCACCGACGACGCGCCCTGGTTCTTCTTTCCGCGCATGCTCGAGGCAGCGGGACGAACGCTCGACTGTCGCCTCGAGGCGATCGACGGGAACGGGATCTACCCGGTACATCACGCCAACCGGACCTTCACGACCGCGGCGTCTTTCCGGCGCCACCTCCAGGCGGTGCTCCCCGGGATCCTCGGTGAGAGTCCCGACCCCCTCCCCGACTTCGCCTCACTCGTCCCCTTCGAGGGGTTCTCGGAGCCCCCGAGAGGCGAATGGGCTCCCGCGGATGCGCTCCTCGACGCAGATCGCGCCGGGCTGTCCCGCCTCGACCTCGACCCCGAGGTGCCCGCGCTCCGCTTCTCCGGGGGAACCGCGGCGGCCCGAAGGCGTCTCGATCGCTTCCTCTCGGCCCGACTGCCCCGCTACCACGAAGGACGCAATGACCCCGACGAGGAGTCGGGCAGCCGGCTCTCTCCATATCTTCACTGGGGCCACATCTCGTCGTGGGAGATCCTGCATCGCGTGACTGAGGCAGACGGGTGGAGACCCACGCGTCTCGGGAACCGCCCCACCGGACGACGTGAGGGTTGGTGGGGGCTCTCTCCCGGGGCGGAAGCCTTTCTCGACCAGTTGATCACATGGCGAGAGCTCGGATTCAACTACGCCGCACGCGAAGGCGACCCCGGACGGTGGGAGTCGCTTCCCGACTGGGCGCGTACCACCCTGATGGAACACGAAGCCGATCCGCGACCCCATCGTTACACACTCGCGGAATTCGAAGCGGCTGCAACGCACGACGAACTCTGGAATGCCGCACAGCGCGAACTGCGGACCGAAGGGACGATCCACACCTATCTGCGCATGCTCTGGGGCAAGAAGATCCTCGAGTGGTCCGATACCCCGAGAGAGGCGCTCGAGATCATGATTCAACTCAACAATCGCTGGGCCATCGATGGACGTGATCCCAACTCATACAGCGGGATCATGTGGGTCTTCGGGCGCTACGATCGGGGGTGGCCCGAGCGCCCCATCTTCGGAAAGGTGCGTTCGATGACCTCCGCCTCGACCCGCCGGAAGGTGCGCGTGGCCGTCAAGTCGGGCACCGTGCTCGACGAGTGAGGCT
>JAVVEY010000010.1:0-42166 GCA_032250675.1 Longimicrobiales bacterium | reverse complement strand
CCCACGAAGATCCGTCCCCTCATCCCCCCACTTCCTCTTCCAGAATTTCACGAATGAATGCATCGGCGACCGAGTACGGGGTGGCGCTCCCCTCCACGATCTCCGCCATGCTCCGATCGAGCGCGTCGCCCGCGATCACGCGCGCGACGCGGCGTCGGAGGCGGCGCTCCACCACATCGCGTATCCGGCGCTCGAGACGGGCGCGCCGTCGCGTCTGGAGCTCGCCGCTCGAAACGAGGTGCTCCCGGTGCCGCGCGATCGCCTCGGATACCTCCGACACCCCTTCGCCCGTCTGCGCCACCGTCTTGAGCACCGGGATCGTCCACCCCTCGGGAGCCTCCCACCGCCGGGGCTCCGGCTTCGCGCCCCGCTCGGCGTTGCGGCGCTTCACCGCGGCACCCATGTCGACGCCGTGGTGTGCAGGGATGTCGCCGGGGCCCGGTGTGTCGCCCCCGTCGCCGGAGCGCAGATGGACCGCCATCCGGAGTTCCTTCAGGAGGCGGTCGGCGCCGGGGCGGTCCGCCTTGTTCACCACGAAGATGTCGGCGATCTCCATCAGCCCGGCCTTCATCGCCTGCACACCGTCGCCCGACTCGGGCACGAGGACGACGAGCACCGTGTCGGCCGCGCCCGTCACATCGAGCTCGGTCTGGCCGACCCCGACCGTCTCGATCAGGATGCGCGGAATCCCGAAGGCGTCCATGAGGTCGATGACCTCCCGGGAGGTCGTGGCGAGCCCGCCGAGGGAGCCGCGTGTGGCCATCGAGCGGATGAAGATCCCCGGGTCGGTGGCAAGGTCGTTCATGCGGATCCGGTCGCCGAGGAGCGCGCCTCCCGAGAAGGGGGAGGTGGGATCGACGGCCACGACCCCGACCTCCTCGTCGGCCGCGCGGTACCCGCCTGCGAGCATCGAGACGAGCGACGACTTCCCCGCCCCGGGGGGGCCGGTCACCCCCACGCGCGCGGCGCGCGGCCCCGCCGCGAGCACCTCGTGCAGGAAGGCCTCAAAGCCGGTCTGCTCGTTCTCGACCACGGTGATGGCACGCGCGAGTCCCGCGCGCTTCCCCTCACGGAAGCGCTCCAGGAGGGGGACGTGGCGCGTGTCGATCCCCACGCTCACCGCCGCATTCCGTTCATGCGGGTCCGCTCGAAGCGTACGCCGATCGGTCCCGCGGCATCCGCGTAGACGACCTCACCCCCGACGATCGTGGCGAGGATCGGGAGGTCGAGGATCTCGTTGATGGGCATCGTGAGGTAGTCGTCACCCACGATCACCAGATCGGCCCACTTGCCGACCTCGATCGAGCCGACCTCGTCCTCGGCGAAGCTCGCGTACGCGCCCCAGAGCGTCATCGAGAGGAGCGACTCCTCGCGCGTCATGCGTTCCGCCGGGAACCATCCACCGGCTGGCCATCCGTCGTCATTCTGACGCGTGACGGCAGCGTAGAGCGAGCGGCGCGGATCGGCCGATTCGACGGGGAAGTCCGATCCCCCGGGGACGATCACGCCGCTGTCCATCAGGGTGCGCCACGAATACGCCCCGAGCGAGCGGGAGTAGCCGATCCGGTTCGGCACCCACGCCATGTCCGACGACTGGTGGATCGCCTGCATCGCGGGGATCACGCCGAGCTCGGCGAAGCGCGGGAGATCCTGCCGCGCGACGATCTGGGCGTGCTCCACCCGCCAGCGGTGATCGACGAGCCCGTGGCGCGCGAGCGTCTCTTCGAAGACGTCGAGCACGATGCGGTTCGCCCGGTCTCCGATGGCGTGCACATTGAGCTGGAAGCCCGCCTCCGCCACCCGGTCGGCGATCGTGCGCAGTGTGTCGGGGTCGAGGAGGAGGAGTCCGGCATTCCCCGGCTCGTCGGCGTAGTCCTCGAGGAGCGCGGCCCCGCGCGACCCGAGCGCGCCGTCCGCCGAGATCTTCACGGCGTCGACGCGCATCGTCTGGCGCGCGTCGATCCACCCCGTGGGGCCTCGCGCGAGCCACGTCTCGAGGGAAGGGCGGTCCGCGCCGAGCACCATCACGAAGTTCCGGAAGGTCAGCTCGCCCCGCCGCGCCATCTCCTCCATCACGGCGATCTCCTCCTGCGTGGCGCCGGCGTCCACCGCCGCCGTGATCCCCAGCCGATTGAGCTCACTCTGGGCCAGGCGCACGCCTTCGCGCATCTCCTCCGGGGTGAGCGGGGGCATGACGTCGAGGACGAGTGACATCGCGTTGTCGACGAGGATCCCGGTGGCCTCGCCCGAGGCGTCGCGGACGATCCGTCCCCCCGCGGGGTCGGGAGTACCGCGGTCGATCCCGGCTGCGTCGAGTGCCGCCTGGTTGACCCAGAGGGCGTGTCCGTCGACGCGCTCGAGCGAGACGGGGCGAGACGGGATCGCCGCGCTGAGCGCTCCCTTCGTCGGGAAGGCGGTGTTTCCCCACTCGTTCTGGTCCCACCCGCGCCCGAGGAGCCACCCCTCACCCACCGCGGCTCGCCCCCGCTCCACCATCCGTTCCACGACCTCGGCCTCCGACTCGGTACCGAAGAGGTCGACGTTGCGGAGGAAATCCCCGAGGTCGCCCACGTGCCCGTGGCTGTCGATCAACCCGGGCATCACGACGCGGCCGTCGAGGTCGACGACGCTCGTACCCTCGCCCACGAGGCGCGCGGCTTCGGCGGCGCTCCCCACGAAGGAGATCCGCCCGTCGGTCACCGCGACCGCCTGAGCGACCGGCTGCGCGGCATTGGCGGTGCGGACGAGACCGTGGAGGAGGACGAGGTCGGCGGGCTGGGCCTCCGCGGCGAGCGCGGTGCCGAGACTCAGGAGAACGACGGAGAGGAAGCGACGGATCATCGGGATCGAGAGGGTGAGGGGAGTCGGTGGGGGAGCACGCCTCCGGCGGGACCCTTCAGCGGGTCCGTAGTAGGCTAGGCTCTCATCGGGATCGACGGAAGGCGTCACCGACTCGAGAAGGGTGTTGAAGACGTACGGTGGCCCCCGCGAAGGGGGCGTGCGAGTCTCAGGCAAGGCGGAGTTCCGAAGGCGATGCCCTGGCATCGGCGAGGGCCTCCCCCGCTCGGGGACTTGTCCTCCCCTCGACACGCACAGAAATTTGTACGAACCCGTTCGTACCATGCGGGGTGTGCCCCACACTCCCTGATCCGTCGTGGAGGACCGATGGCGCCGAAGCGCGATGACCCGGAGCGTACGATGATCAGAGGACGGAGTTTTTTCTTCGCTGCGCTCCTCCTCCTGGTGGTGCCGGGGGTCGCCGCTGCCCAGGTGCTCACCGGCCAGGTCACCGATGCCGGTTCGGGTGCGCCCGTACCGGCCGTGTTCGTCGAACTTCTCGACGCCGATTCGATGCGGGTCGGTGCCGCGCTCACCGAGGTGGACGGTCGCTATCGCATCGGCCTCGAGGGCCCGGGGGAATTCCGCCTCCGTCTCCGCCGGCTCGGCTATGCGGAAGTGAGCTTCGGCCCGATGGCGGTCACCGGCGCGGAACGATTCGACGTGGCGCTCGAGACCGCGCCCGTCCGACTCGAGGGTGTGGTGGCGACGGCCGGGCCGGTGTGCGCCGACGGTCCGGGGGTCGGACCGGAGACGATCCGGCTCTGGGAGCTGGTCACCGGAGCTCTCGATGTCGCTCTCCTCGCCCAGGGGGAGGACAGGCTCCGCTTCGACAACCATCGGTTCGAGCGCGACCTCACGCTGGATACCCATGGGATCCTCGCCGAGAGAGTGGCTCGGTCACGCGAAGCCGGCGCCTTCGTGGCGATGCCGATCGAAACGCTCGACGACCAGGGATACGTCGAGCCGGACCGCGGTGGGGGGCTCTTGTGGTACATGCCCGATCCCGAGGTGATCGTCTCGGATCACTTCATCGAGACGCACTGCTTCCGCGTGGTCGAAGGAGACGATCCGGAAGTCGTGGGGATCGGCTTCGATCCGACTCCGGATCGTCGCGACGAGCGTCCCGACGAGGCGGGCGCGCTGTACGAGGCGCTCTTCGATCGACGGATCGTCGAGGTGCGGGGCGTACTCTGGATCGATCGCGCCTCGGGCGCGCTGCGGGAGATGGAGTATTCGTATGTGGGGCTCCCCGGCCCGGAGATCGGGCAACTGGCGGGGGGACGCGCCCGCTTCGAGCAGCTGCGCAACGGGATCTGGATCGTGCGGCAGTGGCTCCTCCACATGCCGAACCTCCGTCGCGAGAGCGGCGCCCTCAGAGCGGAGTCGGTGCGCGAGGTCGGGGGGTACGTGATCGATGTCACCGCACTCCCCGACGAAGCGCCCGACTCGACCCGAGGTGAGAGCGTCCCGGAGAGTGTCCTCTCTGCGGCGCCGGGCGGGACGGTCTCGGGACGGATCGTACCGGCCGACCTCGAGATCGCGACCGAGGGTGTGGCGGTGCGGCTCTCGGGGAGTCATCACGAGGCCCGCACCGATTCGGCCGGACGCTTCACCTTCACCGACATCTCGCCCGGCACGTACCGCGTGACCTGGTGGGATCCGGTGATCGACGCGCTCGACCTCGCCTTCAGCAGTGTCGAGGTGACGATCGAGGCGGGAGAGGAGGAGATCGTCGAGGTGCCCGGACCCGAGCTCGCTCACGCGATCGATCACCTCTGCCGCGGGATGCGGGTGGACCCGGCTCTGGGCGTCGTGCGTGTCATCCTCCGGGACAGCGCGGATCGCCCCGTCGAGGACGGGATGACGGTCGTGCTCACGAGTGCGTCGGGCAGCCTCGAGCGCGAAACCCGGACACGTGATGGCGTCGCGATCTTCTGCAGCGTTCCGACCGGAGTCCCGCTCCACATCTCACCGGACCGGGATCCTGACGCGGGCGTCGCGCTCCAACTCAAGCCCTCCGAGCTACGTCCCCTCCTCCTTCGAACACGATAGCCGGCCGCCTCCGCTTCAACTGAGCTCGAGGCCGATCTCGCCGAAGAGGATCGTCGCGAGGAGGAGGAGGAGGAGCGCGACCCACGAGATGACGGCGATCCGGATCGCGTCACGTGCCCGATCCGCCTCCCACCAGCTCCGCGGCCGGACACGCTGGATCAGGAAGGTGCCGACTGCCGCGAGGTTGATGCACGCCACATTGGTGCCGACGAGGAGGAGCGCGCCCGTGGCGCCTTCGGGGTAGCCCGCACCGGTCAGGAGTCCGGCGACGACGAGCGGTGGAAGGAGCGCGACTGCGACCATCACCCCGACGACCGCCGAGGGGAGCCCCCCGGTGACGGCGAGCGTCCCGGCGGCTCCGGCTGCGAAGCCGAGCGCGATATCGCCGAGCCCCGCCTGGGTGCGGTCGGCAATCCCGGGCACGCTCGGGTCGATCGTGAAGAGCATCCCGAAGGCGATCGCGCACACCCCGGCCGTCCCCACCCCGACCGCGATCGTGCGCAGCGCGGTACGAGCCAGCCCGGTGTCACCGAGCGTGGCGGCGAAGGCGAGCGCCATATTGGGACCGAGGAGGGGCGCGATGACCATCGCGCCGATCACGATCGCGACGTCGTCGCGCACCAGCCCGACCGCCGCGACGACGGTCGAGAGGACGACCATCGCGACGAAGACGGGAGTCAGGCGCGCGGCATGCGCCACATCGTCGTGGAGTTCCTCGCGGCTGATTCGCCCGGGTGTCGCGTCGTCCGTTTCCTCTTCCGGGATCTCTTCCTCGACCTTCGGTACCGTGGCCTCGACGGTGAGCACCACGATCCGCAGATCGGAGCCGGAAAAGCGGTCTCGGAGGGTGTCGATGAGCGCCTCGGTCCGCTCAGCCTCGACGAGGAGGCGAAGCGACGATCCCCCATTGGTGGTATCCACCCCCCACGCATCGACGACATGGAAATCCCGCGCCAGGTCGTCGACCTCGACGGGCGTCCCCCGAAGCGAAACTTCGATCAGACGCAGCGACATCGTGGACACCGATCCGCACGACCGTCTCCCTCGGGAGGCGCGGTCATCGCCACTCTCCGGACCGCACGCCGCGCGCATGGCGAAGTGGGTTTTCGAGGAGATGCGTCGGGATGAAGAGGACGAAGACGAACATCAGGAGACTGAAACCCATCCCGACCCCGAGGAGCCACCAGCTCCGGACGCTGATGAAGAGGATCGAGGTGATGAGCGCGAGCGCCGTGGCGAAGATCGAGAGGAGTATGCGCCGTGCCTGCAGCGCGATGAATCGCTCCTGGCCTCGCGCGTCGGCCGGGTGCACACGCACCCGCAGCTCCTCGCGTTCGGCGCGTCCCACGAGGTCGCGCACCGAGCGCAGTGTGGCCGAGGCCTCGTCGAAGATGTTCTTCGCGAGCTGCGTCGCTTCCTGACCGGTCGTCCGCATGATCTCACGGCGGTGACGACGGATGACCGAGCGGATGAAGTGCAGTCCGTTGAAGCTCCTGTCGTACCGGAAACCGATCCCTTCGAGGAGTGCGGCCGCCCGAAAGAAGTAGACGAGCTCCTTCGGCAGGATGAGCGGCCAGGTGTAGAAGGTGTCGAAGAGCTGCTGCACGATCTCCTGCACGCGTTCGGCGCTCGTGGTCTGCGCCCGCTCGATGACCTTCAGGATCTCCATCGCCGCCTCGCGGATCTCTCCGCGTGACACATCGGGTGAGATCATCCCGAGGCGATACATCCCGTTGATGATCCCGTCGAGATCTTCCCGCCCCACGGCGAGGGCGACGTTGAGTACCGTCTCGCGGGTGTAGCGCGGCACTTCCACCACCATCCCCCAGTCGAGGAGGATGATCTGGCCGTCGTCTTTCACGAGGATGTTGCCGGGGTGGGGATCGGCGTGCAGAAAGCCGTCGACCATCATCATCCTCAGGTAGAGCGAGGTGAGCGAACCCATCACCTCCTCGAAGGAGAGGCGGCCCGAGGCGAAGTGATCGTGCAGCGCGTCGATCTTCGTGCCCCGGCAGTATTCCATGACGAGCACGCGTCGACGCGTCAGTTCGTCATGGACCTCGGGCACCCGAACGCTGCGGTCGCTCGAGAAGCTGCGACGGAAGCGGGCCATGTGCTCCGCCTCCCGCCGGAAGTCCATCTCCTCGCGGACCTTCGCGCTGAACTCGCGCACCACCTCGGTCAGGGCGTGCACATGGTGGTTCGGGAAGAGGATGTTGAGCCAGAAGAGGATCCGGAAGGAGATATCGAGGTCGAGTGCGACGACCTCTTCCACCCCGGGGCGAAGCACCTTCACCACCACCTCGCGCCCCTCCCACACCGCCCGATGGACCTGACCGAGCGAGGCCGCGGCGACCGGCTCGCGGTCGAACTCCTCGAAGACCTCCTCGACGCTCCGGCCGAGCTCCCTCTCGAGCGTGGCGAGGATGCTCGCTCCGTCAGCGGGTGGAACGCGGTCCTGGAGCGTGCCGATCGCCGAGAGGTAGGGCTCGGGGAAGATGTCGGCGCGCGCCGAGAGGAGCTGGGCGAGCTTGATGAAGGTGGGCCCGAGACGCGCCAGGCTTTCGGCGAGCCGCTCCGCCCGGCGTTGATGATGCTCCGGGGTGCGTCGGAGCGGCACCCCGAGCACGATGAAGCGACGGCGGTCGCGCAGGAAGGCGATCACGAAGGGGGTGAGGACCGCCAGGACTCGCCAGGATCGGAGCGCGCGCTTCATGGGAGCTAGAGAAGAACGGCGGAGGCGAGACCGAGGAGGAGGATGAAGCCCACCAGGTCGGTCGTCGTCGTGAGGAAGACGGAGGAAGCCACCGCCGGGTCGACATCGATGCGATCGAGCACCGTCGGAACGAGCGCCCCGAGGGTACCGGCCACGACGATATTGCCCCAGAGCGCGATGAGGACGACGAGCGAGAGGAGACGCGGCACATCGGGGAGCGTGAAGGAGGCGAGGAGAACGAGGAGGGCAGCGAGCGCCCCGAGGACGATGCCATTGATGAGCCCGATCAGGACTTCCTTGCTGACCGCATCGGAGCGGCGTTCGAGTTCGGAGGAGGCGATCGCGATTCGGCGGATCGTGACGGCGAGCGCCTGGGTGCCGGAATTTCCTCCCATCCCCGCGATGATCGGCATCAGCGCGGCCAGCCACCAGTAGCGCGCCAGCGTCTCGTCGAAGAGGAGCACGACCGAGGAGGTGAGCACGATCGTCACCAGATTGAGCGCGAGCCAGGGGAGGCGCGTGCGCACGGCGCCGTGCCACTCCGCACGGACCTCCTCGTCGTCCGGGACACCTGCGAGACGAAGGATATCCTCCGTCTGTTCGAGCTCGATGACGTCGATCACATCGTCGAAGGTGATCCGTCCGAGGAGTACGCCGAATTCATTGAGGACCGGGATCGAGACGAGGTTGTAGCGGGAGAGGAGTCGACCCACCTCCTCCTGATCGAGGTCGGGACGCACCGTCGCGGGCACCTCCACGGCCAGATCCGCCACGATCGCCTCGGTGTCGGCGATGATCAGATCGTCGAGCGGAACCACCCCGAGAAGACGGTGCTTCTCGTCGATGACGAAGACGTTGTAGAAGTGCTCGACCTCACGCCCCCGTACCCGGACCTCGCGGATCGCCTCCTCGGCGGTGAGGTGCCCCGAGATCGCGAGGAACTCGGTGGTCATCAACCCGCCGGCGGTCTCCTCGTCGTAGAGGAGGAGGCCTCGCAGCTCCACCGCTTCGTCCTGCGGGAGCTCGGCGAGGATCCGCGCAGCCTCGTGCGGCTCGAGTTCCTGGATGAGGTCGGCGGCGTCGTCGTCGGCGAGCTCCTGGATCAGCTCGGCGCCCTGCGCCGGATCGAGCGCGGCCAGGAGATCCCCCGCCTCCTCACCCTCCTCCATCTCGGTGATCGCCTCGGAGGCCATTTCGGCGGGGAGCGCCCGAATGAAGGCGATCCGGGCCTCGTCGTCGAGGTCCTCGATCAGATCCGCCACATCGGAGGCGTGCAGATCGAGCTCGAGGACGAGCGCGGCGAGCTCCTCGACCCGTCCCTCCTCGAGGAGGCCATCGAGGCTCTCCAGCGAGCCCACCGGGTTCTCGCTCGGATCGGGCTCGACACGCGCGTGATCGACCGGCTCACTCACGCGTGGTTCCCGGAGATCGCGTCAAGGTCGAGATCGAGTTCGGCGACGAGGCGTTCCTGGAGGCGGTACATCTCGCTCGCGGCCCGTGCCTCGGCCGACTCGGGGTGCTCGAAGCCGAGCACGTGCAGGGTGCCATGGATCGTCAGACGGGCAAGCTCCTCCGCGACGGGCACCCCCTCCTCGTGCGCCTGCCGGACCGCCTGATCCCACCCGATGTAGATATCCCCGAGGGCGGGTTCGCCCGAAGCATGCAGGGCGAAGGCGAGAACATCGGTGGGCCGGTCGTGCGCGAGGTGATCGCGGTTGAGGGTCCGGATCGCCGCATCGTCGAGGAGGGTGATCGAGAGCTCGGCATCCTCCCCCGTCCCACGATCGGCGAGCGCATGGCGGGCGGCCGAGTCCACGAGATCCTCATACCCCCGTCCGTCGACGACGAGGCTCTGGACCTTCACCCGCGTCATGCGGGCGTCTCCGTGCCGGTGTCGCCGGTGCCGCCCGCATCGATCACTTCCGCCTCACCCTCCCCCGTCGATCCCCGCCCCGCGGCGTCGGAGTCGTCGGCGGCCGCGCTCTCGGGGGCGTTGGTGAGGTGCCGCGTCTCCGGATAGTCGATGCGGTGGTGGTAGACGCCGCCGAGCACCTTGACGAAGTGGTCCTTGATCGTCGTGAGTTCCGCGAGGGTGAGCGGTGCCTCGTCGAGCTGTCCATGGGTGATCTTGGTCCCGACCACCGAATCGATCAGATCACGGATCCGCTCGGGGGTGGGATCCTTGAGCGTCCGCGTCGCCGACTCCACCGAGTCGGCGAGCATCGCGATCGCGGTCTCCCGGGTGCGCGGGCGGGGGCCCGGATAGGTGAAGTCGTCGATGTCGAGGTTCTCCTCACCGAACTCTTCCACCGCCGCGTCCCAGAAGAATCCGATCTGCTGGGTGCCGTGGTGCTCCCCCACGAAGGCGGCCACCACCCCGGGCACCTTGGCCTCGCGGACGAGTCGCAGCCCTTCGGTGACGTGTTCCTTGACGATCGTCGCCGAGGTGTCGGGGCGCAGCTTGTCGTGCGGGTTGCGGCCATCCGGCTGATTCTCCACGAAGTAATGCGGCTTGAGCATCTTGCCGACATCGTGGTAGTAGAGCCCGACGCGGCAGAGGAGACCGTTGGCGCCGATCGCGGTGGCGGCGGCTTCACCGAGATTCGCGACATTGATCGTGTGCGCGTACGTCCCCGGCGCTTCCATCGAGAGGCGCTTCAGAAGTGGGCGGTTGGGGTCGGCCCACTCGAGTAGCGTCTGGTCGGTCGTGATCCCCGTGAAGACCTCGAATACGGGGAGGAAGCCCATCGCGAGGAGCGTCGAGAGGATCGTGTTCGCACCGGCGGATACGAGTTGCGCGATCACGCGCTCCGAGCCGCCGAAGCCGTTGACGAGGCCGAGGCCCACGAGGGATGCGACATACGCGCCCGCGATGACCGCGATGAAGATCCACGCCTGGGATCGGCGTCGCACGGCCCGCACCGCGAGCGCGGCGGTGGCGCCGCCGAGCGCAGTGGGGACGAGCACCGCGGTCCCGAGAAGCCCGGGCTGAATCGAGGTGAGCGCGGCGAGCGCGAGGCCGAGCACGAGTGCCATCCGCCCGTCCCAGAGTACCGCAACCGTGAGCGCCACGAAGGCGATCGGGATGGCTTCGACGGGCCACCCGTTGGCCACCACGATCTTGACGCCTCCGGCATACACCCCGATCAGGATCGCCACGAGGAGAATCCAGCGCGCTCGCAGGTAGACGGCGGGGCGGTAGTAGTGGACGAGGAGTCCGAAGATCGCCAGGAGGAGGAGATTCAGGATCGTCTGTCCCACGAGGGGGGAGAGGCGCAAGCCGCCCTCCTCATCGAGACGCCCCTGCGCACGGAGCTGGCTGCGGTAGGCTTCGAGACGTTCCTGGACGTCGGAGGTGACAACCTCGTTGGCGCGCACGATCGCCTCGTCGGCGAGCACCTCCTGTTTCGTCGTCGGGACCGCGCGCTCGGCGCCTTCACGGTCCTGTTCGGTCGCCTGCAGATTGAGCTGGTAGCTGAACTCCAGATTCTGGATGAGGAGGAGCCGCAGGATCTGCTCGGCGTCGGGGGAGGCGGTGGCGGGAAGGAGCCGAACCGACCGGTCGAAGAACTCCCGCGCCGAGAGGATCTCCGAGACCTCCACCGAACGTTCCGCACCGGCCCCCGGATCGCGCACCGTCACGCGGTCGGTCGAAATCGAGGAGAGATCCGCGCCATCGGCGACGCCTTCGGGGAGGATCTGCAGCGCCGCGCGTTCCGCCGTGCGTCGGACGAGCCGGAAGGTCTCCGGATCGATGAGGAGGGCGATCTGCTCGGGCGTGAGGTCGATCGACGCCTCGGTGAGCACGCCGTGGACGGCGGCGGCGGGCGTATCGGTGAGCGCGGCCGCCTGCACCTGGTCGAGGAGTCGACCGATGCGCGCTGCCATCGAGTCGGCGGCTTCGGGGCGGTAGTCGAAGGTCGGCGGCACTGAAGCACGCGCTTCCGCACGTGCCTGGCGCAGTTCATCGGGGCGCAGTGGAACGCTGAAGGGGGTCTCCGCGATGATCGTCTCCTGCGCCACCGTCCCCACCTGCCAGAGCTGCACACGCGCGGCGGGATCCGGCGGGAAGAGGAGGGTGAATCCGATCGCGATCGCCACGAGGAGGAGGAGCCGGAACCCATGGTACACCACGGCATCGGGCCACACCGTCTCAGGCAGACTGGAGAGGCGATCGCCTCTCTCCTCACCCTCGGAGCGCCGATTCATGACGTCCCCTCTTCGCCCGAAGCCTCGGCGTAGGCACGGATGATCTCCTTGACGAGTCGATGTCGCAGGACGTCCATCGAGTCAAGGTAGACGATCGCGATCCCCTCCACACCCGCCAGGATCTGCTCGACCTCGATGAGACCGGAATCGCCGACGCGGGGCAGATCGATCTGCGTCTTGTCTCCGGTGATCACGACACGAGAGTTCAGCCCGAGACGCGTGAGAAACATCTTCATCTGCGCCGTGGTGGCATTCTGCGCCTCATCGAGGATGACGAAGGCATCCGAGAGCGTGCGGCCGCGCATATATGCCAGGGGGGCGATCTCGATCGTGCGGTCCTCCAGCGCCCTGCGCATCCGTTCGCGCGGCATCATGTCCTCCAGCGCATCGTAGAGCGGGCGCAGGTACGGATCGACCTTCTCCTGCAGATCGCCGGGAAGGAAGCCGAGATTCTCGCCCGCCTCGACCGCCGGCCGTGCGAGGATGATGCGCTTCACACGTCTCCGATAGAGCGCCTCCACCGCCGCCGCGACCGCGAGGTAGGTCTTGCCCGTCCCCGCCGGCCCGATCCCGATGACCACATCGTGTTCGCGAATCGCCGTCAGGTAGGCACGCTGCCCCTCCGACTTCGGCGTGATGACCTTCTTGGAACCGGGGAGGGCGATTCGCACCTCCTCGCCGTCCGGAAGCACGCCCCCGTGCCCGTGCGCATCGAACGACTCGGCGAAGCGCGAGATATCGTGGACATCGAAGGGGGCGCGCAGCCGGGCGAGCTCGATCAGGTGCTGTACCACCGGAGTCGCCCGCTCCACCGACTCGAGGGTGCCGGAGATCCGGACGCGATCACCCCGCATCACCACCCGGACATCGAAGAGTTGGTGGACCTCCTGCAGATTGCGGTCGTTGATCCCCGCCAGGAGGAGGGGATCTGTCCCCTCCGCGTCGAGGGTGTGCTCGATCACCGTCGTGTCCACATTCGCCATGAGCGCCGAGGTCCTCCGGATCAGGTGGGTATCGACAGGTGCAGCGCTTCGAGGTCCTTCGCACCGATCGAGGTGGGCGCGCCCTCCATGAGCGCGCGCGCCGCCGTCGTCTTCGGGAACGCCATCACGTCACGGAGGCTCGATACCCCCGCGAACCTCTGTACAATGCGGTCGACCCCCAACGCGATGCCACCATGGGGGGGAGCCCCTGCACCCAGTGCATGCAGGAGGAAGCCGAATTTTCGCTCGATTTCGTCGTCATCGAGCCCGAGAACGCGGAAGATCCGTCGCTGGAGATCCGGGTCGTGGATCCGGAGACTCCCCGAGCCGAACTCCGACCCGTTGTAGACGAGGTCGTACGCATGGCCGCGGGCGGTGAGGGGGTCGTCCTCGAGGGAGGCGAGCGCATCGGCGTGCGGGAGGACGAAGGGGTGATGGTTCGGCCCGAGAGCGCCCTCCTCCTCGTTGAAGAGGGGAAAGTCCGACACCCAGAGCCAGGCGTGCTCCCTCTCCTTCGGCAGATCGAGCGCGCGAATCGCCGCCATCCGGGTTGCGTCGAGAGCAGGACCGGTGCGCCGGTCGTCGCCCGCCGCCACGAGGGCGAGGTCACCCGGGAGGAGACCGATCCGGTCGAAGTCCTCGTCCTGCATGAAGCGCGCGAGCGGACCCGAGCCTCCCTCGTCGTTCCGCTTGGCCCAGAGGAGGCCGGGAGCGCCCGTCCGCTTGGCCGCGCTCTCGATCTCCTCGATCTGTCTGCGACTGAGAGCGGCACCTCCCGTCAGGTGAAGGCCCCGGATCCGTCCCCCGTCGCGGAGCGCGGCCTGCACGATTCCGAAATCGAGCCCACCGAGTTCGTCGGTCCAGTCCGCGAGCTCGAGCGACCACCGCAGATCCGGGCGGTCGGTGCCGAAGCGATCCATCGCCTCGTCCCACGTCATCTGCTGCATCGGCGCGGCATCGGGGAGCCCCGCCTCGCGCGTCAGCACATTCATGAGCCCGTCCATCCACCCACGGATGTCGTCGACACCCACGAAGGAGGCCTCGAGATCGATCTGCGTGAACTCGGGCTGGCGATCGGCACGCAGGTCTTCGTCGCGGAAGCACCGCGCGATCTGGAAGTACCGATCGAAGCCCGACACCATCAGGAGCTGCTTGTAGATCTGCGGGCTCTGCGGGAGTGCATAGAACTCACCCGGATGCACCCGCGACGGGACGAGGTAGTCACGGGCCCCCTCGGGGGTCGGCTTGGTGAGGATCGGCGTCTCGACTTCGAGGAAGCCCTCCCCGGAGAGAAAGTTGCGCGTGGCCAGCACGAGACGGTGACGGAGCTCGAGGATGCACTGGAGCTCGGGCCGGCGGAGGTCGAGGGCGCGGTGCCGAAGTCGGAGTTCCTCGGAGGGAAGCTCCTCGTCAGGACCCCGGTAGACGGGGATCTCGGGCGTGCGCGCCTTCGAGAGGCGTTCGATCGTGGTCGCGCGGACCTCGACCGCCCCGGTCGCCATCTCGGGGTTGGGGTCGGGGCGCGCCACCACCTCGCCCTCCACACCGATCACATCCTCTGCACCGAGCGACCCGGCGAGGGCGAGCGTCTCGGCGGGAGTCCAGTCGGGCCCGAAGGAGATCTGTGCGAGCCCCGAGCGGTCGCGCAGATCCACGAAGAGGAGCCCACCGAGGTCGCGGCGGCGGTGGACCCAGCCCACGAGGCGGACCCGTTTCCCGGTGTCCGAACCCCGCAGCACGCCCACGACGGAAGTACGATAGGTCGTCGATCGGGGCTCGGTCATGAAAATCGTGTGGCGAGGGAGCGCCTCCAGAGAGGGGAGGGTTCCCGCTAACTTACAGGCGCAAGCTGAAGCCCTCAAGCGAATTCCGGGCGTATCCGTCCCGGATTGGCCTCACTCCGCTCCGCATTTCCGTGTCCGATCCCCGCGTCAACCTCCTCGATCTCGAACCCGACGTACTGCACGCGACGCTCGTCCGCCACTTCGCCGAACGCGGGACCCGGGAGTTCCGCGCCCGTCAGGTGAGCCGCTGGATCTTCGAGGACGATGTCACCTCCTTCGAGGCGATGACCGACCTCCCGCTCGTCGAGCGCGAGGCCCTCGCCCGGAGCTTCGACCTCTCCGAGCCGGAGGTGGCCACGATTTCGGTCTCGGAGGACGGCACCGCCAAGCATCTCTGGCGGCTCGACGACGGTGAACTCATCGAATCCGTCCTCATCCCCGCGGGCGACCGACTCACCCTCTGCATCTCCTCGCAGGCGGGGTGCGCGATGGGGTGCACCTTCTGCGCGACCGGATGGGGCGGTTTCCGACGTCACCTCACCCCCGGCGAGATCGTCTCGCAGTTCCGCGGCGCCCGGCGCTGGGCCGCCGCGAATCGGTACGGCGCGATCAGCAATATCGTCTACATGGGGATGGGCGAGCCTCTCGCGAACCGCGACGCGGTCTTCACCTCTCTCACCCTCCTCAACCATGGGTATGACGTCGGTGCGCGCCGCATCACCGTCTCGACCGTGGGGGTCGTGCCGGGGATCGACGCGCTCGCCGAGCGACCGGAGCAATTCGGGCTCGCGGTCTCGCTTCACGCTCCCGACGAAGAGCTCCGGCGCGAGCTGATCCCGCTCGAGAAGCGTTGGCCCCTTCCGGTCCTGATGGAGGCACTCCGCCGTTTCGACGCGGCCGGAGGCCGCCGGATCACCTTCGAATACACGATGATCGAGGGGGTGAACGACGACCTCTCTCTCGTGCCCGGACTCGCGGAGATGGCGCGAACGACCCACGCCTTCGTCAACCTCATCCCCTTCAATCCGATCCCGGACCGGGAGTGGCAGGCGAGCCCGATGGCGCAGATCCGCGAGTTCGCCCACGCCCTCGAAGGCCGCGGGGTCGAGGTCTTCGTGCGCGAGCCACGCGGACGCGACATCGCCGCCGCGTGCGGACAGCTCAGGACCGAGCGGATGGTGCAGATCGCACCGAAGTGATCGGCCACACCATCGGGTGAGGCCGCACGGGGGGTATCCGTCATGAGCGACGCCGGGTCTGAGACTCGCACCCCCCCTCCGCGGGGACCGCCGTACGTCTTCAACACCCTTCTAGTGGTAGCGATCGAAGATCCGCCCCCAGCGCGCCGCTGTGATCGCCGGAAAGGCCTGGTACGACTCGCGGTCGTAGCTGAAGTAGATGAAGGAGGCACGGCCCTCGATCTGATCGCCCCGCACGAAGCCGAAGTAGCGCCCGTCGAAGCTCTCCTCACGATTGTCGCCGAGGAAGAAGTAGCGGTCGTCGGGCACGACGATCGGGCCCCAGGTGTCGCGTGTCGGCTGGTAGCTGCGGGGATCGACTCCGGGCGCGAGGTAGCGGAGCTGCCAGAGCATCTCGGGCGCCGCCCGGTCGGGGGCGTCGATGTGCCGGACGTAGGGCTCGTCCACCCGCACACCATTCCGGTAGAGTACCCGGTCGCGCATCTCGACGGTGTCGCCGGGCAGCGCGATCAGACGCTTGACGAGCTTGAGCGAGTCGGAGTGGGGTGGATCGAAGACGAGGATCTCCCCGGCGGTTCGTTCCGAATACCCCGGGATCCGGAGGTCGGTGAAGGGGATCCGTGCCCCCGTCGCCGCCTTGTTGACGACGAGGAAGTCGCCCACGAGCATCGTGTCCTTCATCGATCCGGAGGTGATGAAGAAGGTCTGGAGGAGGAAGGTACGGAGTACGAGAAAGAGCGCGAGCGACCACGCGAGTGTGCGGAGTGTCTCGATCCACCCTCCGCGATCTTCCTCATCGTCCTGGTTTTCGTCGCTCTTCCGGTGCTCCGCCGTGCCACCGCCGGACGATCCGTCCGCGCCATCACGGTTCGCCTTCCGGTCGCTCCGCTTTCGACTCGATTCGCTCATCTGTTCAACCACTCTCGCCGGGGTCGGCCATCCGCGCATCGTCGACCGGCGCCCCGGGGCGCTTCATCCACGAACGCGGATCCCACCACGGAGGGTCGGAGGGTGCGGGGTCGGCCGGCGGAGGTGCCGGTCCCCACTCCTCACCCAGGATCACCGTCACATCGAGGTACAGACTCTCATTCGGTTCGGTTCGGACGTGCCGGATTCCGAGGGCATCAGCGACGGCATGCGCCCACTCGACCCGTCCGGCTCTCGACACCACGACCGAGGAGTCGCGCCCGAACTCCTCGGCATTCCCGAAATAGACGACATCAAAGCTCTGATCGCGCAGATGGTCGGTAGCTGCCGCCGCCATACCGGTGCGTCCCCCCGCATTGAGCACCTCGACCCGCACCCGCACGCCGTCGGCGGTGGGACGCGTGGTCGCGCCCGCGGGGGAGCGAGCCCCCGGGAGGGGAGCCGACCACCACTGCGAGAGCGCCGATCCGAGGAAGGCTCCGACCGCCAGAACCACCGCGATGATCATGACGCCGCGGATGCGCGAACCCATGCCTCTTCCTCCGCCATCGAATTCCAGAGTGCGATCGTTTCGGGGCGCACCGGGCGTCCTCGCTTCATCAGTTGATGGATGCGCCGACGGACAATCTCGTGCACGACGCCGTTCAGGTCATCCGGTGCCCGTTCGCGCAGAGCGTTCCGCCACGTGCTTCTCGAGCGTCGGCCCGGCTCGAGGAAGTCGGCGGCGTAGAGCGCCAACCCGATCGTCTCGAAGTCAGGATGTCCCAGCGTGTGATACGAGACCGCCTGGAGGAGAGGTTCGTCAACCACCCCCTCGCGACGGAGCAGAACCGACGCCGCCGGACCGTGCAGAACCCCGTCGGGAAGGCGTCGGAGTCCGCCCCGGAGGAGCCTCCGGAGTTCAGCGGGTGACTCTTCCTTGACGCAGTCGTGCAGGTGGGCCGCGGCCTTCCACCGTCGCCGGACTTCCTTCGGCAACGCGAGCGCCTTCCCCCACTGGTTCATCAGCTTCGCGACGCGCGCCATGTGTCGACGCCGCGACTTCGACGCGCACGCCCACTCGGGGAGCTCGCCGCGCGACGCGGCATCGATCAGGGGATGGAGAGGTGGCATCGGCAGGTGGAAGGCGCGGCGTACGTCGTCTTCGGCGGAGATCGGCAGCATCGGACTCGGCGCGGAAACTAATGGCGAACGCCCACATCGTGCCATGCCGCCACCTGCTCTCGCGACGGCATCTGCCCTCCTCCCACGGCAGTGATCCGTCGTCGGAGAGGATCTCGCGCAGAGGGGGACAGCACCCTCTGCGTGGGAGGATCTCGGCGGACTGCTACCTTCTCCCCATGCGAATCGAATGGGACGCCGTTCTCGTATCCGCCCTCGCGCGGGCGCTGGACCACGCCGGGCGCCGTGCCCCCGTGCGGGCCGTACACCTCGACCCGATCGGTCGCCGGGTGTCGCTCTACCTGCGAGACGCGATCTGGGTCTGGGATCTGCATCCGGAGCGGACCGCCTTCCGGATCCTCGACCCCACCGATCCACCCGAGGAAGCGACGCGACTCCCCGCGACGGTGCAAGCGGTGACCGCCCCACCCGACGACCGGGTGATCGAGGTACACTTCCGACGCCGGCGAGGACGCCCCGCTCAGGTGACCCTCGTGCTCGAGTTGATCCCGAACCGTGAGAATGCACTCGTTCTGCACGGAGAAGAACGCACAATCCGGCAGCTGCTTCGGACCCGCGACGAGGCAGATCGCTTCGTCGCGCGTGGGCAGGTGTGGGAAGCGCCTCGCCCCAGCGGCCGCCAGGGCGTGACCGAACCGCTCTCGCTCGACGCCTGGCTCGACCGGCTTCTCCCCCTCCCCCCCGCAGAGCGCCGGCGCGCCCTGATCGCGGGAATCGCATGGACCTCGCCGATCGTCTCGGCCTCCCTCCTCGACGAGGCGACCGAAGTCGACGGGCCCGCCGCCCGGGACGCCCTCGAAGGCGGCTGGCACCGCTGGGTCCACCTTCGACGGGCGGCGCTCGATCTCGACGCACACGATCCCGCGCTCCTCCTCGGCCGGGGCTCGCGCACACCCCAGCCCTACCCCCTCCCGGTGCCGGAGCGGGTGATCGAATCGGCCCCCGACCTCCTCGCCGCATTCCGCTCGGCGGCCGAGGCGGCCGGCGCACCGCCCCTCCCTCTCCTCCCCGGCCACCTCCTCGAGCGGCTCGATGACGCGCTCCAGCGACTGAACGGCCGCGTCTCGCGACTCGAGGCCGAATTCGACCGTCTCGACGACCCGGCCTCGGTGCGAGCGATCGGCGACCTCCTCCTCGCCCGCTTCGGAGAGATCCGGACGGGGGCCGCATCGGTGACGCTCGACGACTTCGAGGGCGGGAAGACGGACGTCGCGCTCGATCCGGCGCTCTCGCCTGACGAGAATGCGCGCCGCTACTACGACCGGGCCGCACGCCTCGAACGCGCCGCCGAGCGACTCCCCGGACTCCTCGACGACGCGCGTCGGGAATCGAGACGCATCGAGGAACTCCGCGCGCGAGCCCGCGCTGGCGAAGTCGAGCGCGCCGAACTCGAGGAGGCTCTCCCCGAAGTCGGCCGGTCCGGGCACGATCCGGAGGCGCAGACACTCCCCTATCGGCGATACCGCTCGAGCGGCGGGCTCGAGATCCGGGTCGGTCGCGGCGCCGCGCGCAACGACGCGCTGACCTTCCATCACTCGCGTCCGAACGATGTGTGGATGCACACGAGTCAGGCGCCCGGCGCCCACGTGATCCTGCGGTGGGACCGCGACGGCGCCCCCCCTGCCCGCGACCTCGCGGAGGCCGCCACCCTGGCCGCGTGGTATTCGAAGGCCCGCACCTCGGGTTCGGTCCCCGTCGTCTGGACCCGCCGCAAGCACGTGCGGAAGCCGCGGAAGGCGCCTCCCGGGTCGGTGGTACCCGATCGCGTCGAGACCCTCTTCGTGCGCCCCGATCGGCGCCTGGAAGAGCGGCTCCGCGAGGAGGTGGAGTAGACACCCCGAGGAGGTGGAGTCGACGCCACGCCACCCCGGTCCGTCGTGGGGGCGGCGTGCGCCCCGAGCCGGCGGGTCAGTCGAGCGCGGTGCGAAGCCCCGCGATGAAGCGCACGGCCCCCTCGATCCCCTCCTCCGCGACGACACGCACGAGCGCACTCCCGACGACGACCCCGTCGGCGATCGACCCGACGGCGCGCGCCTGCTCAGGGGTGCTGATGCCGAAGCCGACCGCCACGGGCAGGCCGACCGCCGCGCGGATCGTGCGAACCTTCTCGACGAGGTCGTCGGGGAGTTCGCTCCGGGCTCCGGTGACCCCGGTGCGGCTGATGTAGTAGAGAAATCCGCGCGCCTGATCCGATACGGCGGCGACACGCGCGACTTCGGTGGTCGGGGCGAGGAGTCGGACGAGGTCGAGGCCCGAGGCGGAGAGGCGCGCCTCGAGTTCGGGGTCCGACCCTGCGGGAAGATCGGTCAGGAGGAGACCATCCGCCCCGACCTCGACGGCATCCCTGCAGAAGGCCTCGTCGCCGTAGCGAAGGACCGGGTTCAGGTAGGTGAAGAGGACGACGGGGGTGTCGTGGGTCTCCCGAAAGCCTCGGAGCGCGTCGAAGACGTGCGCGACGGTGGTGCCGTTGCGGAGGGCCCGGAAGGAGGCTTCCTGAATCGTCGGCCCGTCCGCGAGTGGATCGCTGAAGGGTACGCCGAGTTCGATGATGTCGGCGCCGGCATCCGCGATCGCTCGCATGAGGGGGAGGGTCGTATCCGCCTCGGGAAACCCCGCGGTGAGATAGGGGATGAGGAGGCTCCGACCGGAACCGGCGCGCTCGTTGAACAGACGTGTGATTCGGGACTCGGACATCGAAGAGGCCGGCAGGGGGAGATCAGATCAGGTAGTCGGCAACACGAATCCCGTACTTCTGGGGATCGGTCGTCTTGAGGATCGTCCGGGTGGCCTCTCCCGGCACGCCACCCTCCGTGGAGAGATCCCACTCGAGCGGTTGGGTCAGCGGCACACCCATCGGATCCGAGATGATCTTCACGGTGGGGAGGTGGAGTTTTTCGGGGTCGGGGTTCGTCTTCGAGACGACGGCGAGTTCGTAGGTGTCGAGGATGACGAGTGTGCCGATCGGGAAGACGCCGGTCGCGGCGATGAGCGCCTTGACGAGGAGCTGGTCGTAGCCGCGCGCACGGTTCTCACGCATCTCCCGGAGCACCTCATCGGCTCCCCATGGTTTGTGCTGATAGCTGCGGACCGATGTCGCCGCATCGAAGCCATCCGCCACCGCGACGATCCGGCTGAAGATACCCGGCTCGCGCGGGCGACGGTTGGTCGGATAGCCCTTGAGATCGGTCTTCATGTGATGCTCGTACGCCATCAACATCTGACGGTACGGGACATCGATATATCCGCCCGTCTGGAAGAGGTGGAGCAGCCCGAGCGCGGGGTGCTCCTTGAGGTGTTCCCACTCCTCGTCGTTGAGCCCACCGGGCTTGGTGACGAGTTCGTGAGGGAGGCGCATCTTGCCGAGGTCGTGCAGGAGCGCACCGAGTCCGAGCTCGTAGAGCGAGAGTCGATCGAGGCCGAGCCGCTGTCCCATGACGACGCTGAAGATGCAGACATTCACGCAGTGCGTGAAGGTGTACTCATCGAAGTCACGCAACGTCGTCATCGTCACGATCGAGGGCTCGTCGGCGAGCACCTGATCGACAATCCCCTGCACCGCCCGCTTCACCTTCCGGGCATTGACGGCCTTGCCGAGCCGGACATCGCCGAGCACATCCTTCGCCACCTGCACCGACTGGGCGTAGGTGCGTTTGGCCTGCTCGAAGACCTCCTCCTCTTCGAGCTCATCCCCGTGATCGCCGACCGCATCAACCTCGATGCGCTCGACAGGGGTCTCCGAGAGGCGCCCGAGGAAGCTCTGGAGGGGATCGCTGCCCGGGGTACGCCCGAGGAGCGAGAGGAAGGGTGCCCACTCCTCCCGACCCACGCCGGCGAGGACCTCCACGGTACCGATCCCGTGCGCCTGCAGCGTCTGCCCGACATTCCCGAAGGTCGCGAAGTTCGAGAGGTCGAGACGGAGGCGTACATCGTTGAGGAAGAAGAATTCGCCGACCACGCGCACCTCGATGCCCTCTTCACTCCGGAGGATCGCCTCCGCCCCGGCGTGGAGCTCGTCGATCGCCTGCTGAACCGCCTCATTCTCGAGAGGATAGAGCTTGAGCGCGCGCATCGCTCCATGCATCGCCGAGAGGAGCCGTCGTCCCTGGTCCTGAAGGCTCGACGCAGTCACGACTCGGCCTCGCCATCCATCGCGATCGCCCGGATCACGGCGCTGCGCACGATCGGGTCGTCGTCTCCCTCAGCCTTCTCGAGCGCGGCGCGCGCCGCAGGGACGCCGAACCGCCCGAGACCGAGCGCAGCCGAGGCCCGGATCTCGGGGGGCTCCCGCCGTCCGAGGAAGCCCTTCCCATTCAGAATGCGATCGAGAAACTCGATCCCCCCGGGATCTCCCAGCCGCCCGTACGCCTCGAAGAAGGCGATCTTCTCGGAACGCTCCGCCTGCCGGATCTCCCGGCTGTCGAGGATCTCCCGGAAGCGATCGGTGGCGGGGCGGTAGCGGACTTGGCCGAGCACGCGCGCCGCCGCAATACGTATGGCGGGTTCGGGGTCGAGGAGGGTGTCGACGAGCGGGCCCATGAGGGTGGGGACCTGCAGCGCTCCCACCGCGTCGACTGCCGCCTCGCGGACGGGCTCGTGCTCACTGTAGAGGAGGTCGCGCAGCCCTCCTGCGGCCGCGTGAATCCGGTGTTCTCCCACGATCCGTGCGGCGGCGGCCGCCACGACGGGATCGGCCGAGGCGAGGAGCGAGACCACCGCGCCCGGGTTTCGCTGGGCGATCGACTCCACGGCCCCCCCGAGCACGCGCGCCAGCTCACGCGAGTCGGTGTCGAAGGTGGCACGCACGAGGACGCCGAGTGCTCCACCGCGGAGAAATTCGAGGAACCCTCCCAACTCGTCGGCCGAGGGGGTGATCGATCCGACCTCGAGCGCCTCGATCAGCTGCTCGAGTGCCTCCGGAGTGGAGAGCTCATTGAGCAGGCCGGTCATGCGTTCGCGGTGCTCGCCGGTGAGCACGCCGCTCCCTTCCCAGATTCGCACCTGCGCCAGGACGGTGTTGGTCAGCGAGATCTCCCCTCTCGCCAGGAAGGCGGGGAGAAGGCCGCGAAGGATGTCGAAGATCTCGTCACGGCGCGCCTCGTCGCCATCCTCGAAGCGATCGAAGAGCGCGTGGAGGACATCCCTGCGCACGTCGCGTTCCCGCTCCGCCCGGATCTCGCGCCGGAGTTCCTCCATATCGGACGCGTCGAGGGCGTAGAGTGTCGGATTGAAGTCGTCACGGGCGGCGGTGGCGGGAGGGGATTCCGCGCCTTCCTGCGCCCCCTCTCCCTCCGGCTCCGATCGGACCTCTTCGTCGATCACCTCCCTGAGGTCGGAGGCGGACGCACCCATCCCCGCCTCGGGAAGCGCGAGCCCCTCGGCGAGGAGATCGACGTAGCGGTACTTGAAGTGATCGAGGTCCGCTTCCCAGAGGAGCGTGAGGAGGTCGGCGTCATCCTGGCGCGCGTGACGTGCGCGGTTGAGGACATGGAGGAAGCGAGGCACCTGGCTCTCGAAGCCCGGGAGGAAGTGGACGAGCCGGACTCCATCCTTGAAGAGGAGGAAGGCGATCGATTCGGAGCGGTTCGCGTTCCGGTAGACCACCTCGTCCTCGAGGAGGAGGGTGTCTTCCTGTACATGGAGTACCACCTGGTCGAGCTCGCCCCAGAGTCCGGTGAATGCGCCCGAGAGCGCGGTCACGAATCGCTTGTAGACCGGGTTGTTCTCGTCATAGAGCTGCGAAGCCCGCAGCGCCTTGCCGAGTGTGACGACGAGTTCGCTCACCTCGGCGATCGGAAGGGTCGCACCGAGGCCTTCGTCGGTCGAACGCAGCCCGTCGTCGGTCACGCTTCGTCCAGCTCCTCTCCGGTGGCGCGCGCGACGTGCGCCACATCCTTGTCTCCCCGGCCGCTCAGGCAGAGCACGAGCGGGCCGCGATCGCGGTGCGTCTCCCCCATGCGGAGCATGTGTGCGATCGCATGCGCCGTCTCGAGCGCCGGGATGATCCCCTCGAGGCGGGATACGAGGTGGAACGCCTCGAGCGCTTCGTCATCGGTGACCGAGACATACGTCGCCCGCCCGGAATCCCTGAGATGGGCGTGCTCGGGACCGACCCCCGGATAGTCGAGCCCGGCGGAGATCGAATGCGCGGGGGCGACCTGCCCGTCGTCATCCTGGAGGAGGTAGCTCATCGCGCCGTGCAGCACCCCGGGGTGTCCCGCGCTCAGGGTCGCCGCGTGGCGGCCCGACTCGATCCCCTCGCCGGCCGCCTCCACACCGATCAGCTCGACCGCGTCGTCGTTCACGAAGGCGTGGAAGATCCCCATCGCATTCGAGCCCCCACCCACACACGCCACCACGGCGGCCGGGAGACGGCCTTCGCGTTCGAGGATCTGGCGGCGCGTCTCGGCGCCGATGACGGCGTGGAAGTCGCGAACCATTCGCGGGAAGGGATCGGGTCCGACCACCGAACCGATGATGTAGTGCGTGTCACGCACATTCGTGACCCAGTCGCGGATCGCCTCGTTGGTCGCATCCTTGAGGGTGCTCGTGCCCGCGTGGACCGGCACGACCTCCGCCCCGAGGAGCTTCATCCGATAGACGTTCAGTGCCTGCCGCTCGACATCCTCCGCCCCCATGTAGACGACACACCGGAGGTCGAAGAGCGCGCACGCCGTCGCCGTGGCGACCCCGTGCTGTCCCGCCCCCGTCTCGGCGATGATGCGCTTCTTGCCCATCCGCCGTGCGAGGAGCACCTGCCCCATCGTGTTGTTGATCTTGTGCGCACCGGTGTGGTTGAGGTCCTCCCGCTTGAAGTACACCGGTCCCGCGCCCACTGCCGCCTCGAAGCGGCGCGCGCGGTAGAGCGGCGTCTCGCGTCCGACGTAGTCGCGCAGGAGGAGGTCGAGCTCCTCTGCGAAGGCGGGATCCGAGCGTGAGGCCGTCCACGCCGCGTCGAGTTCGTCGAGCGCCGCGATGAGGGTTTCCGGCACATATCTTCCGCCGAATCGTCCGAAGCGGCCGGGAGCCTCGAGAGAGGTGGGGTTCATCGGGTCCTCATGTCTCAGGTCTGCGGGCGCGAAGACTTCGTCGCGGCCGCACGTGCGCCGCGAATGAACGACCTCACCCGCCCGGGTTCCTTGATCCCGTGCGTGATTTCGACGCCCGAACTCACATCGACGACATCGGGCACGAGGCGAGCGATCGCCTCCCCGACATTCTCGGGCGTGAGGCCACCGGCCGCGATGAAGCTTAACCCGTCAGGGAAGCGCTCGCGAAGCGGGGCCACGAGGTCCCAGGGGAAGCGAACCCCGGAACCGCCACGATGCTCCGGATGCCACCCGTCGAGGAGGAGTCCGTCCACCCTTCCCTCCCACAGATCGAGCGCCGCGATGACCTCCTCGGTGCTCCGTACCCGGAGTGCCTTCCATACCTTCCACGGACCGGCGTCGCGGAGCTCCTCGACGACGTCGACGGATTCATTCCCGTGCAGCTGGAGCACCGCGAGCTCGGCCTCTTCGCCGAATCGTACCAGCTGCTCGATCGGCTCGTCGACGGTGACGCCCACGATCGGTCGTCCGGTCTCCGCCCCGAAGTCGACCGCAGCCTCGATCGTGATCGACCGACCGTACCCCGCCGAGAGGACCGCCCCGATGTAGTCGGCGCCGGCGCGCGCGACGAGCATGGCGTCCTCGATCCGCGTGACCCCGCAGATCTTGACGGAGACGCCACCCGCGTGCGTCATCGCGCCTCCCTCGCATGCCCCACGAGCCCTCGGAGCGCGACGCCCGGATCGGGTGCGCGCAGGAGCGTCTCACCCACGAGGACGGCGTGCACCCCGGCGCGCCCGAGTCTCGCCACCTCCTCGCCCGAACGGATCCCGCTCTCGGACACCGTGACGAGATCGGTCGGGAGCGCCTCCACCAGTCGCTCGCTCACCGCGAGATCGGTGCGGAAGGTCGAGAGGTCACGATTGTTGATCCCGACGACCCGCGCGCCCGAGGTTCGTGCGCGTTCCATCTCCTCGGCGTCGTGGACTTCGACGAGCACATCCATCCCCAGATCCTCGGCGTGCTCACGCAGCTCACGAAGCGCCGAGTCGTCGAGGATCCGCACGATGAGGAGGATCGCGTCGGCGCCTGCCGCGCGCGCCTCATCGATCTGCACCGGGTCGAGTATGAAGTCCTTGCGGAGCACGGGAAGCGCAACCGCATCGCGGGCCGCACCGAGATCCTCGAGTCGACCCCCGAAGTACTCCCGGTCGGTGAGCACCGAGAGCGCCGCCGCCCCGGCCGAGGCGTAGTCACGGGCGAGCGCCGAGGGGTCGAGCCCCTCCCGGATCGCTCCCGCTCCGGGCGAGCGCCGCTTCACCTCGCTGATCACCCGAACCGAGGGGTGCACGAGCGCCGCGGCAAAACCGCGCGGCGCGGACGCGTCACCGGCGCCGGCCCGTAGCTCCGCCGCACGGGAGCGCAACTCGACCACCTCTCTCTTCTTGCTCTCCACGATCCGTGTCAGGATATCCGCGTGACGCACGTCTTGCGTTTCGGGCAACGTTCGGGCTACCTTGTTCGGGTATTATTCGGTCTCATACTCGTCTCACCCTCCAGGGGCGGACCCGATGCCACTCACCAAACGACAGAAAGAGATCCTCGACCACATCCGGTCCTTCATCGATGACCGTGGATATGCTCCGAGCTTCGAGGAGATTGCGCAACACTTCGGCTACTCCTCCCTCGCCACCGTACACGAGCACCTCGGTAATCTGGAACGCAAGGGGTACATCCGTAAGGCGTACAACGAGAGTCGATCGATCGAACTCATCGACCGGCATGCGGGCGGGAAACCGGCGGTGGCACTCCCACTCCTCGGTACGGTCGCGGCGGGGCTTCCGATCGAGGCGATCCGTGATGACGAGTCTCTGGCCGTTCCCCCCGACATGGTACGGCGGGGGCGCGACAACTACGTGCTCCGGGTCCAGGGCAACTCGATGATCGAGGAGCAGATCCGGGACGGGGACTACATCGTCGTCGCGTCGCAGGGCACGGCGGAAGACGGTCAGATGGTCGTGGCGCTCGTGGGGGATGAGGCAGCGACGGTCAAGAAGCTCTACCGCGAGCCCGGGAACCGCATCCGGCTTCAGCCCGCGAATGCGGCGATGACGCCGATCATCGAGCCCGCGCACAATGTGCAGATCCAGGGGGTGGTGGTCGGGGTCATCCGCAAGTACGACTGAGCGGAATCCCCGGCCGGTCAGGCATTCGAAGCCTCGCGCAGCGCCTCGAGCCGCGCGAGCGCAGCGCCCGAATCGAGGCTCCGGCGCGCGACATCGGCCGCCGCCGCGAGCGTCTCCGCCGCGCCACCCGCCCAGATCGCGGCGGCGGCGTTCATCACCACTGCGGCACGAGCCGCGTCGCGCCGATCTCCCTCCAGCACCTCGCGGATCACACGCGCGTTTTCGTGAGGCTCCCCCCCCGCGAGCCCCTCCTCGGGGTGGATCTCTTCGCCGAGATCTTCCGGCGTGACCTCCACCTCCTCGAGTGCGTCGCCCTCGAGCTGGGCCACCCGACTCGGACCCAGTGGGCTGAACTCATCGATCCCGGATCCATGCACGACGAGCGCCCGGAGGTGCCCGAGCTCACGAAAGGCGGCCACGAGGAGGGGCACGAGGGCGGCATCGGAGACACCGACGACCTGTCGTCGCGCCCCGGCCGGATTCGTCAACGGGCCGAGAAGGTTCATCAGCGTCGGGATCCCCAGGGTGCGGCGGATCGGCCCCACATGCCGCATCGCCGGGTGGAGAAGAGGGGCGAACATGAAGACGATCCCCACCTCGTCGAGGATCTCCGCCATCCGTTCGGGGTCGAGGTCGATCCGCACCCCGAGGGCCTCGAGGACATCGGCGCTCCCCGAACGCGAGGTGAACGACCGGTTCCCGTGCTTCGCCATCCGCACCCCCGCCCCGGCGGCGACGACGGCTGCGGCGGTGGAGATGTTGAAGGTCGTGATCGACCCACCTCCCGTACCGGCGGTATCGACCAGGGTATCCGGGTCGCCGGCGGGGACGACCCGCATCGCGCCGCGGAGTGCCCGCACCCCTCCCGCGACCTCTTCCGGTGTGGGCCCGCGCGTCTCGATCGCCGCGAGCAGCGCCCCGACCTGTACATCGGAAGCACTCCCCGAGACGAAGCCGGCGACCATCGCCTCGGCCTCGTCGGCGGAGAGGGTGGCGCCGGCGACGATGGCGCGGAGGGTCTCGGAGAGATCGATCTCTGAAGCGTCGGACATGTCGATGCGAAGTGCGAAGGGTGCGGGCGCAGAGGGGGTCGCGAAGAGTCTCGGGGGTGGGGTGCGACCGCGTCAACGCGTAGCTTCTCCTCATGTCTTCCCCGACCCGTCGCTTCCGCCTCCTCGTGCACTACGACGGCTCACGCTTTCACGGGTGGCAGGTGCAGCCCGATGTGCCCACCGTCCAGGGCAGAATCGAGGCCGTCCTCGAGCAGATCTCGGGCGCTCCACGAACGCTCCACGGTTCGGGGCGCACCGACACCGGCGTGCACGCGATCGGGCAGGTGGCTGCCGTCGACCTCCCGTCTCGGTGGGAGGCCGAGCGCGTCCACGCCGCGCTCAACGCTCTCCTCCCCGATGGGATCTGGATCGAAGCGGTTACCCCGACCCCACCCGGATTTCACCCGCGCTTCGATGCGCTCGACCGCACCTACCACTACCGGCTCGGGATCGACCGCCGCGCCTTCTCCCCCTTCCACCGGCCCTTCTGCTGGCCTCTCCGGACCACGCCCGACCTCGACGTGATGCAAGGGGCGGCGCTCGCCCTTCCCGGCGACCACTCCTTCGTCGCCTTCGCCAAGGCGGGACAGCCGGAACGTGGGGAGCGCTGCACCGTACACCGTATCGAGTGGGTGAAGTGGGAGATGGGGGTCGAGTTCCGCATCACCGCGAATCGGTATCTGCACCACATGGTGCGCTACCTTGTGGGCACCCTCGTGGAGATCGGGATCGGCGCGCGCCCGGCAGGCGATCTCGCCTCCCTCCTTCACGATCCCGCAAGCGGCCTCGTGACCTCCCCCCCGGCTCCGCCGGAGGGCCTCTTCCTGGCCCGAGTTCGTTATGATTGAAGTCTCGGGAGGTTCACACCTCCAACCGACACATCTTTCCACCGACGATAGCGATCGCCGATGAATATCTTCCTCGATACCGCCGATGTCACCGAGATCCGCCGAGCCGCCGACGCCGGCCTGATCGACGGGGTCACGACGAACCCATCGCTCATGGCGAAGGTCGCGGGTGAGGGAGACCCGCAGGAGATCTTCCTCGCGATCTGTGAAGCGGTGGACGGTCCGGTCTCGGCCGAAGTGGTCGCGATCGACTCCGAGGGGATGATCCGCGAAGGACGGCGCCTCGCCGGTCTCGCGGACAACATCGTCGTGAAGCTCCCCCTCACCGAGGCGGGACTCGTGGCGTGCCGGGTGTTGAGTACCGAGGAGATCCGCACCAATGTGACGCTCTGCTTCTCCGCTCCGCAGGCGCTCCTCGCAGCCAAGGCGGGAGCCACCTACATCTCGCCCTTCGTCGGACGGCTCGACGATGTGGGGGGCGAGGGGATGCAGGTGATCGGACAGATCCGTCAGATCTACGACAACTACGGGCTCGATACCCGGATTCTGGCAGCCTCGATCCGCCACCCGATGCATATGGTGGAGGCGATGCTCATCGGGGCGGATTGCGCCACACTCCCGCCCAAGGTGTTGTATCAGCTCCTGAAGCACCCACTCACCGACAAGGGTCTCGAGGCCTTCCTGGCCGACTGGAAGTCGACCGGGAAGGATCTCTGAGCCCGAGACAGCCCGAGACAGCCCGAGAGGAGAGCCGATGAGGCGAGGCAGCACCATCAGATGGGGGGGATCGGCGGAATCCCGACGCGCGGCACGGTCGCAGGCCGTATCGATCCTCGCGATTCTCGCCCTGGGTGGATGCGGGCCGGATTCGGGGCCTGGCGATCCCGCCGAGGTGAGGGAAGCTCGCGCGGCACTCGACGCGCCCCGCTTCGAGATCGAGGCGCCCGCTGCCGCACCCGCTCTCGCCTCGCAGGACACGCGAGAGGCGACCCGCCAGGAGCTCGACGCGTCGCGTCGCACCGCGATCGTGGAGGCAGCGCGTCGCGTCGCACCCGGAGTGGCCACGATCAGCGTGATCGCTTCACGCCAGGTGCGCTCCCGAGACCCCTTCAGCTGGTGGTTCGGGGCACAACCGACGACGCGCCGTTCCGCGAGCTACGGATCGGGCTTCGTCATCGACGGTGCGGGGGGGGTGGTCATGACGAATGAGCATGTGGTTCGCGGAGCCGACAGCGTTCAGGTGACGCTCTCCGACGGCACCGATCACCCCGCGGAGATCGTGGGTTCCGATCCCGTGGCCGATATCGCCGTCCTGCGCGTGCGAGTCGACACACCCCTCGCCGAAGTCCCCCTCGGCACCTCCAGGGGGCTCTACATCGGCGAATGGGTGGTGGCGATCGGCAACCCCTTCGGCAACCTCATCGCGAATTCGGACCCGAGTGTCACCACCGGCGTGGTGAGCGCCACGGGCCGTCATATCATCCCCCAGCAAGGCGCCGAGAACCTCCAGCTCGGAATGATCCAGACCGATGCGGCGATCAATCCGGGCAACTCCGGAGGACCCCTCGTGAACGCCCTCGGCGAGGTCATCGGGGTGAATGCGGCGATCTTCTCGCGCTCGGGAGGAAGCGAAGGGCTCGGCTTCGCGATTCCGATCGATCGCGCGCTGCGCATCGCAGACGACCTCATCGCCTTCGGGGAGGTACGCCGCGCGTGGCTCGGGATCGATGTGGAGGCCGCGGAAGCCGATATCTGGGGGCGCACACGAGGGGTGATCGTGGGCCGTGTCGTCGGCGGATCCCCCGCCGCCGAAGCGGGGGTGGTCGCGGGTCGACGGATCGTCTCGGTCAATCGACGAACGGTCTTCGCCCCCCTCGACTGGGAAGACGCGATCTTCGACCTTCGCCCCGGAGATGTGATCACGATCGAGATGGAGAACCAGGCGGAACCGCTCGAGATCGTGGCCGGAACACTCCCCTCGATGAGCGCGGAGCGGGTGCAGGCGCTCGAAGACCTCGAGATGGTGACGGTCAACGCCGCGATCGCCAGCGAGCGGGGACTCAACTACGACCGCGGGGTTCTCATCACCGGAATCTCGCCGGAGCTCTCGAGCGCACTCGGCCTGCGCGAGGGTGACCTCCTCCTCCAGATCGGGAATGTCCGGATCTCATCGGCCGAGGAGGCAGCCGGGATCTTCCGGCAGATCGGCGAGAGCTTTCGCGGTCGCTCGATCCAGCTCGTCTTCGAGCGCAACGGCGGCGTCAGCACGAGCCGATTCGTCTGGCGATGACGCTCCCCCGCCCCCCACGACCCCGCACCCACACCCTTTCGTGACCGACCTCGACCGCTATCACCACCCACTCGCGGACCGGTACGCGTCACGCGAGATGCAGCGAATCTTCTCGCCCGCGCACCGCTTCGGCACCTGGCGACGCCTCTGGCTCGCCCTCGCGGAGAGCGAGCGCGAGGTCGGGCTCGAGATCTCCGACGAGGCACTCGAGCAGATGCGCGGCGCGCTCGATTCGGTCGATCTCGAGAAGGCGGCCGAGTACGAGAAGCGCTTCCGCCACGACGTGATGGCGCATGTGCACCTCTTCGGAGACGACGCCCCGGCGGCCGCGGGGATCATCCACCTCGGCGCCACCTCCGCCTTCGTCGGAGACAACACCGATCTGATCCTGCACCGCGAAGCGCTGCAGCTCGTCCGCGACCGCGTCGTGCTCTGCATCGAGGCGCTCGCCGACTTCGCCCGCGCACACCGCGCCGTCGCGACGCTCGGCTACACCCACTTCCAGCCCGCACAGCCGACCACCGTGGGGAAGCGCTGCACGCTCTGGCTGCAGGATCTCGTGCTCGATCTCGAGGAGATCGAGTTCCGGCTCGACACCCTCCGCTTCCGTGGAGTCCGGGGGACGACGGGCACGCAGGCCTCCTTCCTCGAACTCCTCGGGGATCACGCAGCGGTGGACCGCCTCGACCGGGCGGTCGGCGAGAAGATGGGATTCGCCGAGACGTACCCCGTGTCGGGACAGACCTACACCCGCAAGGTCGATCAGGCGCTCCAGGCCACCCTCGCGGGCGTCGCGGCATCGATCTCCAAGCTCTCGCAGGACTGGCGCCTCCTCGCGCACCTCCGCGAGGTGGAGGAGCCGTGGGAATCCGAGCAGATCGGATCCAGCGCGATGCCGTACAAGCGCAACCCCATGCGCGCCGAGCGGATCACCGCGCTCGCGCGCCATGTGCTCGTCCTTGCGCAGGACCCCGCCTTCACCGCGGCCACGCAGTGGCTCGAGCGCACGCTCGACGACTCGGCCAACCGACGTCTCTCGATTCCCGACGCGTATCTGACGCTCGACGGCGCACTCGTGCTCGTCGAGAATGTCGCGCGCGGGCTCGTGGTGAATCCTGCGGTGATCGCGCGAAACCTCGCGGAGCACCTCCCCTTCATGGCCACCGAAACGCTCCTCATGCAGGCGACCCGCGCCGGAGGTGACCGGCAGGAGCTGCACGAACGGATCCGACGCCACGCCCTCGCGGCGGCCGGCGAGATGAAGGAAGGACGCCTCTCCGACCTCGTCGAACGCATCGCCGGTGACGAGGCCTTCGGAATGGATGCCGACGAGATCGAAGCGCTGATCGCCGAGCAGCGCTTCGTCGGGCGCGCACCGGAGCAGGTGGACCGGATGCTGACCGAGGTCGTCGCACCGATCCTCGAGCGCCATCTCGAAGGCGCTCGCACTCGACTTGGAGACCCGGAGATTCGCGTATGAACCCGCCACGGCAACCCCCGACGCTCGACCTCCCCCTCCTTCGGAGCGGGAAGGTACGCGACATCTTCGTGGTCGGACCCGACCGCCTCCTCATGGTCGCCTCCGACCGGATCAGCGCTTACGATGTCGTCCTCCCGCAACCGATCCCGCGCAAGGGTGCGGTCGTCACGCAGCTGACGTCGTGGTGGCTGCGGCGCCTCGAGCGTGACCTCGGGGTCGCGCATCACGCCATCGCCGTCCTCGACGAAGCGATCGTGGCCGAACACCCCGAGCTCGCCAGGTCGAGGAGCGAGTGGTCCCGGCGTTCGATGCTCGTGAAGCGCGCCACGCCTGTACTCGTGGAGTGCGTCGTCCGTGGGTACCTCGCCGGCTCGGCGTGGAAAGAATACCGGGAGCGGGGAACCCTCGCCGGCGAGATGCTTCCCCGCGGGCTCAGCGAGGACGATCGCCTCGACACCCCGATCTTCACCCCTGCCACCAAGGCGCAGGAAGGACACGACGAGAATATCTCCTTCGACGAGATGGCCGGGATCGTCGGTCCCGACGTCGCCGCGGAACTCAGGGCGCGGTCGATGGAGATCTACAACTACGCCCATGCGCTCCTCGATGAGCGCGGCATCCTCCTGGCCGACACCAAATTCGAGTTCGGCTTCGACGCCAACGGCCGGCTCCTCCTGATCGACGAAGTGCTCACCCCCGACTCGTCGCGCTTCTGGCCGAAGGATACTCGTGAGCCGGGCCATCTCCTGAGATCACTCGACAAGCAGCCGGTCCGCGACTGGCTCGACGCGCTCCCCGACTGGGACCGGATGCCCCCCGCTCCCGACCTCCCCCCCGAGATCATCGCTCCGACCTCGGCCCGGTACATGATCGCCTTCGAGCGCATCACCGGAATGCCACTCTCCCGGTGGACGGCGCCGATCTTCCAGGATGGCGCGTGAGCGAGCCTCACCCGCCCCCCTGCCCCCCGGAGAGCGAGCCTCGCGAAGTGGGGCAACGCCGCCCCGTGATGCAGCGGGGGATCATCATCCTCCCCTCCGCCTTCACCCTCGGGAACCTCTTCTTCGGGATGTACGGGATCGTCGCCGCCACGCGCGGGGACTTCGAGTGGGCGGGTTGGTTCATCGTCATCGCGGGCGTGCTCGACATGCTCGACGGGAGGATCGCGCGTTTCACACGCACCGGGTCGCGCTTCGGCGCCGAACTCGACTCGCTCGTCGACGCGATCTCCTTCGGCGTGGCACCGGCGATCATCGCATTCGAGATCTTCTTCGCGGCCGATCGCTCGTGGAGCTGGGCGCTTTCGTGGGTGTACGTCACCGCCGTCGTCGTGCGCCTCGCGCGCTTCAATATCGAGCAGGGAGGCGAAGCGAAGAGCCACTTCAACGGGCTCCCCTCTCCCACGGCCGGCATGCTGATCGCCTCGTGGTACCCCTTCAGCCAGACCGCATTCTTCCGGACCTGGCTCTCCGATCTCCCGTGGGGTGACATCATGGGGATCGGGATGGTGCTCCTCGGCGTCCTCCTCATGAGCCACATCCCCTACGCGAAGGTGCCTCGCATCGAGCTGCGTACCACGCGAGGGCGGCTCACCACGGTGTGGGGCCTGGTCCTCCTCGGCCTCGCGATCACCGTGCCCCACTACTTCTTCTTCTGCGGTCTCGGGCTCTACGTCCTCTGGGGCCTCCTGAAGTCCGTGCTCCTCGGGCTTCTCGACCGTCTTCCGGAGCGCGATCCCCTCCTCGATCTCGACGAGGATGCGACGTACGTGGAAGCCTTGTCCCGCACGATGGATTACACCGACATCAACCCGGGACGGGCCCCGGCGCCCGCCCCCCATTCCCCGGAGAACGACGCGTGAAGCGATATCGTATGGAAATTCGTGTGACCCCCCGCCCCGGGATTCTCGATCCGCAGGGCAAGGCGATCCACCACGCTCTTCACTCCCTCGGATGGTCCGGAGTGGACGACGTCCGTGTGGGCAAGGCGATCCACCTCGAACTCGACGCCGCGTCGGAGGAGACGGCCCGCGCCACGGCTCGGACGATGTGCGAGAAGCTCCTCGCCAACCCCGTCACCGAAGATTTCGAGATCGACCGGGTGGAGGAGGCGTGATGCGGGTTGCGGTCGTCACCTTCCCGGGCTCCAACTGTGACCACGACCTCGTCCACGCCCTCGAGGCCGTGGGTGCGGAGGTCGAACTCCGTTGGCATCGCGATCCCGGTCTCGACGAGATCGACGCGGTCTTCCTCTCGGGCGGATTCAGCTACGGAGACTACCTGCGGGCGGGCGCGATCGCTCGCTTCAGCCCCGTCATGCACGATGTCGTCGCCTTTGCGCGGCGCGGCGGGATCGTGGCCGGGATCTGCAACGGCTTCCAGATCCTCTGCGAAGCCGGGCTCCTCCCGGGTGCCCTGATCCGCAACGAGAGTCTTCGCTTTCAGAGCCAGGACTGCCGGATGAAGGTGGAACGCACCGACACCGCCTTCACGAATGCGTACCCGGCGGGAGCGATCATCCGGGTGCCGCTCGCGCACGCTGAGGGCAATTACCGTGCCGATGAGGAGACACTCGCCCGGCTCGAGGGGGAGGGTCGTGTCCTCTTCCGGTATGTCGATGCCGAGGGCGAGGCGACGCCGGAGGCGAACCCGAATGGATCGACCGCCAATATCGCGGGAATACTCGACGCGCGCGGCACGGTGATGGGGATGATGCCCCATCCGGAGCGCGCGATGGAGTCGATCCTCGGTTCGACCGACGGGGTCGGGCTCTTCGAATCCATCATGGCCGGCGTCGCGGGAGCGGAACGATGAAGAGAGGGAGCGAAGTCCTACGCCCCGGAGCCGTCGATCCGCGACCGGGGGATCCGGAGGTCACCCCCGAGATCGTTGCCGAGCACGGGCTCTCTCCGGAGGAGTACGAGCGCATCGAACAGATCATGGGACGAACCCCGACCTTCACCGAGCTCGGCATCTTCAGCGCGATGTGGTCGGAGCACTGTGGCTACAAGAACTCGAGACCCCTCCTCCGTCTCCTCCCCACCGAGGCGCCGTGGGTGATCCAGGGCCCGGGAGAGAACGCCGGAGTCATCGACATCGGGGATGGGTACGCACTCGCCTTCAAGATCGAGTCGCACAACCACCCCTCCGCCGTTGAACCGTACCAGGGGGCGGCGACCGGAGTGGGGGGGATCCTGCGTGACATCTTCACGATGGGAGCCCGCCCGATCGCGATCCTCGACTCGCTCCGCTTCGGCGATCTCGATTCGGGTCGCGTGCGCTACCTCTTCGGCGGTGTGGTGAAGGGGATCGGGGACTACGGAAACTGCGTCGGGATCCCGAATATCGGTGGCGAAGTCCACTTCGATCGCGGGTACGAGGGGAATCCGATCGTGAACGCGATGTGCCTCGGGCTCATGAAGCACGACGACCTCATCACCGGGGTCGCGGAAGGGGTGGGCAACCCCCTGATGGCCGTGGGCGCACGCACGGGACGTGACGGAATCCACGGGGCGACCTTCGCGTCGGAAGAACTCTCCGAGGACGACGACATCGAGAGCCGTCCGATGGTGCAGGTCGGAGATCCCTTCACCGAGAAGCTCCTCCTCGAGGCGTCGCTCGAGCTGATCCGCTCGGGGCATATCGTCGGGATCCAGGACATGGGCGCGGCGGGGCTGACCTCGTCGGCCACCGAGATGGCAGGCCGCTCCGGGACCGGCGTCGAGATCGACACGGCGCGCGTTCCGGTGCGGGAAGAAGGGATGACCCCCTACGAGATCCTCCTCTCGGAATCACAGGAGCGCATGCTCGTGGTGGCCCGCCTCGGGCGCGAAGACGCGGTGCGTGAACTCCTCGAAAAGTGGGAGCTCGAGGCCGAGGTGATCGGCCACGTGACCGACGACGGGATCTTCCGGGTGAAGGAGGATGGCGTGACGGTAGCCGAGATCCCGGGCCTTCCCCTCGTCGGCGGGTGCCCCACCTACGAGCGCGACGCGGCAGAAGACCCCGAAGCCCGGGCGCTCCGGGAGACCGAACTCCCGGAGACCGGCGAGCCCGCCCGCGATCTGGCCGAAGCGTGGGTCTCGCTCCTCGACTCGCCGAATCTCGGGTCGCGCCGATGGATCTACAATCAGTACGACACCACGGTTCGCACCAGCACGGTGATCCCTCCGGGAAGCGACGCGGGCGTGGTGCGGATCCGGGGGACGCGCCGCGCCGTGGCGGCCACCACCGACTGCAACGGCCGCTACGTCTACCTGAGCCCCCGGCAGGGCGCGGTGATCGCCGTCGCGGAGGCGGCGCGCAACCTCGTCTGCACCGGCGCGCTCCCTACCGCGATCACCAACAACCTCAACTTCGGCAGCCCCCTCAAGCCCCATATCTACGGGCAGATGCGCGAGGCGGTCGTCGGGATGGCCGAGGCCTGTGCCTTCTTCGAGACCCCGGTCACCGGCGGGAATGTCTCGCTCTACAACGAAACCGATGGGCGGGCGATCCACCCCACCCCCGTCGTCGGGATGGTGGGGGTGATCGAGGATGTGGACCAGATCACCCGGATGGCCTTCACCACCCCGGGCGACGCGATCCTCCTCCTCGGGGACAACACGAATGAACTCGGTGCGTCGGAGTACCTCTACCACTTCCATCAGATGATCGCGGGGGCTCCGCCCTCGGTCGATCTCCTCCTCGAGCGCTCGCTCCAGCAGGCCACACTCGCCGCGATCCGGCGTGGCCTGGTGCGCTCCGCGCACGACTGTGCCGAGGGAGGCCTCGCGATCGCCCTCTCGGAGTGCGCCCTCGGAGGCGAAGCGCCCGTCGGGTTCGAGGTACGCCTCGACGACGCTCTCCCCCCGGTTCCCCTCCTCTTCGGGGAAGCGCAGGGACGGATCGTCCTCTCGTGCAATCCGGCGCACTCCGAGGAGATCCTCGGGCTCGCACGGGACTACAGCGTGCCCGCCCGGCAGATCGGGAGCGTGACCGCGGCCGAGGCGGGCTTCGTCGTTCGCCTGCACGACCGCGAGGTGCGCGTCGGGACGGAGGACGCGTCGCGCGCATGGCGTGACGCCCTTCCCCGCCGCATGGATGCCCCGATCCTCTCGACCCCGGACGAGGCCACACCGTGACACGACTGCCGCTGCTCGACGCGCTCCCCGACGGCGATCTCGACGACCATCTTCGCGAGGAGTGCGGAGTGGTGGGATTCTCGGGCGTCCCGAACGCCGCGGAGTTCGCCTTCCTGGGGCTCTACTCCCTCCAGCACCGCGGACAGGAAGCCGCCGGAATCGTGGCGATCGACGACGAGGGGGTGGCGCGCATGCACAAGGACCTCGGACTCGTGGCCGATGTCTTCGGACCCGCGGCGATCGGGCGTCTCCCGGGGTCGACCGCGCTCGGTCATGTGCGCTATTCGACGGCGGGAGGCGGGGGTGCGCGCAACGCCCAGCCCCTCGTGGCGACCTACGCCGATGGAGACATGGCGGTCTCGCACAACGGGAATCTGACGAATGCGATCGACCTGCGCCGCCGCCTCGTCACCGAGGGCGCGATCTTCCAGTCGACGAACGACTCCGAGGTCATCGTGCACCTCATGGCGCGTTCGCGGCACGAGACGGTCGACCACAAGGTGGATGACGCCCTCTCGCATCTCGAGGGAGCCTTCTCCCTCATCCTCTCGGTGGGTGACACCCTCTACGCCGCTCGCGATCCCCGCGGCTTTCGCCCCCTCGTCCTGGGGCGTATCGGCGACGGACTCGTCCTCGCCTCCGAGACCTGCGCACTCGATATCGTCGGCGCCGAATACATCCGCGACGTCGAGCCGGGCGAAGTCCTCAAGCTCCGGCACGGTCAGATCGAGAGCCTCCGGCCGTTGCAGCCCGCGGTCCACCCCTCGCCCTGTGTCTTCGAACTCGTCTACTTCGCACGTCCCGACTCGCGGCTCTGGGGGGTGAGCGTGGATCGGGCGCGACGCGGGTTCGGGCGGCAGCTCGCACGGGAACACCCCATCGACGCCGACTGCGTGATCCCCGTCCCGGATTCCGCCAACTCCTCGGCGCTCGGCTACGCAGAGGAGAGCGGCATCCCGTATGAGCTCGGTCTCCTCCGCAACCACTACGTGGGACGCACCTTCATCAAGCCCTCCCAGGCCGATCGCGACTTCGGGGCTCGCATGAAGTACAACCCGGTGCGCGAGGTCGTCGACGGGAAGCGGATCATCGTGGTGGATGACTCCCTGGTGCGGGGCACCACCTCGCGCTCCCTCGCACGCTTCTTCCGGAATGCGGGCGCACTCGAAGTGCACATGCGGATCGCATCCCCCCCGGTACAGCACCCCTGTTTCTACGGGATCGACATGCCCTCGCGTGAGGAGCTCATCGGTTCGAGTCGCAATGTCGCCGAGATCTGCGAGGAGCTCGGTCTCGATTCCCTCGGGTACCTCTCTCTCGAGGGGATGGTCGGTGCCGTCGAGGAGGCGGGACCATTCTGCGACGCCTGCTTCTCGGGAAACTACCCCGCGCCGCTCGTCGATGTGGAACGCGGCTACGCCCCCGGTCATCGGGGCACCGCCTGCTGAGGCCCGGATCGTGGCGAGCGCATCGACCCCGGGAACGCGCCACCCATGACCCGCACCGAACTCCTCCGCGCGCTCCCCAAGCCCGAGCTCCACGTCCACCTCGACGGGAGCCTCCGACCCGACACGATGCTGGAGCTCGCGCACGAGGCGGGCGTCGCGCTCCCCGCGAATTCTCGAGAGGAGCTCGAGCGGATGATGGTCGCCGACAACGCGGACGACCTCGACGATTATCTCCAGCGGTTCGAGTGGACCGTCGCGGTGATGCAGTCGGCCTCCGCGCTCGAACGGATCGCCCACGAGCTGGCGCTGGACCATCACGCCGAGAATGTGCGGTACCTCGAGGTGCGGTGGTCCCCGCGGTTGACCACACGCGAGGGTCTCTCTCTCGACGAAGCGCTCCTCGCGCCGATCCGGGGACTCCGTCGCGCAGCCGAGGAGACGGGGATCGTCTGGAGGGTCATCGTCTGCGCGCTCCGCCACTGGCCCGTCGAGGTCTCCTGCGAACTCGCGGAACTCGCCGTCGCGCACCGCTCACACGGAGTGGCCGGATTCGACCTCGCGGCGGGTGAGGCGGGTCACCCCGCGGCAGCGCACGCCGACGCCTTCACGATCGCGGCGCGCGGCAACCTCGCCTGCACCGTCCACGCCGGCGAGGCGTGGGGGGCGTCCTCGGTGCGCCAGGCCCTCGTCGAGGGTCGCGCGCAGCGGATCGGGCACGGCACACGCCTCCGCGAGGACCCCGATCTCGAGGCGTACGTGCGGGATCGGCAGATCTGCCTCGAGGTCTGCCTGACGTCGAATCTGCAGACCCGGGTCGTGCCGACCCTCGCCGCCCACCCGGCGCGTCGCTACTTCGATCTGGGGATCCCGGTCTCCCTCGGCACCGACAACCGTCTGATCTCGGGGACGACGCTCACGCGCGAGTATGCGCTCGCCGCCGAGCACCTCGGCTTCACCGTCTCCGAGGTGGCGGCGATCGCCCGCACCGGGTTCGAGCACGCCTTCCTCCCTCTCGACGAGCGACGTGCACTCCTCGCGAGGATCGACCGGGAGATCGAGCGTCTCGGCCTCACACCCGGAGAGAGATCGGTCGCGCGGCGCTGACGTCCCGATCGCGTCACGCGCTCGATCGCGCTATCCGCGCGCCAGCCGGCGCTCCACATACTCCACCATCTCGGTCGACCCCATGTAGACGGGGGTTCGCTGGTGAAGCTCGGTGGGCTCGACGTCGAGGATCCGCCCGTGCCCCGTGCTCGCCCGCCCCCCCGCCTCTTCGACGAGGAAGCCCATCGGGGCGGCCTCGTAGAGGAGTCGCAGCTTGCCTTCGGGGCAGCGCGTATCGGCGGGGTACATGAAGAGCCCCCCCCGCAGCAGCGTCCGGTGCACGTCGGCGACCATCGATCCGATGTAGCGCGCCGAGCAGAGCTGTCCTCCCGTGGCCTCACCACGCTTGAGTCCGGTCACGACCTCGCGCTGCGCCTCGCTCCACCGTTCTTCATATCCCTCATTGACCGAGTAGATCGCGGCGCCCGGTTGAGGGATGCGGATCTGTGGGTGGCTCAGGACGAACTCGCCGATCTCGGGATCGAGGGTGAAGCCGTGTACACCCGATCCCGTGGTGTAGACGAGCATCGTCGAGGATCCGTAGAGGACGTAGCCGGCGGCGACCTGCCGCGATCCAGGCTGGAGCGCGTCGACGAGGCGTCCCTCCGACCCATCCGAGAGCTTGCGGTGCACCGAGAAGATCGTGCCGATCGAGACATTCACGTCGATGTTCGACGAGCCGTCGAGGGGGTCGTAGAGGATCACGTACTCCCCCTTCGGAAACTTCTCCGGGATCGCGAGGAGCTCTGCGTGCTCCTCCGATCCCATGCAGGCGAGGGTCCCGGAGTGATCGAGCGCCTTGTAGAGGACCCGGTCGGCGATGAGGTCGAGCTTCTGGACCTTCTCACCGTGCACATTCTCGCACCCTTCATCCCCGAGGATCTCGGCAAGCCCGGCGCGGTTGACCTCGTGTGAGATCACCTTGGCCGCGAGAGCCACGTCGAGGAGGATCGTGGTGAAGGCACCCGTGGCTCCGGGGTGCAGCCGCTCCTGCTCGACGATATGACGGGAGAGAGTGATCGGTGCGTACGACATGCGGTCTTCCTCGAGGGGATCGGACGGAGAGAGGATACCCCTTTCGGAGGACGGCATCAATGCGCAACGCCACCCGACCCGAACTCGCCTTCGATCCGGTAGCTCCCGTCGCGATGGCCCGTCACGCGGAGCGAACCCAGCCGATCGGTACGCCAGAGGGGGATCTCTCGCTCGACGAGACGCCGTACCACGGTGGGATCGGGGTGCCCGAAGCGGTTGCGACGCCCCACCGAGACCACCGCCGCTCGAGGCATGAGCGCATCGAGCAGATCGGCGGAGGTGGAGGTGCGGCTCCCGTGATGCGCGAGCTTGAGAACCTCGATCGAGGTCCCGGGGGGGAGGCGTGCGGGGAGCCGGTCCTCGACGGGCGAAGAGACATCGCCGGTGAGGAGGACGTCGAACTCGCCGAACCCGAGGTGGAGAACCACCGAGTGTTCGTTCGGTGCCGGGTCGTCACCCCCCGCGTGCACGACGGTGAAGTCCGTTCCGTGCACCGACCACCTGTCGCCGGGGCGCACCACCGACCAGGGGACCCCTTCGCGCTCGGCCGCACCGACGACCGCCTCCATCGGAGCCGTGCCCCGCAGCAGTCCGGGGCCCACGATCCGTCCCACCGGGAGCGCTTCGATGAGCCCCGCCGCCCCGCCCACATGATCGAGATC
>JAVVEY010000009.1:0-42310 GCA_032250675.1 Longimicrobiales bacterium | reverse complement strand
CTCTGCTTCCAGATCGCCGCGGATGTCGAGCGCTGGCCGGAGTACCTCCCCCACTACCGGTGGGTCCGCTTCGTCCGCCGGGACGGCTTTGCCGAAGGGATCGTCGAGATGTCCGCGAACCGCCCCTTCGGTCCGCTGGGGTGGCCCACCTTCTGGCGTAGCGAGATGTCGCATGACCGGGAGCAGCGCACCGTCCGCTACCACCACATCGGGGGGGTGACGACGGGGATGGATGTCTGGTGGCAGCTTCGTCCACTCGGCAATCAGCGCACACGGATGCGGATCGTGCACGAGTGGGACGGCCCCCGCTGGCCGATCATCTCGGGGATCGCCGCCGATCTCGTCATCGGTCCGATCTTCGTGAAGGGGATCGCGAGTCGGACCCTCGCGGGGCTCGCAGCGGTGGCCGAGGCCGCGGCGCGCGCAGACTCGGCCGGGGCGAGTCACCCCGATCGTGATCCCCCGACGGCTCCCTTGTGACCCGACCCCGAGTCGTCGTCACCGGGGTGGGTCCGATCACCGCCGTCGGGATCGGGCGCGACGCCTTCCTGGCGGGCCTGCGACGGGCCGAATCGGCGGTCCGGCCGATCGATCGCTTCGACGCGAGCCCCTTCGGCTCCCGGATCGCCGCGCAGATCGACGACTTCGAGGCGCGCGAATTCATCGATCCCCGGCGTGCCCGCCGCCTCGAGCGCTTCGGGCAGTTCGCGGTGGCCTCGGCCTCCCTCGCGCTCGCTGACGCCTCTCTCACCGCCGCCGAGATCGAGGGGGATCGTGCCGCGGTCCAGATGGGCTCCGCGCTGGGTGGACTCGCCCACGCGCAGACGCAATTCGCCACCTTCCTCGACCACGGGATCCGGGCGGTCGATCCGCGCGTCGCGACGAGTGTCTTTTCCGGCGCGGCGAGCTGCGAGGTGGCGATCGAGTTCGGGCTGCACGGACCGAATTCGACGAATGCGATGAGCTGCGCCTCGGGCACGATCGCGATCGGTGAGGCCTTCCGACTCCTGCGCGACGGGATGGCCGATGTCGCGATCGCCGGCGGGGTGGAGGTCCCCCTCGGCCCTCTCTCCTTCGGCGCATTCGCGCTGATCCGCGCGCTCTCCGCGCGCAATGACGCCCCGCATCGAGCGTGCCGTCCCTTCGACCGCGACCGCGACGGCTTCGTGATGGGCGAGGGCGCGGCCGCACTCGTGCTCGAGACGCTCGGCCACGCCCGTGCGCGCGGAGCGCACATCTACGCCGAGGTGGCGGGGTACGGGGTCACGAACGACGGGCACAGCATGGTCGCGCCGCGACCCGAGGGTACGCAGGCGGCCGCGGCGATGCGCGCGGCGATGCGGATGGCGGACCTCGCTCCCGGTGACGTCGCGGTGATCAACGCCCACGCGTCCTCCACGCCCCTCAACGACGCGACCGAGTCCCGCGTGATCCGCGAGGTCCTCGGGCCGGTCGCCGACGATGTGGCGGTGATCGGCACCAAGCCCTACCACGGACACCCTCTCGGCGCTTCGGGGGCGATCGAGGCGGTCGTGTCGTGCCTCGCCTTCGAGTCCGGATGGCTGCCTCCGATCCTCAATCTCGACGCCCCCGGAGCGGGGTGTGACCTCGACTACGTGACCGGATCGGGTCGGATCTGCGCCCCGGGCGTCACCCTCTCGAACTCATTCGGCTTCGGCGGAATCAACGCATGTCTGGTGCTGGTGCCGGGATCGGCTCTCGCCCGGGAGGGGTGTTGAAGAACTCTCGAGAGGTTCCCACACCTTCCGCCCCGAGACAATTTCTTTGACCTTCATTTTGAGCCTGCCTAATTTCATCGGGTCCGTCGACGCTCGCTCGTCCCCCTCCGGTGGGGTCCGAGAGCGGATGCGCTTGGCCTCATCATACGACCGTTCGACCACGTTCACTCCGGACGTCACCCGGGTGTCCCTCCCCACCCCAGCGAAGAACGCATGTTCTCATCCTCGCGCGGCCTTGATTCGTTCGACCAGTATCTGCAGGACGTCGAGAAATACCCGCTGATCCAGGATCCGCTCGAGGAACGCGCGCTCGCGCGCCGCGCCCGGGAGGGCGACAAGGAGGCCGCCGAGCGTCTGGTGACCGCCAACCTCCGCTTCGTCATCTCGTATGTGAAGAAGTATCAGGGGCGCGGCCTCGGTCTCGCCGAGCTTGTCTGCATCGGCAACGAGGGGCTCCTCAAGGCGGTCAAGAAGTTCGATCCGGAGAAGGGCGTCAAATTCATCTCGTACGCCGTCTGGTGGATCCGCCAGACGGTGCTCCAGGCGCTCGCCGAGCAGACCCGCTCGGTGCGGATCCCGCTCAACCAGAATTCCAACCTCGCACGACTCTCGCGGACGAATACGGCGCTCACGCAGTCGCTCGGGCGCACCCCGACCGACCAGGAGATCGCCGAGGAGATGGAGGAGCCGATCGAGACAGTCCGTGCGCTGCGTCGCGTGGCGGCGAGTGAACTCTCGCTCGACGCGCCGATCGACAAGGGCGACCGGGACAGCGCCAACTTCGGCGAGCGCTTCGCCGGAGAGGGCGCGGAGGTCATCGAGGAGGACATCGAGGCGGTCGCGCGCCGGGAGTTTCTCGAATCGATGTTCGAGGAGTATCTGACGGAACGGGAACGCAAGATCCTCTACCTCTATTACGGGCTCGACGACGGAGAGGAGCGCACACTCGAGGAGATCGGCACCCTCCTCGGGGTCACCCGGGAACGGATTCGCCAGATCCGCAACCGCGCCTTCGACAAACTCCGTCAGAGCCCCCACGGAGAATCGCTCTCGGGTTTCTGGACCGAAGAGTGATCCGACGCTGACGGCGCGTCGCCGTCCGCGTCAGGAACCCCTGCGTCGGTCGCCTCGTACCACCCGACGTCATGACGCCCCCCTCCTTCGCGGCACTCGCCGCCATCCTTCTCCTCTTCGCCCTCCCCTCCGAACTCGTCGCGCAGGCGGCACCGCAGGTGTCCGAGCTCGAGCAGATCGAGGCGGAGTGGAACTCCCCCCTCGCCCTCTCCCTCGTCGAGCGGGCGCGTGAGGCGCGAGCGGCGTCGCGATCCGACCCCGGGCTCACGAACTACCGCTCGAACGCGGAGGGATTCGTCTACTTCTACATCGACCGTCCGGAGATCGGTGCACGCACCCTGATGCGTACCGACCAGCTCGCCCTCGAGGTGCTCTGGCAGGCTCCGGGGTTCACGCGGCAACGGATCGTCGGGCGGCGCAACGAGGAGAGGCTCCCGACCTCGATCCGCTACCACCTCGACCACCTCACCATCGTCCAGGACGAGTTCGAGGATATCATCCGGATCGGGGATGGAGACGAGGTGAGCGATGTCACACACCCCGTCGCTCCGGGTGCGGAGGCAGTCTACGACTTTCGCGTCACCGATTCGCTCACCCTCGCGTGGGCCACGACCCGTGAGGTCCGCGTCTACGAGCTCCAGGTGCGTCCGAAGCGCCCGGACCGCCCCGGCTTCGTCGGCACGCTCTACCTCGACGCCGCGGGCGCTGCGATCGTGCGGATGGCGTTCAGCTTTACCCCGAGTTCATACGTCGATCCCTTCCTCGACTACATCCGCATCTCGCTCGACAACGCCCTCTGGCTCGAGGAGCACTGGCTCCCCTGGCGACAGGAGACCGAGGTCCGTCGCGAAGTCCCCGAGTTCGACTTCCTCTCGGGGAGCGTCATCCGGAGTCGCTTCAGCGTCGGCGACTATGAATTCAACTCGCCGCTCCCGGAGGGCGACCTCATGGGCGCCGGAATCGTGACGGCGGATTCGCCCGAGCAACTCGGGGCGTACGTCTTCGAAGACGGGCTCTACTCGGATGTCGAGGCGGTGGGCCTCGCACCTGCCGAAGATCTCGCCGACGTCGAGACCCAGATCCGGGAGATCGGCATGACGGGGGCGCTGAGCGGCCTCGCACCGGCGCGGTTCCACCTCGGGGGGGTGTCAGATCTGATCCGCTACAACCGCGCCGAAGGGGTCGCCGTCGGCGCGGGCACGACGCTCCGGCTGCCCGACGCGCTCGGAACGGACACCCGCGTCCGGGTCGTCGGAGGGTGGGCGAACGCCGCCGAGCGGGTGTGGCTCCGCACCTCCGCGCGGTTCACCCTGAGCGCTTCGGACCGCCTCGAGCTTCTCGGCCGCTGGAACGAGCTCGGTGACATCGGGCCGATCGCGGGAGCGAGCCGTCTCGTGAACACCTTCGCCGCGCTCGATGACGAGGACTATTTCGACCCCTGGCGTGAACGGTCGATCGAACTCCGCTGGACCCACGCGATCGGGGGACCCCCCTTCGAGGGCTCCCCCCCCACCCTCGTCGTCGCCGGCGGGTTCACGCAGGAGGTCACAGAGAAGATGCGCGTCTCCTCCGGCGGATTTCGTCCGGTGCGTCCGATCGATGACGGGGAGTGGGGGTGGGGGGAGGTCGCGCTCCGCACCGGATCTCCGATGGAGGGTGTGGCGTCCCGCGCCTCGGTGCGTGCGAGCGCGGGAGAAGGCCGCGCCTGGATCGAGCCGCGCCTGCACCTCGGGTGGCGCACCCCCTCCCTCTCCGGTCGCTGGAGGCACCACCTCTCCTTCGACGCCGGGTGGGTCTCGAAGGACGCCCCCGCCCAGGCGCACTACCTCCTCGGAGGACGCGGGACGCTCCCCGGGTACGACTTCCGGAGCGCAGGGGGGGACGCCTTCGTGCTCGCGCGGGCGCGCGTCGGCCGGGAGGTGTGGGCCCCCTGGGTCTCGGCTCACGCCCTCGTCGCCTTCGGGTGGATCGACGACGTGGGCGAGACCTCGCTCCGCCCCGACTGGGAGCTCGACCCGACGCTCGACGCCGCGCGGGTCTCGGCCGGCTTCGGGGCGGACCTCCTCTGGGAGGTGCTGCGCCTCGACCTCGCCCGCCCGGTGTCGAACGAGGGCGACTGGGTGCTCCTCTTCTCGGTCAATCCCGACTTCTGGAGCTGGCTCTGAAGGCACGACGGGTCCGGGCGCACGATTGACCCGGAGCGTCGTGCACGCGGCAGACCCCGCCATCCTTTCGCCCACACGGGCCCACGAGACTCTTTCGTGCCGGGGACGCTCCCCGGCGGCCCGGCCCCCGGCGGTCGGGCCTTCCCGATCCGGAACGGAGGAGAGATGAGCCGCAGCGTGAACAAGGTGATCCTCGTGGGGAATGTCGGACGCGACCCCGAGGTGAACGAGACGAAGACCGGCAGGAAGGTGGCGCACACCTCGCTCGCCACGAACCGCTACCCGAACGAGGAGGGCGAGGAGCGCACCGACTGGCATCGCCTGACCCTCTGGGGGAAGCTCGCCCAATTCGCCGAGGACTACATCAAGGTCGGCGACCGCATCTACATCGAGGGGCGCGTCGAGTACGACGCCTACGAGCGCGACGGCGTCACGATCCCCTCGAGCGAGGTGATCGTGCGCGAGATCGTGCTCCTCTCGCCCGCGCGGGAGGTGGCGGCGGCCTGAGGGGCCCCGGGTGGTGGCGGTGGGGGCCGGAAGCGGCCCCTGCCGCCGCCGACGATCCCCGGACGGATCTGCGAGAAGCCGACGCGACTACCCCTTGGCATCGTACCACGTGCGCCCCGCACCCGCCTCGGCCACGACGGGCACCTCGAGCGCGACGGCACGCTCCATCCGGTCCACGACGATCTCGCGCACCGCCTCCACCTCGGCCTCGGGCACCTCGAAGAGGAGCTCGTCGTGCACCTGGAGGAGCATGCGCGCCGCGGTGCCGGATTCGGAGAGCGCGGCATCGACGTCGAGCATCGCCTCCTTGATGAGGTCGGCGGCGGTGCCCTGGATCGGGGTGTTCTGCGCAACGCGCTCGCCGAACTGGCGGATATTCCAGTTCCCGCTCTTCAACTCGGGGATGTAGCGACGGCGCCCCATGAGCGTTTCGACGTATCCCACCTCTCGCGCCTGCTCGACCTGCGCGTCGAGGAAGGTCCGGACCCCGGCGAAGCGCTCGAAGTAGTCGTCGATGAAGGCCTGTGCCTCGCCGCGAGGAACCCCGAGATGGCGCGCGAGGCTGAAGGCGCCCTGGCCGTAGAGGGTGGCGAAGTTGATCGTCTTCGCCTGCGCGCGCTGTCGGTCGGTGACCTCGTCGACGGGCACGTCGAAGATGACCGAGGCGGTTCGTCGATGGACGTCCTGGCCCTCGCGGAAGGCGGTCACGAAGGCCTCGTCGCCCGAGAAGTGGGCCAGCACGCGGAGCTCGATCTGCGAGTAGTCGACGCCGAGGAGGAGGTGCCCCTCGGGGGCGACGAAGCCGCGCCGGATCTCCCGTCCGAGCTCCGTCCGGATCGGGATGTTCTGGAGGTTGGGTTCGCTCGAGGAGAGGCGTCCCGTCGCGGCGACGGTCTGGTTGAATGAGGTGTGAAGACGCCCGGTCTCGCGCCGCACCAGCCTCGGCAAGGCGTCCACATAGGTCGAGCGCAGCTTCTCGAGCTCGCGGTACTCGAGCATCCGGCGCGGCACCTCGTGTCCGTCGGCGGCGAGTTCCTCGAGCACCGTCGCGTCGGTCGAGGGTCCCGTCCTGGTCCGCTTGATCACCGGGAGTCCCAGCCGCTCGAAGAGGACCTCGCGGAGCTGCGGCGTCGAGTTGAGGTTGAAGTCGTCGACCCCCGCGATCGCGAAGATCCGCTCGCGCACCCGTTCGAGTTCGCCGTTGACGCGGTCGCTCATCTCGGCAAAGAAGTCGGGGTCGATCGCCACCCCGACGCCTTCCATCGCGGCGAGCACGGGGACGAGGGGGAGCTCCAGCTCGGCATAGAGGCGGGCGAGCCCCTCCGCCTCGGCGAGCTGCTCGGCGAAGCGCTCGTGCAGGCGGAGCGCGATCTCGGCGCGCTCACACGCCCACCCGGCGGCGGCCTCGAGCTCGACCTCGGCGAAGGGGACGCGCTTCCGCCCCTTCCCGGTGACCTCGTCGAGCGGGGTGGCCCGGTGCACGAGCACCTCCATGGCGAGCTCGTCGAGCCCGTGCGAGCGACGCCCCGGGTCGAGCACGTACGAGGCGATCATGGCGTCCTCGGGAGCCGCCGCGAGCGTCACCCCGGCTCGCTCCAGCGCCAGGAGTTCGCGCTTGAGGTCGTGCGTGACGACACGCAGCGCGGGATCTTCGAGGAGTTCGCGGAGCGGCGCGAGCAGGGGGTCGTGCCACCCGGCCGCGACCCTCGGGACTCCGTCCTCCTCGGTGTCGCCGAGGTCGAGGGTGAGTGCACCCCCGGGCGCGCGATGGGCGAAGGGGAGATACCAGGCGCGTGGGCTCCGGGCGTGCGCGCCCGGGGCGTCCGAGCCTTCGGCATCCGGGTCCGCGCGCCCCTCCCCCCCCACCGCCACCGCCGTGCCGATCACGCGCCCGTCGAGGGCGTCCCCCTCGAGCACCGACGAGATCGCGAAGGTGCCCGCCTCGCGCGCGGTCGCAGCGATCTCGTCGATCGCCGCCGCGTCGAGCGCCACCGTCCGCTCGGTCTCGAGGGCCGCGCCCTCTACATCCGCGGCTTCGCCCTGGGCCGCCTCGGCGTACCGCTCGGCGAGGGTGCGGAACTCGAGGTCGAGGAAGATGTCGCGGAGCGCCGCGGCGTCGGGTTCATGCACCGTCAGCGCGTCGAGATCGAGTTCGATCTCGAGGTCGCGCATGATCGTGACGAGCTTCTTCGAGAGCCGCACCTGATCGGCGTGCTCGGTGAAGGCCTCGCGTGCCCGCTTCCCCGAGATCTCGTCGGCGTGCTCGAAGATCTCCTCGAGCGTGCCGTACCTCTCGAGGAGCTTCGACGCCGTCTTCGGACCCACGCCGGGTGCCCCCGGCACATTGTCGGCGCTGTCCCCGATCAGCGCGAGGTAGTCGACGACCTGCGAGGGAGGGATCCCGAACTTCCGGTCGGCCGAGTCGAGCCCCACCCACTCGGTCGCGACCCCGGTCGGTCCGCCGCGCCCCGGGTTGAGGAGGACGACATCCTCGTCGATGAGCTGATAGAAGTCCTTGTCGCCGGAGACGATCACCGACTCGATCCCGCGGGTCTTGGCCTGGAGGGAGAGGGTGCCGATGACGTCATCCGCCTCGTACCCTTCCAGCTCGATCACGGGGTCGTTGTACGCCTCCACCATCCGGCGGATCTGCGCGAGCGAGGCGCGCAGGTCGTCGGGCATCTTCTCCCGCGTCGCCTTGTACTCCTCATACATCTCGTCGCGGAAGGAGTCGCCGGCGTCGAAGACGATCGCGAGGTAGTCGGGCTTCCACGTGTCGCGCAGATCCTCGAGGAATCGCGCGAAGCCGAAGGCTGCCGAGGTGTTCTCGCCGCGCGAGTTGGTGAGCGGGCGCTGGATGAAGGCGAAGTACGCCCGGTAGATGAGCGCATACGCATCGATGAGGAAGAGGCGTGGACGCGTCTTTTCGGGGATCTTCATTCCGGGAGGCGGTCCGGCTGCTGTGCAGCGGACCGGAGCGTCTCACCGTAGAGCGCCTCATAGAGTTCGACGTTGCGGGTGACGCTCTTCACGTAGCCGCGCGTCTCTGCGAAGGGGATCCGTTCGGTGAAGCGCTCCGGGTCGGCCGCCTCGGGAAAGGCGCGCCAGCGGTCCGCGCGGGTGGGGCCGGCGTTGTAGGCGGAGAGGACGAGGGGGAGATCCTCCCCGTATCGATCGATCATCTCGCGGAGGAAGCGAGACCCGAGATGGAGATTCACCTCCGGCGTCTCGAGCGCCGCGGCGCTGAAGCCTTCCATCCCCTCGGCCCGGGCCACCTGCGCTCCCGTCGCCGGCATGACCTGCATGAGCCCGATCGCCCCGGCGCGGGAACGGATATCGGCCGCCCACGCCGACTCCTGCCGGATGAGCGCCGAGACGAGGACCGGATCGAGTCCCCACTCCTCCGCCTCGCGCGACACCATCTCCCGATAGATGAAGGGGTAGACGACCTCGACGAGCCGGCGGTCCCAGGGTCGCCCCATCTCGCGCAGCCGCCACCCCGTGGAGATCCCCTCCACCGTGCGACCGCGCGCGTTGAGTGCTTCGGCCAGGCGGAGGAGCCCTTCGGGATCGGTGATCTCCCGGGAGCGCGCCTCGATCCACCGCTCCGCCGCGGCCGGGAGGCCCGCCGCCTCGAGCTGATCGACGAACCCGAGGGGGAGGGGATTCACGACGGCGGGTTCGGAGGAGACGCCGAGGAGGTCGAGGCGGAAGTCGAGCCCGAGGAGCGCCTCCGCCCGTACCGAGTAGTAGGTGAGAGGGGCGTCGCGACGCAGCCTCCCGATGTGCGCGCGAGCGGCCTCCTCATCCCCCTCCTCGTAGCGGAGACGCGCCGCCCAGTACGCCGCCTCCTCCCACCGGCGCCCATTCGGGAAGTCGGCGAGGTACGCCTCGTAGACGCGCGCGGCCTCCCCCGGATCGCCCCGCCCGAGCTCGATCTGGGCGATGCGCATGCGCGCCTGTCCGGCGTGACTGCGCTCCGACGCCATCTCGATCACCTCCCGATACAGCCCGACCGCGGTGTCGAAGCGCTCGCGGTCCTGCGCCGCATCGGCGCGCAGGAAGACGATCCCGGCGGCCGCATCGGTATCGGGGTAGCGCTCGACGAGCCACTGCCGGAGCGTATCGAGCTTCTCCGTCTCCCCCTGTCGGCGCCTCACCCCCGCCCAGATCTCGAGAGCGCGCGCGCCGATCGCGGGATCGGGGTACTCGTCGAGCGCGCGGAACTCCTCGATCGCCTCGTCGACCCGGTCGGGAACCGACGAGGCGAGGCGAGCGCGCTCGAGACGGGCGCGGGCGGTGGGCTCGGCGCCCGCGGCGCGCACCGCTCCGAGATGGCGGTCGTACGCGGCGAGGGCGCGGCGACCGTCTCCGAGACGGTCGAGCGCGACGGCCGCCGCGAAGGCGGTGGCGGGGTCGAGACGGTCGAGCGCGAGATCGACGACCCCGCGAGCGGCGCGCCGGCCGGCCGACGACGCCGGGGCGCCCTCGAGGGCGGCGAGGAAGTGCTCGGTCGCCGTGACCGAGTCGCCCGCGGCGAGAGCAAGCTCGCCGAGCGCCTCGTCCGCCCGGGCGCGCCGCTCCGCCGAGGTCTCACCCTCGCGCAGCCGCTCCCACGCGCTCACACCCGCCGCGGTGTCCCCTGCGGCCAGAAGCGCGCGCGGGACCGCCGTCCAGGTGGAAGGCCCGGTGAAGGGCGCGCTCGCGCGGCTCCGGAGGTGCCGGAGGGTGGTGGTGTCGCCCGCTTCGACCCGCGCCTCGATCGCCTCGGCGGCGACCGCGGCCGCGAGCGCGGGGAGGTCGATCGTTACGGAATCCAGCCGTGCGAGCGCCGCAGCGCGCGCCTCGGGAGTGACCTCCGTCCCTCCTTCGGGGAGGAGGGCGAAGGCGATCCGGGCGCGGCGGGCGCGTACCACGGCGGGATCGACCACCCCGGCGGAGAGCGCCGTCTCCCACGCGGCATCCGCCTCGGCGTCGCGGTCTGATTCGTCGAGCGCCATCGCGCGCAGCGTCCACACCTCCCCCACCGTCGCCCCCGCCGCCGGACTCGCCGCCTCGACGAGCTCCACCGCGTCGACCCCGTCGAGTGCGTCGAGCACACCCGTCCAGTTGCGGTACCCCGCCTCGGATCGCGCCAGCCAGAGACGTCCCTCGAGGGTGAGCGGGTCTACGGCACGGAGGATGCGCGCCGCGTGCCAGTATCGTCCGGCGTGATACTCGGCAATCGCCGTATCCGGCACCACGGCTGAAGCGACCGGCGTCGCGCGGTCGTCCGCAGGCACGAAGGCGAGGACGAGCGCGAACCCCGGAAGAATGAGGAAGGCGAAGGTGAGGCGTACGATCACGAGGCGTTACGACGACCAGGGTGAAGCTGAAGGGAAGGTCCTGCTGAAAGGGATACCCCAATGGTACCCTGACCGAGCCCGTCTCACCACGGCGTGATCCCCGGATGCGCGGAGGGGCCGTCCGGGTCTTCCCGGACGGCCCCTCGTCTGCCTCGGATGAGACGCGGTCGTACGACGCGTCAGGCCGCCGTACCCATCGTGTGCAGCGCGTCGATCATCTTCTGGGCCGACTCTTCCATGTCGATCACGAGCGAGTCGATCCGCGACACGAAGTAGTTGTGCCCGATCGACACCGGGATCGCGATCACGAGCCCCGCCGCCGTCGTCAGGAGCGCGACCTTGATCCCTCCCGCCACGAGCGTCGCCTCGACCTCGCCGGCGACCTCGATCGCCTGGAAGGCCTGGATCATCCCGATCACGGTGCCGAGGAACCCGAGAAGCGGCGCGATATTCGTGAGCGTCGCGAGGATCACCAGTCCCGATTCGAGTCGGCTGAGCTCGATGAGCCCCTGGTTCTCGATCGCCTTCATCACGCGCTCGGTCCCCTCGTCATGCCGTTCGAGACCGGCGTAGAGGATCTTGGCGGCGGGCGCATTCGAGTCACGGGTGAGCTCGATCGCTTCGCGGATCCGCTTCTCGTTGAGGAGCTCGTCCACATCGCGCAGGACCTTGCGAGTCTTGTTCGCCTTGCCCTGGAGGTCGATGAACTTCCACACGATCACGAAGAGTCCGAGGACCAGGCAGAGCGAGAGCGGCCACTTCATGAAGCCGGTGTCGGCCCAGATCTGCTCGATATTTTCCGAGAGCGTGAGGTCGGGTGCCTCAAGTCCGGGGGCCTGCGCGAGCAGGGCGTACATGTACATGACGGCGGACAAAGGGACCTCCAGCCGGGGGTTGTGGTTCAGTTCAGACGCGGAAATCGAATCCGCGTGATGTCGGCAACGTTCCCGTGATCGGGGAGAGGCGGATTATTGCAGAGGCCTACCGAGAGTGTCAAGGTCACGTCTCGCGCGGGGAGGTGACCTTCACGCATCGAACCGCTCCCCCACCTTCTCGAATTCGTTCGTCCGGCTCCCGCTCGAAGCACTCGGCATTGCGATCGGGGTGCGGGCAGCGTCCGAGAAAGGCGCATCCCGGTGGGAGGTCGATCGGGCTCGGAATCTCGCCGTGCGCGCGGAGGCGTACGAGCGCCCCACCCTCTGCATCGACGGGGTGTCGGGCCGGGACGGCCGCAAGGAGAGCGCGGGTATAGGGGTGCAGCGGGAGTCCGAATATCTCCCGCGTGGGCCCGGTTTCGACGATCTGGCCGAGGTACATCACCGCCACCCGATCGCTGAGATGCTCGACGAGAGAGAGGTCGTGCGCGATGAAGAGGTAGGCGAGTCCCTCGTCGCGCTGGAGCTCGGCCAGGAGGTTCACGATCTGGGCCCGGATCGAGACGTCGAGCGCCGACACCGGCTCGTCGAGCACGAGGAGTTCCGGTTCCACCGCGAGGGCTCGCGCGATCCCGAGTCGCTGGCGTTCGCCTCCGCTGAACTCGTGTGGGTATCGCGTCCTCATCCCGCCGTCGAGCCCGACGCGTTCGAGGAGTTCCGCAATCCGTCTCCCCCGCCCCTCCGCGTCCCCCGCGAGTCGGTGCACGCGGAGCACCTCGTCGAGCATCCTCTCGACGGTGAGTCGGGGGTTGAGCGCGCCGAAGGGGTCCTGGAAGACGAATTGGGCTCGACGTCGAAAGGCCCGGAGCGCAGCGCCCTTCATCGCTCGCACATCCCCGCCGTCGAAGAGGATGCGCCCGGCATCGGGTTCGACGAGCCGGAGGATCGAGCGACCCGTCGTCGACTTCCCCGAGCCCGATTCCCCCACGAGCGCGAGTGTTTCGCCGCGATCGATCGTCAGATCGACGCCTCGCACCGCATGCACCACCCGTCGCCCCGGCGCGGGCCAGGTGGTCACGAGGCCCTTCACCTGGAGGAGGGGCTCATGCGTCACGCCCGAACCCTCCGCATCGACTCCGGACGCCGTCGCTCCCCTCGTCATCCCGCACCCCCGTCGAGTGTGACCTCGCCCCGAAGCACGCGCCGGCAGCGCGTGGCTCGCCCATCCCTTCCCTCGCCCCGGCGCGCCTCGAGCGGCGGGGGCACCTCACACTCATCGATCGCCCAGCGGCACCGGGGGGCGAAACGGCATCCTCGGGACCGCGTCCCGGCGACGGGGATGCGGCCCGGAATCGGTCGAAGAGGACGGCCGTCGCCGCGCGGGAGCGAGTCGAGCAACCCGCGCGTGTACGGGTGGAGTGGTGCCGAGAAGACCGAGTCGACCTTCCCCCGCTCCACGATCTCACCCGCGTACATGACGAGCACCCGGTCGCACACCTCCTCCACCACCGCGAGGTCGTGCGTCACGAGGAGGATCGCCATACCGCGCCGCTCCTGGAACTTCTGCAGGAGGTCCAGAATCTGCGCCTGGATCGTCACATCGAGCGCGGTGGTCGGCTCGTCGGCGATCAGGAGGTCGGGCTCGCACGCCAGCGCCATCGCGATCATCACGCGCTGTCGCATCCCCCCCGACAACTGGTGTGGATACGCACGATGACGCAGTTCGGGCTCCGGAACCCCCACCTCGCGCAGGAGCTCGACCGAGCGTTCCCGGATCCGTATCGCGTCGAAGTTCCGGTGCACGCGGAACACCTCGTCGATCTGCCGGCCCACCGTGTGCACCGGATTGAGCGAGGTCATCGGCTCCTGGAAGATCATCGCCACGCGGTCGCCGCGCAGCCGTCGCACCTCCGCGGGCGTCGCGGTCGCGAGATCGATCACGCGCCCGCCGCCCGGGGGAGCGTGTCGGATCCGTGCACCGGGCTCCACCCGCCCGGGGGGCGGCACCAGCCCGAGGATCGAGAGGGCCGTCATCGACTTGCCGGCGCCCGACTCTCCGACGAGCCCGACCGTCTCTCCCGGTGCGAGGCGAAAGCTCACGCCGTCCACCGGGTAGATCGGTCCCCCTTCGAGGTCGAAACGGGTGCGGAGTCCCTCGACCTCGAGGACGGGGGGGATCGTCCCGCGGCTCCGGATCGGCTCGTGCGAGGGCGTCGATCCGGGGTGCGGGCCGGGTCCTCGAAAGATCTCGCTCATCCCTTACGCATCCGCGGATCGAGCGCGTCGCGCAACCCGTCGCCCACGAGGTTGAAGGCGAGAACGACCCCCACGATCGCGAGCCCCGGGAAGGTCGAGAGCCACCAGGCGCGGGTCAGGAAGTTCCGTCCATCGGCGACCATCGTTCCCCACGAGGGGGTCGGGGGCTGCACGCCGAGTCCGAGGAAGGAGAGCCCCGCCTCGAGCACGATCGTGTTCCCGATCCCGAGCGTGGCCGCAATGATCACGGGGACGAGTGCGTTCGGGACGAGGTGGCGCGCCATGATCCGCGCACGGGAGAAGCCGAGCGCCTCGGCCGCCTGGATGAACTCCCGTTCACGCAGACTCAGGACCTCGCCGCGGACGAGGCGTGCGGTGCCGGGCCACTGCGTGAGTCCGAGCACGACGACGATGAGGAAGATCGAGGGCTGGAAGAGCGCGATGATCGTGATGAGGAGGATCAGGCGAGGGAAGGAGATCACCACATCGACGGTGCGCATGAGGACGACGTCGACCCACCCCCCGAGGTACCCCGCCACCGTCCCCACGAGAGTGCCCAGACTCGCGCTGATCGCCACCGCGATGAAACCGATCGAGAGGGAGACGCGGGCACCGTAGAGCATCCGCGAGAAGATGTCACGCGCGAAGTGATCGGTGCCGAGGAGGTGCGTCGAGGAGGGGGGCGCGAGGCGCATCCCGACCAGGTCCCCCTGCGCCGCCGGGTCGAAGGGAGCGATCAGAGGCGCGAGGAGCGCGAGGAGGTAGGCGAGGATCACGACCCACCCTCCCAGCACCGCCAGCCGGTTGCGCTGGAAGGCGCGCACCGTGGAGTGCCACCGGGCGCCAACCCGCATCCGTCTCCCGGTGGGATCGCTCCAGCTCCAGAGGAGGAGCCCTCCCAGAGCCGCACCGAGGGTGAGCACGGCGAGCTTTCCGTCGACCCCCGCGAACCAGATGTCCGGGATCGCGCGAGCGCGAGCGAGGAGTGTCACGAGCGCGATGCTCCACACCCCGAGCACCGGAACACCGAGGTGCCAGCGCCCCGCCCCGAGGAGGGCGGCCCCGGGCAGCCACCAGAGCGCGGAGGTGCCCCCCGGCGCAGGCGAGCGTCCCTCGTCCTCCCTCTCCCTCTCCCAGTCACTCATGGCGAATCCTCGGGTCCACCACAGCGTAGAGGAGGTCCGCCACGAGGTTCCCGAGCACCACCATCGCGGCAAAGATGAGACTCGACGCCATCACCAGCGGGTAGTCGCGCGTACCGATCGCGTCGACGATCGTCTTCCCCATCCCCGGCCATGCGAAGACGGTCTCGATGAAGACGGTGCCGCTGAAGAGCACCGGGAGGTAGAGCCCGAGGAGGGTGATGACGGGGATGAGGGCGTTGCGGAGGGCGTGGTGCAGGATGACGGTGCGTTCCGGCAGCCCCTTGGCGCGCGCGGTCCGGATATAGTCCTGCCCCACGACTTCGAGGAGCGAGCCCCGCGTGAAGCGGGCCACCCCCGCCGCGACCACGAGGGCGAGGGTGGTGACGGGGAGGACGAGATGCCGCAGACGATCGAGTGTGCGCTCCCCCGGACCCATGAGGTCGAAGTCGGGAGAGCGGATCCCCGACGCCGGGAACCAGATCGGCCACTCCCAGAGGTTCCGCGCGAAATAGCTGAAGACGAGGATCAGCATGAGCGCGAGCCAGAAGGAGGGCATCGAGTAGAAGAAGAGTGCCACGACACTCAGGATCGAATCGGGGAGTGAATAGGGACGCACCGCCTGCACGACCCCGATCGCGATCCCGACCACGAAGGCGACCGCGAGCGCGAGCCCGGAGAGGAGGAGGGTGTTGGGGAGCATCTCGCCGATCACGCTCGTGACGGGCCGGCCGTGCGAGTAGGAGTAGCCGAGGTCGCCGCGCGCGAGCGCACCGATCCACTTCGCGTACCGGAGGGGGAGGGGGTCGTCGAGTCCGAAGTTGGCGCGCGTCTGCTCGATCACCGCCTCGTCCGCGCCGGGCGCGAGGAGGAGGTTCGTGGGGTCGCCCGGCGCGAGGTGGATGACGAAGAAGACGACGGTGGCGACACCGAGCACCAGGGGGATCGCGCCGAGGAGGCGCCGGATGAGGTAGCGCGTCACGCGATCTGTCCCCGCCGAATCAGCGGTCGAGGGGGTCGATCCACCACTCGTGCAGGCTGACCCACTCCCCACGCGGATCCATCCGCACCCCTCGCAGCCGCTTGTTCACGCCGACGAGACGGTCACGATAGTAGAGGAAGGTGTAGGGCTGTTCCGCATTGAGGACGCGCTGGTACTCGTGCCAGAGGGGGAGCGCAGCGGTGCGGTCGGGGATCTTCTGAAGGGTGTCGAGGAGGCGGTCGATCTCGGGGTTTCGCGTGCCCGAGAAGGCATAGGGTCCTTCGCTTCGATGACTCGCGAAGAGGTCGGTGTCGTCCACCTTGAATTCGGTGACCCACCCGAGGATCACGCCGTCGAAGTCGCGCGTCTCGGTGATCGTCTCGACGAGGGTGGTCCACTCGACGACGACCGGACGGATCTCGACGCCGACCTGCGCGAGCTGCGCCTGCATGATCTCGGCGACGTCCTGCCGCTGCTGATTGCCTTCATTGAACTTGATCTCGATCGAGAGCCGCACCCCATCCGGGCTCTCGCGCACGCCGTCACCGTCACGGTCCACCCACCCCGCCTCGTCCAGGAGGCGCGCGGCCTCGTCGGGATCGTACCCGTCCACCTGATCGAGTGAGGGATCGTGCGCCCAGTGAAATGGGGGCACCGGCGAATTCGCGACCTGACCATAGCCGGCGAGGAGGGCGTCGACGATCTCGGCCCGGTTGGTGCCCACGGTGAGAGCGCGCCGGACGCGCGGATCCGCGAGCTGGGGACGTCTCGAATTCCACGCCACGAAGTCGAATTCACGGAATTCGAAGGCGCCCAGAACGAGATCCTCGGCCGCCCTGATCTGCGCGGCCTGATCGGCGGGCGGGGCGACGTATACGTCGAGGTTCTCGGTCAGGAGGTCGGTGAGGAGCGTCGTCGGCTCGGGCACCACACGGTAGACGTAGCGATCGACGAAGGGGCGCCCTCCGAGCTCCTCGGGAAAGTCGTGATTCGCCGCAAAGGTCCAGCTCTCCTGTGGACGATGCGAGACGAAGACGAAGGGGCCGTTGCCCACGGGACACTGCGAGCCGAAGGGGTGACGCTTGAGCTCGCTCGGAGGGACGTCACCGAGGAGGTGTTCGGGCATGATCGGCATCGTGCGCCACGGATCGATGAAGTCTGCGTGGGGCTCCATCGTGAAGCGCACCGTGAGCGAGTCGATCATCTCGACCCCCGTGTAGTGATCCCAGAATGCGGCGTTCGGAAAGCCCGTCTCGGGGTCGGAAGCCCGCTCGAAGGTGAAGACGACATCCTCGGCGTCGGTGGGCTCTCCATCGTGCCAGCGGACGTCATCGCGCAGCGTGAAGGTGAGCGTCGTCCGATCCTCCGACACATCCCACGACTCGGCGAGCCAGGGGACCGGAGTCAGCGTCTCGTCGAAGCGGATGAGCGTCATCAGGTGGCCGAAGATCTGGTGCTGGTTGGCCACATGATCGGCCGATACGAAGGCGTTCATCCCATCGGAGAAATCTCCGAGTCCCCCGACGACGACGCTCCCCCCGTACCATGGGGGCGGGCCTCGTGTCCCCACACCCCGGTCGAGTTGCGCCTGATACGCCTCGACCGCCTCGAGCGCCGGGCCGCAGAAGGCTGCCGTGGCGGCACTCCCGGAACCACCCCCCTCCCCGCAGGCCGCGAAGACGAGTACGAAGAGGAGGAGGAAGGGAACGACAGGCGCGAGCCCCGGACGGGGCGCACGGTACGTCGCAATCATCAATCGGCCTCAGAGTATCAGGGTCAGACGTAGGTAGGATCCGGACACGCCGAAGGTCGCGTTGAGAGAGGTGCGACGCCAGCCGGGCGCCTCCATTCAACGCCGCCAGGTCCACGCCGGGTCGTCGAAGGCGGAGGCCCCTTCGGACGCCTCGGCCTCGAATGCACACCGGGCGGCGACCGCCTCCGTCCACTCGCCGGGGAGCTCTGCGCGGAAGGCTCGAAGGAGGGCGTCGACGACCTCGGTGAAGCCCGGAGGGGAGCCGAGGATCTCGGCGAGCGAGATCGCGCGGGCGGGGGCGTCGCCGGGTACGGCGCCGGCAGGCGGCACGCTCCCACGCGCGAGCTCCGCGATGCGGCCCTGGTCGTCGGCGAGGAGGATCGAGCCGTGCTGGAGGAGCGCGCCGCCGATACGCGCCTGCGCGCTCCCGACGAGCTTCCGCCCGCGCGCGGTCACCTCGCCCCCCGCGGGGAGGTCGAAGCACGGCCCGGCGTCCGGTCTTGCGGCGGGCGCGTCCTCGGCGAGCGCGATCTCGGCGCCCATCGCGGCCAGGCCGCGCGCCAGCGCGGCGTGGATGCGGCGGTACGTCTCGCGGGGGCCGCCGAGGGCGCGCGCGGGCACGACGACCGCGTACGTCACCTCGCGGTCGTGCAGGACGACGCGCCCCCCGGTGGAGCGACGCACCGCGTCCACCCCGGCTTCGGCGAGGGCGCCCGGATCGAAGCGCGCGCGGGCGGGTTCGTTCCGCCCGAAGGAGAGGGTGGGGCGGGCCCAGGCGTAGAAGCGGAGGAAGGCGGCGGGCGGATCCGCTCGAGCCACCCCCACCGACACGAGGCGCGCGAGCGCCGCGTCGCGCGCCATGTTCGCGACACCCGGGAGCGCGCCGTCCCGTAGGATCGTCCAGCGGAGAGGCGTGTCGCTCTTCACCTCACGCGATTCCGGTGTATTCCTCGACCGGGGGGCAGGCGCAGACGAGGTTCCGATCGCCGTACGCATTGTTCACCCGACCGACCGAGGGCCAGAACTTGTGCGCCCGGGTCCAGGCGGCGGGCCACGCGGCGTGCTCGCGCGAGTAGGCGTGGTCCCAGGTGTCGGCCGTCACGACGGCCGCGGTGTGCGGCGCGTTCCGTAGCGCGTTGTCGTCGCGATCGGCGATCCCGAGCTCGATCTGCTCGATCTCCGCACGGATCGAGATGAGCGCGTCGCAGAAGCGATCGAGCTCGGCCTTCGGCTCCGACTCGGTCGGCTCGACCATGATCGTGCCGACCACCGGCCACGACATCGTCGGTCCGTGGAAGCCGTAATCCTGGAGCCGCTTCGCGACATCCTCCTCCGTGATCCCCGCCTTGCGGAAGGGGCGCAGGTCGAGGATGAATTCGTGCGCGCAGCGTCCATTCTTCCCCCGGAAGAGCACGTCGAAGTGCTCCTCGAGCCGACGCGCCATGTAGTTGGCATTGAGGATCGCGACCTCGGTCGCTCGGCGTGCGCCCTCGCGCCCGAGGAGCGCGATGTATGCCCACGAGATCACGAGGATGCTCGCACTCCCCCAGGGGGCCGCCGAGACGGGGCCGATCGCCTTCTCCCCCCCGACCGGGATCACCGGGTGTCCGGGGAGGAAGGGGGCGAGCTTCTCATTCACGCAGATCGGACCCATCCCGGGCCCGCCGCCCCCATGCGGGATCGCGAAGGTCTTGTGCAGGTTGATGTGGCAGACGTCGGCGCCGTAGTCGCCGGGGCGCGCCACCCCCACCTGGGCGTTCAGATTCGCGCCGTCGAGGTAGACGAGGCCTCCCCGGGCGTGGACGAGATCACAGATCTCGCGGATCCCCTCCTCGAAGACGCCGTGCGTCGAGGGGTAGGTGAGCATCACCGCGGCCAGCTCGTCGGCGTGTGCTTCCGCCTTGGCGCGCAGATCCTCCATCTCGATCGAGCCCTCGTCGTCGACATCGACGATCACGACCTTCATCCCGCACATCACGGCGGAAGCCGGGTTCGTGCCGTGCGCCGACGAGGGGATGAGGCAGATCTTCCGCTGAGCGTCGCCCCGGTCGAGGTGGTACGCACGGATCACCTGCAGCCCGGCGTACTCCCCCTGCGCTCCGGAATTGGGTTGCATCGAGACCGCCTCGAACCCGGTGATCTCGCAGAGCCACTCGCCGAGCTCGTCGATGAGCGCGGCGTAGCCCTCGGCCTGATCCACGGGAGCGAAGGGGTGCAGAGCGCCGAACTCCGGCCACGTCACCCCCACCATCTCGGTGGTGGCGTTGAGCTTCATCGTGCACGATCCCAGCGGGATCATGCTGAAGTTGAGCGAGAGATCGCGCGACTCCAGGGCGTGGATGTAGCGCAGCATCTCCGTCTCGGAGTGGCAGGTGTTGAAGACGGGGTGTTCGAGGTACGGCGTGCTGCGGCGGAACGGCTCGGGAAGCTCGGCAGGATCGAGCGCCGAGGCGATCTCCCGAGCGCCCGGGCCGCTCTCCCCGCCCCCGGCGAAGACCGCGAGCACGTCGTCCACATCCTCCGGGGTGACGGTCTCGTCGAAGGCGATGCCGATCGTCCCATCGTCGAAGCGCCGCAGATTGATCCCCACCTCGAGCGCGGCGTCGATCACGTCGTCCGCCGAGCCCCCCGACGGCCGCACCCGGAGGGTGTCGAACCACACCTCGTGCACGATCTCGTGTCCTCCACGCCGAAGGCCTTCGGCGAGGGTGCGGGTGAGATCATGCACGCGGGTCGCGATCCTCTTCAGCCCCTCCGGTCCGTGGTAGACGGCGTACATCCCCGCCATGATCGCCAGGAGCACCTGCGCGGTGCAGATATTCGAGGTCGCCTTCTCACGACGGATGTGCTGCTCGCGCGTCTGGAGCGCCATCCGGAGCGCGGGGTCGCCGTTGACGTCCACACTCACCCCGATGATGCGTCCCGGCATCTGGCGCCTGAACTCGTCGCGCGCCGAGATGAAGGCGGCGTGCGGTCCCCCATACCCCATCGGCACCCCGAAGCGCTGGCTGTTGCCGACACAGATATCCGCGCCCCACTCCCCCGGCGGGGTGAGGAGGGTGAGCGAGAGAAGATCGGCCACCGCCACCACGTACCCGCCCACCGCGTGCACCCGCTCCGCGAAGTCGCGGTAGTCCTCGATCGCCCCATCGGTCGCGGGCCAGGTGACGAGCGCGCCGATGAGGTCGTCGGTGGGCTCGTACGACGCCGCGTCGTCAACCACCACCTCGATCCCGAGGGGCTCCGCCCGAGTCCGGACGACCGCGATCGTCTGCGGGTGGGAGTTCTCGGCGACGAAGAAGGTCGATCGATCCCCCTTTACCCGTCCGGCCGCCATGCTCATCGCCTCGGCCGCCGCGGTCCCCTCGTCGAGGAGGGACGCATTGGCGATCTCCAGCCCGGTGAGATCGATGACGGCGGTCTGGAAGTTGAGGAGCGCCTCCAGCCGTCCCTGCGCGATCTCGGCCTGGTAGGGGGTGTACTGCGTGTACCACCCCGGGTTTTCGAGGATATTGCGCTGGATCACGCCCGGAGTGTGCGTGGCGTGGTAGCCCATCCCGAGCCAGGAGCGCAGCACGGTGTTCCGCTCTCCCAGCTCACGGAGCCGCTCGATCAACTCGGGCTCGGAGAGGCCCTCGGGGAGGGAGAGATCCTCCTCGTGGAGGATCGAGGCCGGGACGGTGGAGCGCACGAGTTCGTCGAGGCTTCCCGCGCCGACCACCCCGAGCATCTCGCGGATTTCGGAGTCGGAGGGGCCGATGTGTCGGCGGGTGAAGCCCTGCTCGGACTCAATCGGAAGAGGCATGTCGTTGCAGTGAGGACGGCCTCGAAAGAGGCCGGATTCGAGGGATCGGGAGGGGAGGACGCGCGGAGAGCTCGGCCCCACTCACCCGATGTGTTCGCCGTACTCGGTGGCACTCATCAGCCCGTCGAGATCGGCTTCATTCGTGACCCGCACACGGATCATCCACCCCTCGCCGTACGGATCTCCATTCACCAGCCCGGGATCGTCGTCGAGAGCCGCGTTCACCTCGGTGACCTCGCACTGGACGGGGGCGAAGAGGTCACTGACCGCCTTCACCGCCTCGATCGTGCCGAAGCTCGCCCGCGCGTCGAATGCGTCGCCGGCCGAGGGCAGTTCGACGAAGACGATGTCGCCGAGTTCGCCCTGGGCGTAGTCGGTGATTCCGACGACCCAGGTACCGTCGTCGCTCTTTCGCAGGTATTCGTGGTCTTCGGTGTAGAGGAGGTCATCGGGGAGGTGCGACATGGGGAGCCTCGCGCCAGTGGTTGTAGTGGGGTGTGGGGTTCGAACGTACGAAGCGTGCCCGGAGGGCGTCGTCGAACCCGGAAGATACGGAGGAGAGGCGGCGGCGAGTAGGGCCGCAGGAGAGATCGTCCGAGCCCCTCGCGGGTTCCCGGCGATCCCCCCCCGTCCTACCTTTGAAGGCCAGGCTCGATCGACTTCCCCCGATCTTCGTCCGCTTCCTTCCGAACGCTGAATGTCTACCACGATCGTCACTCCCCGTCCCGCGCTCACCTCCCTCTCCGAAGACGAGCAGCTCTTCCGGGACGCCGTCCGTGAATTCGCGGAATCCGAACTCGCCGGGCGCGCCACGCGCATGGATCAGGCGAGCGAGATCGATGCGGACCTCCTCCCCCTCCTCTTCGAGATGGGACTCATGGGAATCGAGGTGCCCGATGAGCTCGGGGGTGCCGGTTCGACCTTCTTCACCTCGATCCTGATCGTCGAGGAGATCTCACGGGTCGACCCGGCGGTCGCGGTGCTCGTCGATGTGCAGAACACCCTCGTCATCAACGCCTTCAATCGCTGGGGATCGCCGGAGCAGAAGTCGACCTTCCTCCCGAGGCTCGCCCGGGACACCGTCGGTGCGTACGCCCTCTCCGAGGCGGGAAGCGGATCGGACGCCTTCGCGCTCGCATGCAGAGCGTCGGCAGATGGTGACGACTGGGTGCTCGAAGGCCAGAAGCTCTGGATCACCAACGGCAACGAGGCCGATATCTTCATCGTCTTCGCCACCGTCGACGGCGCGGCCGGATACAAGGGGATCACCGCCTTCCTGGTCGAGCGAGGGACGGAGGGATTCGACGTGGGCAAGAAGGAAGACAAGCTCGGGATCCGCGCGTCTTCGACCACCGAGCTCCTCTTCGAGGGGGTGCGCGTCCCGGCGTCGCATGTCCTCGGTGAGGTCGGGAAGGGGTACAAGGTCGCGATCGAAACGCTCAACGAGGGGCGGATCGGGATCGGGGCACAGATGGTGGGGCTCGCGCAGGGCGCGCTCGATCACACGGTGCGATACGTACAGGAGCGCGAGCAGTTCGGGCGGGCCATCGGGGAGTTCCAGGGGGTCCAGTTCGAACTCGCCGAGATGGCGACCCAGATCGAGGCGGCGCGCCTCCTCGTCTACAACGCCGCGCGCCTCAAGGATGCCGGCGAGGAGTTCGTGATGCAGGCCGCACAGGCGAAGCTCTTCGCCTCCGAGATCGCCCAGAGGGTCGCCTCGCGGTGCATCGATCTCCACGGTGGGTACGGGTTCACCACGGAGTACCCGGTCGAGAAGTACTACCGGGATGCGAAGATCGGCACGATCTACGAAGGGACCTCGAATATGCAGAAGCAGACGATCGCCAAGTTGTTGCTCAGCTAGTGATGTGTCGCCAAAGTTCGGTAGCTACAGAGAGGATCGAGGCACGGGATCCTGCAAGGCGCGACGACGAGGCATAGCAGCGCTATGGCGAGGAGAAGCAACGCCGCAGGGCCCGATGCATCGGGCCTCGAATAGCAGCGAGACTTTGGCGACACATCACTAGCTCAGCCGGAAGGGGACGATCCCGATGTTCGGACTCGGTGTGATGGAGCTCATCCTCATCATCGCGATGCTCGTGCTCATCTTCGGCGCCCGGAAGATTCCGCTGATCGCCCGAGGCCTCGGTCAGGGGATTCGCAACTTCAAGGGCGAGATCGCCCCACCGGCGGACGACGATCCCGACGATGGTGACGAGCGCCATCTCTGACGGCGCGCCGCGTCCGACCTCGGATAACGCCCTCGACCGGATCGTCCTCGTCCTTCACGAGACGCAGGACCTCGTCAATATCGCCGGCACGATCCGGGCGATGACGAATATGGGGATCTTCCGCCTCCGACTCGTTCGACCCCGCGAGTACTCCGAGTACCGGATCCGGGGGATCGCGCATCGAGCGGGTCCGGTCCTCGACTCCCTCGAGATCCTCGACTCCCTCGACGAGGCGCTCGCCGACACGGTGTGGGTGGTGGGAACATCGGCGCGTCGGCGGACGGCCAACCGCAACTACGTCCGTCCGCGCGAACTCGCGCCTCGCATGATCGAGAAGACGGCAGAGGGCGATGTGGCCCTCCTCTTCGGGCGGGAGGATCGTGGGCTCGACAACCCCGCACTCGATCGCTGCGATCGGATCGCCATGATCCCGACCGACCCTCGATTCACGAGCCTCAATCTGGCGCAGGCCGCGATGGTGCTCTCCTGGGAGCTCGCGATGGCGGTGGAGGAGGACGCCCCGGATCTCCCCCGAGGCCGGCGAAGCACCCGCGCCGCCACGCGAGGGGAGCTCGAGCACATGTTCTCCGCGCTCGAGGAGGGGATGCACCGCATCGATTTCTTCAAGGCGCGCAAGCCCGCGGCGGTGATGCGGACTCTCCGGACAATCCTCGCACGCGCCGAACTCGACCGGAGAGAATCGCGGCTGATCGCGGGGCTCGGCTTCGAGATCGGCAACTGGATCGACCGCCACCTCCCCGAAGATGGCTCCGCTCCGGAGTGAAGGAGATACAACCGATTACGTTGTTCGATAGCGCGGCGGGTTCTATACTGAAAGAATCTTCATACAAGGTTCAACACTTCTTCGGCCTCGGCCCCCGGACCGTGCCCGCGCCATCGTGCATCCCCGGAGTCTCACGCGTGAGTCGACCCTCCCTTCCCCCGACAGCTCTCGCCGAACGGTACGGCGTGCTGCTCGAGGCAAGCCGGGCGCTCGCCGCCACGCTCGGACTCGAGGAGCTCTACCGCGCGATCCACCGGCAGACGCTACGCGTACTCCCCGCCGACGGGTTCTATATCACCCTCCTCGATGCTGATGCGGAGGAGGCGCGCGTCGTCTTCTTCGTCGATCAGGACCGCGAAGAGTTCGTCGATCTCTCCTACCACAGCGCCGATAGCCCGGCGCTCGCGGACGGGATCGGGCATATCGTCGCCGACGACCTCGAGTCGGAGTCGCTCATGCTCCTCGGCAGCGACGAGTCGCGGGTCACGCGCTCGGGAGTGTGCGTCCCCCTCCGTTCGGGAGACCGCGTGATCGGGGCCCTCTCGGTGCAGAGCTACGAGCCTCACGCCTTCACGGATGACGATCTCCAGCTCCTCCAGGCGATCGCGGACCTCGCCTCGGTCGCGATCGAGAACGCCCGACACGTCGAAGCGCTGGAGCGCCGCGCGCACGAGGCCGGCCGGATCGAGGAGATCGGACGCGCGCTCGCCTCGTCGCTCGATTCCGAGGTCGTTCTCTGTCAGGTGGCGGGAGCGGTGCGTGACCTCCTCGATTCGGATGGTGCCTCGGTCTGGATGCTCAACGGGAGCGTGGCACGGATCGCCGCTTCCACCGGACCGACCGCCCTCCCGGTCGGGCTCGAGTGGAATCTCACCGGCACGCTCCATCTGCAGCTCATCGAGCGATGCGCCGTCACCCGCATCGACGACCTCGCGGCGAGTGAACTCCTCCCCGAGTCGCTGCGCGCGAAGCTTCAGGCGGCCTCCGGGATCGCCGTGCCCCTCGTCGTGGGGGACGCCGTAGCGGGACTCCTCACCGCCGGCAGCATCAATCCCCGTGCCTTCGACGAGAACTCCGAACGGATCCTCCTTCGTCTCGCCGCGCAGGCGGCGGTGGCGCTTCAGAATGCGCAGTTGCACGCCTCCGTGCGTTCTCTCTCATTGACCGACCAGTTGACCGGGCTTCCCAATCGACGTCACCTCGATATCCACCTCCGACGCGAAGTCGCGGCCGCCTACCGCGGCCGGGGACTCTCCCTGGTGCTCTTCGATCTCGACGACTTCAAGGTGTACAACGATGCGCAGGGTCACCTCGCCGGTGACGATATCCTCCGGGCCTTCGCGGGAGTCCTGCAGGAGAACAACCGGGCGATGAATCTCGTCGCGAGATTCGGCGGAGACGAATTCGTCAGCGTCCAGACCGACAGCAGCCCCGAAGGGATCCGGCACTACCTCGAACGGATTCGCCAAAGCATGGCCTCGCACTCCCTCCTCAGCCCGAGCGGCGTGACGGTTTCGATGGGGGTCGCGACCTTCGACCCTGCCGTCATGAAGACGGGAGAGGATCTCCTTCACAGCGCCGACGAGAATCTCTACCGTCGGAAGGGCGAGAGGGAGAGCTCGAGCTGATACGAACTCCCTCCTCCCGCACCTCACTCAGATCACGCACTCCGATCCCGCCCCGCACGCATGGCCGACGCACGCCCACAGATCCTCGACTACATGACACGGGCCGAAGCCTTCGCGCGGGAGGCGGGGGAGGTCACCCTCCGCTGGTTCGGCGGCGAGGTCCCGGTCGACGAGAAGGCGGACGGCACTCCGGTGACGATCGCGGATCGCGAAGCGGAGCAGCTCCTCCGCTCGCGGATCACCGAGGCCTTTCCGGGGGACGGCATCCTCGGTGAGGAGTTCGGTGAGACCGATCCCGACGCCGCGGTGCGGTGGATCGTGGACCCGATCGACGGGACCCGCTCGTTCGTGCACGGCGTCCCCCTCTACGGCGTCCTCATCGGGATCGAGATCGAGGGCGAACCCGTGGTCGGGGTCGCGCACTTCCCTGCGCTCGCCGAAACGGTGGTGGCGGGACGCGGCTTCGGCGCCCGCCTGAACGGCAACCCGTGTGCGGTCTCGGCCACGACGCGGCTCGCCGACGCGCTTCTCCTGACCACCGACGCGGGCGAGGTCACCACGGGCGACTTCGCGGAGCGGTGGCGCGCCCTGGCGCGCGCAACCGGCCTGGCCCGCACCTGGGGGGATGCGTACGGCCACATCCTCGTGGCCACCGGGCGCGCCGACGTCATGGTCGACCCCGAGCTCTCCGCCTGGGACGCCGCGCCCCTCCTCACGATCGTCACCGAAGCGGGTGGGCGCTTCACCTCCCTCGAGGGAGAGCCCACGATCCATGGCGCCTCAGGTGTGTCCACCAACGGAGCGCTCCACGACGCGGTACTCGAGATCGTTCAGGCAGGCGTCTGAAGCCGGGAGATCGATCTCTCGCTCGCCGCGGGCGGCACCCGGTGCTCTCCTTGCTGGAGGAGTGACGCCAACCGGAGGAGTGACGTCAACTGACACTTCGAGGGCTCTGCTTTCGTGGGAGGTCTCGTAACGACAACTATTGTCGACAAGGTGACGCAACCCGAGCGTCAGCTTCGACGGGGGACAGTTGCCCTCGATATTCGACGCCAGGTGACACCCTGACTCCCGGACACCCGGTCGGTGTCAGTTTGCGTCACACACGCCGCGATCGCGCGTCCATCCCGGGGCCGACGCCCCGTCCGCTCCACGAACCGAACGAGGTGATCCACCTCGCGCCTCACCTCCTCCACCGCTCCGTCTTCGTCTCCGCCAGCACCGCCTGGAAGGGGTTGAACTCGAGCCGCTCCGGTCGTTGCGGCAGGAGCGGAAGCTCCCCCTCGGTGACCGGCCCCGTCACATTGATGCGCACCACCGCCGTCCCGTCCTCCCCGAAGTCAAGGAGGATCGGCACCACCATCCGGAAGTCGTCCGGAACCTCTTCCTGGCGCACGCGGATCCGGGCCTTGACCGACCCGTCGGGCTGGTCCTCGAGGGTGTAGGAGAAGGTGTATCGGGGGATCGCGGAGCCGAACACCCACTGGTCGAAGAACCACCCCATCTCCGCGCCGACCTCACGCTCCACGATCGCGCGGAAGTGCTCGGTGGTGGCGGACTGGCCATACCGCTCGGTATAGAACGCCTTGATGACCCGATCGAAGAGCTGGTCCGCGCCGTCGCCCTCGAAATCGGTCAGCAGCATCCGCAGCATGTGCAGCACCCAGGCGCCCTTCTTGTAGACGATGAGCTGATGGTCGCCCGGGTTCCGGACGGTCGCGGCGCGAGGTCCGAGCGCGATCGGCGGTGCCTCGTCGCGCCGGTCCAGGATCTCCTCGCGCATCTCGTCCAGCCACTCGTTGTACGTCGCGACCGAGCCGTTGACCCGCGCGGCGTAAAAGAGTCCGGCAAACTCGCTGAAGCCCTCCGCGAGCCACTGGTCCCGGTAGGTGGCCGGACGCACGCCGATGCCCCACCACTGATGGGCGACCTCGTGCGCGCGGAAGATCGCGTCGTACCCCTTCGTGCTCGTGTACTGGAAGGTGGTCCAGGGGAGGAGGACGAGGCCGGGGTAGGCCTCCCCATGGCTGTAGGGGGTCTCGGTGGCGATGAAGTCACGCACCGGCGTCTCGCCGAAGACCTGGTCGAAAAACTGGAACGCCCGGGTCAGGTCGTCCGAGACCATCTCTCCCATCTCGCGCTGCCCGAAGACGACGAGGTTGGCGTCGGCCGCGAGGCGTTCCAGCCGTTTGTGCGCGCGTTCGTCGTACTGCAGGAGGAGGCTCCGTCCGGTGAGGTCCTCGGGTCGATGCTCGTCGAATTCACCCACATTGAAGGTCATCTGGCGCACGGGTGAGGTCTCCCACACCGTGGTGACATGATCGCCCTCGGGCGTCTCGGAGAGGAGAGAGCCGACGGTGGCCACGCGGAGCTTCTCATGCGTGTGGAAGGTCACCCGATAGGGAACCAGGCGGTCGTACTCGTAGACGGGGAACCAGCTCCGGTTGGCGATCACCCGCACCCAGAGCCTCTCCTCCTGCTCGAGGATGTCTCCGTGGTATTCCGCGACGAGTTCCAGTGGTCCTTCGGGCGCGCTCTCCAGGTCGACCCAGAGCGCGCTCGACTCCTTCGGACGATAGTGCTCCACGGGGCTTCCGTCGCCCCAGCGGAGGGCGTCGACGTCGAGTTCCGGGTGCAGCGTCAGATGGACCCACCGGTATTCGCCCAGCGGCGTGAGGCGGAGCGCCGCGCGGGCACGGAAGTCGAGGTTGCCCTCGATCCATGCCTCGATGTTGCAGCCGTCCACCCGCACGAGGTCGAGCGCCTCCTGCGGCATGCTCTGTCCTGTCTCGTAGTCGGATCGGCGGTGGAAGCGGGAGACGACCTCCCGGTACTCCCCCCGGCCGTCCAGCTTCCTGTACAAGGCGACCTCCTCGAACGACGCGGGGTTCACCGTGAAGATCAGGGGGTCACCCCGGTCCCAGCCGAAGTGTGCATAGAAGAAGCCTCCCACCCGGTTGAGGAGCGGCGTCATGACGTCCTCGGCGAACCAGCCGTCGTCATCGCTGACGTACTTCATCGCCTCCTCGATCTCCCGGCGGGCGTCCCCGTGAGGTTCGCCCGGACCGAAGTCGAGTTGGCCCGCGAGCTCGTTGTCCGTGAAGTCGGTGAAGAGGAGGACGGCGCGACGGAAGCGTCGCTCCACGCCGTCGCTCTCCATGAGGCGCCGGATGTGCTCCTGCTCGATCTCGATCGGCGCGTCCATGCGGAAGGTGCCCTCACCCACGAAGACCGCACCGAGAGTACGGCCGTCGACGGGCTCCATCAGGTGCATCGTCCCGGAAGCGAAGTGGAAGGTGCCTTCGTCGCGCTCCAGCGTCAGGTCATCAACCTCCGCGACGCGGCTCGGATCCGGGCGCGCCGAGCGCACGGACTGAACCCACGCACCGAGGTCGCTCGCCTCCTGAGGGGCGGCAGGGAGAGGGAGGAGGAGGAGGAGGAGCGGCAGGGGCGCCGCCACACGTACGCAGCGTCGGGTGCGGGTCATCGGTATCCGCCTGGGACCGGGTGAGGGTCATGACTTCCGGCGGATGATACGACGTGCGAATGGCCGCGGGCAACCCAGTCGCCAGCCGCAGTCAAGATCGAGCGGGAAGCGCTCGGCACGTTGGGTTCCGTCTTCCGCGAGGCGGTAAAGGAACGCGAATCGCGAGTCAACGTCGCGCATTGCCGCCCCAAACTCGGAGTACTCAGGCAGGCGGGGCACCGTGCCCCTTCCATTCGGCTTGAACCGGATGTTGTCGACGAGTTCGCCGGTGTTGACGTCGATTACGGTCCAGGTGAGGGAGGTGCCGTCGTACCAGTCGGGTGGAGAGAATCCGCTGAGAAAGAGGCACCGACCGACCCCGTTGAGCGCCGGGACGTACGGAATCGAGTCAGCCCACGGGTAGCGGGCTGTGGTCCGGGCGTGGGTCGCCTCTCGCCCGTCCACCGCGCCGGCCCGTCCGACCCGCCGCGATCCCCGGCACCCTCACCCCCGGGGTGACCAGGTTCGCGTACATGCGCGCTTCGGACTGCCGCCCGTCCCAAAGCGAATCTGCCAGCGAGCGGCCCTCTCACGAACCCGACGGAGCGAGCGTGCCCCGGGGGTGAGGGTGCCGGGGATCGCGGCGGCCAGAGGACGGCCGCCGGCTCAGGCCGGGTGCGCCACCTCGGTGTCGTGCGTCTCCTCGAACTGCGGCGGCTGCCAGATCTGGATGATCGGGAAGGTCGCGAAGAACCACTGGATCGACGCGAGGAAGAGCCCGAGGAAGCCGACCCCGATCCCGACCTGGTAGAGCATGTTGGTGACGTCGTATCCCCCCGTCTGCAGCGTCGGCGCGATCAGCCAGTACCGCTCGCTCCAGAGCCCGAAGAGGATCGTCACCATCATCAGGCCGAGCCACTTCGGGCTGAACTTCGGCGCCCGCCCGATCAGCCCGGCGAAGGGGATCACGAAGCACGTCACGATCACCAGGAGCGAGAAGGATCCCCACCCATGCCCCGCGCGCTTCACCATGTAGATCTGCTCCCAGGGGAGCTTCCCGTACCAGATCACGATGTACTGCGACCAGAAGAGGTAGGTCCAGAAGACGGTGAAGCCGAAGGCGAGCTTGCCCACATCGTGCCGCTGCTGCACGCCGATCGCCTTCCAGGCGAAGTCGTCCCGGCCCCGAAGCCAGACCCCCCCGAGCGCGGTGAAGGCGATTCCGCCCCAGAGCGCCCCCATGAAGAACCACCCGCCGAAGAGTGTGCTGAACCAGTGCGGCTCGAGCGTCATCGCCCAGTCGTAGACGAGGAAGCTCATCACGGCGGCGTAGACGATCACGAGCGCCGGGGAGAGGCGAGCCATCCGGTTGCGGCTGTGAAGCTCCTCCGCATCCTGATCACTCCACCCCGCCATCAGCCGATCGCGCCATCTCCGTTGTCCCTCGTCGAGCTCCTCCTCGTCGAGCCGCCCCATGTCGGGACGCAGCGCGAGGAAGGCGAAGTGGATCGAGAGACCGAAGAGGAGGAGCGGGCCGGCGAGGTTGCGCACCACGAGAAAGGTCGTGTTCAGGTAGGCGGCCTTCGCCTGGACCAGCGGATCGTGGGTGAGCTGCTCGATCCAGGGGAAGTAGACCTCGCGGAGCCCGAGCATCGGGAGGAGGAGGAGGAAGGAGATCGGGAGGAAGGCCACCCCCGCGAGGCTCACGCGGCGCAGCGACCAATTCCACTTCGCCCGCACGATCGTCGTGACGGCGGCGAAGATGATCGCTCCCATCGCGACCGAGGTGAAGAAGAGCCAGTTGGAGACGTAGCTCACCCACGCCGCCTGGGCGTTGTTGCCGAGCTGCATGAAGAAGGCGACCGCGCCGATGAGCGCCATCGCACCGAAGAGCGTGCTGCTCGCCCGGGTACGGGAGACGAAGCGCGCGGGAATCGAGTCGGGGATGTGGAGGTGAGCCATCTCAGTTCCCCCCGTCCGCGTTCGGGGCCGCCGCGCCCTGCGCCGCCGCGAAATCGGCCTGCAGCGTCCGCACGTAGTTCACGATGTGCCAGCGGTCGAAGTGTGTGATCTGGTGTCCATACGCCGGCATCTGTCCGCGTCCCACGCGCATCATCGCGTAGATGTAGCCATCCGAATACCCGGCGACCTGCGCCTGCGCGAGGTTGAAGACCTGCAAGGCGGGCCAGCGATCCACGAGGTAGGCGTCCGCCCCGAGTCCGGTCTCGCCATGGCACGGCGCGCACACCCGCACATACATCACTTCCCCCCGCTCGAGCGACGCCGCATCCGCCGGCACCGGGTTCTCGAGCTCGTTCAGGATCGGATCGAAGGTGAGGGTGGCGGTCTGGTCGAAGTCGGGCACGTCGTAGTCGTGCGTCAACGGCGAGCCGTACATCACGGTGTTCGGATCGGGCGCGAAGTTGCCCGACGAGAAGGAGACCGCGCCTTCGGCGGGACTCCTGGGGTTCTCGTAGGGATCGAAGGAGGCCTGGTCGCGCATCGATCGACCGAAGATGAAGACCATCGTGTCGTCGAGGGCGGTGCACCCCGAGGCGGATCCGAGGGCCACGGCGACCACGAAGAGGCGGATGAGCTTACGCATGGGCACCCTCCCGCGTCTCGGCGGGCTCGTGCTTTCGGAGGATTTCCCGCGCTCGATCCAGATCGGTTCCCGAGGCGGGCACGAAGATCCCGAAGCGACCCGAACTGAACTCCGGGTCGTAGACGACACCCGAGGCGACGCTCGGGAGTCGGCTGTTGATGAACATCCCCAGGACGGTCGAGAGCGCACCGAAGAGGATCGTCAGCTCGAAGGCGATCACGACGTACGCCGGCATCGAGAGGACCGGCTTGCCCCCGGTGATGAGGGGCCAGTCCATCGAGGTCCACGCGGTGAAGGCGAAGCCGGTGGCGGTCCCGGTCAACGCCCCCACGAGCGTCCACACGCGGACCGGGCTCTGGTCGTATCCGAGCGCCTCCTCGAGGTGGTGTTCGGGGTACGCCGAGTAGACGGTGACATCGTCGAACCCCGCCCCCCGCAGCTCCTTCACCGCATCGATCGTCGAATCGAGGTAGTCGAAGGCGGCGAGGATTCCATTCGTCTCGCTCATCGTCAATCTCCCGCCGGGGCGGTCGCCGGCACCGCGTCATGTCGATCCTGCCCCCCCGAGCCTCGACGCATGCGGGCGGGGATGACCTCCTTGAGCTCGGCGATCGCGACGGGCGGAAGGAGGCGGATGAAGAGGAGGAACCAGAAGCTGAACCAGGCGAAGCTCCCGAGCACGATCCCCATCTCGGTCAGGGACGGGCGGTACACACCCCAGGCGAAGGGGGCGTACTCGTGGCTGAGCGAGGTCACGATGATCACGAAGCGCTCGAACCACATCCCGATATTGATGAAGATCGTGATGGCGAAGAGCGCGGGGATCGAGTGCCGGACCCGCTTGAACCAGAGCATCATCGGGACGAGGCCGTTGCAGGTGAGCATGATCCAGGTGGCCCACCAGTAGTGCCCGAAGAGCCGATTCCAGAACATCTGCTTCTCGGGCGGCTCGCCCGAGTACCACGCCATGAAGAACTCGGTCAGGTAGGCGTAGAAGACGATCAGCGACGTCAGCATGATCAGCTTGGCCATCGCGTCGAAGTGCTTCGTCGTCAGGTAGGCCTCGAGTCCGAAGGCCTTCCGGATCGGGACCGCGAGGGTGATCACCATCGCCACCCCCGAGAAGATCGCGCCGGCCACGAAGTAGGGCGCGAAGATGGTCGCGTGCCACCCGGGAACGATCGACATCGCGAAGTCCCACGACACCACCGAGTGCACCGAGAGCACCAGCGGCGTGGCGAGCGCGGCGAGGAAGAGGTAGGCCTTGCCGAAGTGATGCCACTGCCGGTCGGTGCCGCGCCATCCGAGCGAGATCAGCGAATAGAGCTTCTGCCGGATCCCCTTCGTCTTGTCGCGGGCGGCGGCCATGTCGGGCACCATCCCGAGGTAGAAGAAGACCGACGAGACGGTGAAGTAGGTCGTCACCGCGAAGACGTCCCAGACGAGCGGCGATCTGAAGTTGGGCCAGAGGTAGCGCGCGTTCGGGTAGGGGATCAGCCAGTACGCATGCCAGACACGGCCGACGTGGATGAGGGGGAAGAGCCCCGCCGTCATGACCCCGAAGACCGTCATCGCCTCGGCCATCCGGTAGATCGACTGCCGCCACGGCGCGCGGAAGAGAAAGAGGATCGCCGAGATCAGCGTGCCCGAGTGCGCGATACCGACCCAGAAGACGAAGGTCGTGATGTAGGCACCCCACCCCACCGGAGAGCTCAGCCCCGTGACGCCGATCCCCCGGTAGATCTGCCACCCCCACGACCCGAACATCACGCCCACGCCGAGCGCGGCGAGGGCGAAGAGGAACCACCACCCCTTCCCGGGGGCGGAGAGCATCTTGAGGATGTCGCGGTTCACCTCGTCGTGGAGATCCACGTCCGGGTGAGCGAGCGCCCCTCGTTTCTGTGCTTCCGTCAGCGTCGCCATGCGCGTCATCGGTCTGCGGGCTCGTTTTGGCTGGCGCCCTGGTGGGCCCCGTCCTCGACTTCGTGGAGGGTGACCTTCTTGAGGTAGTGGACCGCCGGCTGGGTGTTGATCAGCTCGTCGAGCACCCGGTAGGTCCGTTCGTTCCGGGCAAGTGTCGCCACGCGTGAGGAGGCGTCCCTGATATTGCCGAAGACGATCGCCTCGGCCGGGCAGGACTGCTGACACGCGGGGACGACCTCCCCGTCCGCGACGGTGCGCCCTTCGACCGCGACCCGGTTCTGGACCTCCCGGATGCGCTGCACGCAGAAGGAGCACTTCTCCATGATCCCGGTGTTCCGGATCGTCACATCGGGGTTGTACTGCCAGTTCAGCGGCTCGGGGACATCGGCGTAGCTGTACCAGTTGAAGACGCGCACCTTGTACGGGCAGTTGTTCGCGCAGTACCGCGTGCCCACGCACCGGTTGTAGACCTGGCCGTTGAGTCCGTCGGGGGTGTGGTAGGCCGCCACGACGGGGCAGACCGGCTCGCACGGCGCGTTGTTGCAGTGCTGGCAGAGCATCGGGAGGTGCCGCACATCGAGCGGTCCGGCGTGCGACGCATCGACGGTCTCGTAGTAGCGCTCCAGACGGATCCAGGCGAGGTCGCGCCCCATGCGGAGCTGGTCCTCGCCGACGAAGGCGACGTTGTTCTCGGACTGGCACGCCACGATGCACGCCGAGCACCCGGTGCACTTGTCGAGATCGATCGCCATCGCCCAGCGCGGGGTGGCCGGGTCGCCGTAGTCGCCGCGATCGGTGTCGGGGAGAGGCCAATCGGCCGCATCGCCCTCCACCTCGACGGCGCCGAAGCCCCCGAGGAGCTGCATCTCCTCGAGTCCGTGCTCCGCGTGATCCTCCTCGCCTCCTTCCGCCGCGTGACCCAGCGCGCCGAGGTGGATGGCAGGCGCGATTCCGCGTTCGGACTGCGAGTCCGACCCCTCGATCGTGGCGAGTCGGTAGACCTCGCCGGTCGGGACCACCGAGACGCGCGTGGCGAGGTGGACGAGCCCGCCCGAGGGCTGCTCCGCCTCGGCGGGGAGGAGCGTCATCGCGTTCACGCCGTTGCCGTTGGCGTACCGACCCGACTGCTCGCGCCCCATCCCCATCTGGATCGCAACGGTGTCCTCGCGGATCCCCGGGTAGGTGAAGACGGGAAGATTCACCGAGCCGTGCGGGGAAGCGACCGCAACCACATCGCCCTTCCCCACGCCGATGCGTTCGGCCGCATTCGGGTGGATCTCGACCCACCCGTGCCAGGCGATCTTCGAGACGGGGTCGGGGAGCTCCTGCATCCAGGCGCTGTTCGCGTGCTTCCCGTCGCCGAAGCGTGACGAGGGGTAGACGACGAGGGCGAATTCGCCGTCGCCATCGAGCGACGGTGAATCGAAGGTGAGTGCGACATCCGGCTGACGAAGCGCGACCGCGGCCTCGGTGGCCGGGATCGGCAGCTCGACCGAGCCCCGCTTGAGCGCGGCACGCCACCACGCCTCGAAGTCCAGGTTCGACCCGGAGTTTCCGTGCAGCTGCTGCCACCGTGCCCGGAGGTGTTCGTGCGTGGTCGCCGGCCCCACCGGGCTCCCCGCGCGCGTCGCCACCGAGAGGAGGACGTCGCCCGTCTGCTTCGTGTCGAAGTGCGGAACCGCCTCCATCGCCGGTTGCTGGAGCGAGAAGAGTCCCGGGCGCGGGCTCGCGTCTCCCCACGACTCGAGGAAGTGCCGGTCGGGGAGGATCAGATCCGCCATCGCCGACGTCTCGTCGGGCTCGCGGGCAAAGGAGACCTTGAAGGGCACACCGGCGAAGGCGTCGACGAACCCCGAGGCGGGCGGGAGGCCGTGTACCGGATTCGTCCCGTGCACCATCACCACGCCCACCCCTCCGGAGGCCATCGAGCGGATCGCGCCCTCGACCTCGCCGTAGGGGCGCGCCGCCGCGCTCTGGGCGTTCGCCACCAGCCGGACGCGCGTCCCCACATTGCCCGCGACCGCATTGAGGATGTGTACCGCGAGATTCGCGGCCGTAGCGTTGCGATGCTGCCCCGCGACGCCCGGTCCCACCGCGACCGAGGCGCTGTTCTGGAAGCGGTCGGCGAGCTCACGGATCGTGGCGGCCTCGATCCCGGCCGCGGAGGCCGCGGCTTCGGGGGAGTAGGCCTGGAGGACCGACGCGTAGGGACCCGCATTCCCCCGACGGCCCGCGATGACCGACGCGATCCCGAGCGCGACCGCCGCCTCCGATCCGACGGGGATCGGGACCCACTCATCGGCGTTCTGACCGGTGAGATTGAGGCGCGGACCGATGAAGACGAACTCCGCCTTCTCTCCGGCACCATTCACCCCCGCGGCGCGCGCGAAGGCACGCTGATACTCGACCGGCGAGACCCACGTCTCGATGAAGTCGGCGCCGAAGGAGAGGATGAAGTCGGAGCTCTCGAAGTCGTAGCGCGGGACCACATCCCGACCCCAGGCGATCCGTGTCGCCTCACGCAGAGGCGCCTCGGCGAGGCCCTCCCACTCGATCCGCGATCCCCCGACCGACGCGAGGAACTGGTCGACGAGGTCGGTCATCGAGGGGCCCATCGCCCCGTTGATCATCAGCACATTGCCCGCGGCACCCGCGATGCGCTCGGCGAGGAGCGCCTCCGCGTCGTCCCACGAGATCGGCTGCAGTTCGCCATCCACCCGCCGCATCGGACGGGTATGGCGATCGGGGGCGTAGAGCGCCTGGAGCGAGGCATGCCCGCGCTGGCAGAGCGCTCCCCCCGAGACCGGATGGCTCGGATTCCCCTCGAGCTTGACCACGCGGCCTTCGCGGGTGCGTACCCAGAGACCGCACCCAGCCGAACATCCGCCACATGTGGAGGTGTACCACGTCGCCACACCCGGCGTGACATCCTCGGGAGGAACGACGTACGGAAGGAGTTTCTCGGCGCCTTCGGTGGAGCACCCGGTCAACCCGGCACCGACCCCACCGACACCGACAACCTTCAGGAAATCTCTGCGCTTGATCCCTTCACTCATGTCGCGCCTCAGTAGTGGCAGACGGTGCAGTCACGGCTCACGTCGTTCTCGACGTGACACGAAATGCACCACCCCATCTTGCCGTTGCCCCATGTGGGGTCGGGCTCCTGCAGAACGCCCATCTCCTGGATCTGGCCGTGGCACTGGGTGCAGTCGAGCCCGGCCTGGATGTGGCGCATGTGCGGGTACTTCACGTGGTCGGCGACCTTGTGGATCCGAACCCACGGAATCGTCTCTCCATTCGCCCAGATCTCCTGGAGCTTCGCGATCTCCGCCTGCCCCGCCTCGGACTGGACATTGACCTTGCCCGGCGCGTGGCACCCCATGCACGTCGAGACCGGAGGGATCCCGGCGTCCACCGACCGCTCCGCCGAGAAGTGGCAGTAGGCGCAGTCGATCCGGTTCGTCTGGGCGTGGATGTCGTGTGGGAAGGCGATCGGCTGGATCCCCGCCCCCATTCCGAAGTTGGTCCCCGTGCTCTTTCCCGCGGGCGCGGCCTGGGCAGCCGCGGCGGCCGAGCCGTCCTGTGCCTGGACGAAGGCGACGCCGCCTCCGCCGATCACCGTCACCGCGATGGCGATCAGACCGATCTTCGTTGTTGCACCCATGGCATGGGATTCCTTGAGGGACCGTGGGAGACGCCTCTCGGTGGCGCGCCCGCATCGTACCGCCTTTGGTGGCGAAAGCCCCGGAACCTATCCGGAGTTTTACGAACGTGTCAACGCACCCCGACGCGCTCCCGGACCCTTTCCGAATCCGGAGGGGTTAGACCCCACTCCCGGGTCTTTCGTATTTCCCGTCCGACTCATCCCCACCCCATCTCTCCGCGCATGTCCGACGCCTCTGCGCTCCGCGCCACCGACGCCGACACGCCTTCCGCCCGTCCCACCGACACCTCGCTCGCACTCCTCGACACCCTCGTCTCGGAGGTCGAGCGCGTCTTCCTCGGCAAGGAAGAGGTCGTCCGGCTCGCGCTCGCCGCGCTCATCGCGCGCGGCCACGTGCTCTTCGAGGATGTGCCGGGAGTCGGGAAGACCACGCTCGCCCGCGCCCTCGCCCGGGTGCTCGGACTCGGCTTCCGCCGCATCCAGTTCACGAGCGACCTCCTCCCCTCGGATCTCCTCGGCGTCTCGATCTACAACCCCCAGTCGCGGGAGTTCGAAATCCGTACCGGGCCGATCTTCACGCAGGTCGTCCTCGCGGACGAGATCAATCGGGCGCCGCCGCGCACGCAGTCCGGACTCCTCCAGGCGATGGAGGAGGGGCAGGTCTCGATCGACGACCACGCGCTCGCGCTCCCTCGACCCTTCCTGGTGCTCGCCACGCAGAACCCCCTCGAGCACCACGGGACCTACCCCCTCCCCGAGAGCCAGCTCGACCGCTTCCTGATGCGGCTCACGATCGGGTATCCGAACGCCGACGCCGAGCGCCGCATCCTCCTCGAGTCGAGGGGTGGGAATCCGCCGATCGACGAACTCGAGGCGCGTGTGGGCCCCGCGGAGGTGATCAAGCTGCAGGAGCGCGTCGACGAGGTGCACGCCGATCCGTCGATCGTGGACTACATCATGGAGATCGTCCAGCGCACGCGAGACGCTCCCTCGATCCGGCTCGGCGCGAGTCCGCGGGGCGCCGTCGCGCTCCTGCGCGCCTCGCGCGCTCTCGCGCTCACCCGGGGACGTGCCTTCATCGTTCCCGACGACGTGCGTGACCTGGCGGTGCCGTGTCTCGCGCACCGCCTCCTCCCGGCGGGTGCCTCGTCATCGACGGCGGATGCGCACGAAACCGCCGCCGCGCTCCTCACGACGATCGTGAGCGAGGTCGAGGCGCCGGTGTGATGGGGGGGCTCCGCGCAGGCCTCCGGATGCCGGAATGGATCCGGGCGCGTCTCCGTGCGTGGCGCCGAATCCGCTTCACACGCCGGGGCGCGACGCTGATCGCGGGATCGCTCGCGGTGGGATTCGCCGCGATCAACACCGGCAACAACCTCCTCTACCTCCTCCTCGGCGCGATGCTGGGCGCGATGGCCGTCAGCGGGTGGCTCTCGGAGAGGACGCTCGCGAAGCTCACCGTGGAGCGACGCGTGCCCTCCGGCGGGCACGCCGGGGAGGAGATCCACCTCCACTACCGGATCTCGAACGGCAAGCGTCGACTCTCGACCTACGCCCTCGAAGTCGAAGAGGTGGGGCTCCCCAATCTCACCTGGGTGCCGCGCATCGCGGCCGGCGAGACGGCCCACGCCACGGGCCGCGCGACCTTCCTCACGCGCGGCGTCCACCCGCTCCGCCTCCTCACGCTCGCCACCGAATACCCCTTCGGTCTCTTCCGCAAGGAGCGCGACCTGACGCGCCCCGGCGAGATTGTCGTCTGGCCCCGCACCGACCTCCCGGTCCAGGTGCCGGTCGGGATGGGGGGTCGTCGGCCCCGCGCCCGGGTCGCCCTCCCCTCCGGGGCTACGGGTGCGCGCGGCGAGTACCGGGGATTGCGTGAGTACCACCCCGGAGACGACCGCCGCGACATCCACTGGAAGGCCGCCGCGCGCGCGGGCACGCTCGTGGTGCGCGAGTACGAGCACGACGCCTCCGAGGCGATGTGGGTCTCGCTCGACGTCTCCACACCGCCGGGTCCCGCCTCCGAGCGCGCCGCCGACCTCACCGCCTCGCTCCTCGCCCGCCTCATGCGCGAGGGGGATCTCGTCGCGCTCCATGCCGGCGCGCGCGTGGTCCGGCCGGGCACGGGGCCCGCGCAGCTCGAGCGGATCCTCGATGCGCTCGCGCGCATCGATTTCGGCGCGCCCGATGCCCCCCCGCCCCTCCCTCCCTCGCGCTGCGTCCGGGTAACGGCGGGCGAGCGTCGCGCCGGGTGGGCCGACGTGATCGAGGCGCACGACCGATGACGCTCGAGACGATCCACCGGCGGCTCGTCGTCGTCATGGCGCTCTCGGCCCTCCTCGCCTTCGCGGTGGGTGCGGGCTTCTCGCCGCTCCCCGTCATCCTCGCCGCCCTCGCGCTCACCGCGGCCTTCTTCCGACAGCCGCGACCCGAGACCGTCGAGTCGATCGAGCGGATCATGGTCCCCCTGGCGCTCCTCCTCGCCGTGCGGGTGATCCTCGAAGCCACGCTCTTCCGCGGAGATGTGGTCGTCCCCGTCGTCGACCTCCTCCTCCTCCTCCTCTGCACCGAGGTGCTGCGTTCGGAGGACGCCGGGAACGACGCCCGACTCTACGCGCTCACCTTCGCGCTCATCCTGGCCTCGACCGCCTACCGCCCCGGCGCGCTCTTCGCGCTGAGCTTCCTCCTCTTCCTCGGCCTCGGCTCGGTGGCGCTCTCCGTCGGACTGCTCCGCCGCAAATCGGAGCGGTTCGGCGGCCCGGAGCCGGTGCTCGACCGTTCGTTCGCGGTGACGTCGGTCGGGATCACCTCCGCCATTCTCGTGAGCGCGATCGTCGTCTTCGTCGCCTTCCCGCGCGTCTCGCGGAGCTGGTCGGGGCGCGGCGAGGTCTTCGCGACGCCGATCGTCGGATTCAGCGACCGGATCTCGCTCGGTCAGCACGGTGCGACCCTCCGGTCGAACCCATCGGTGGTCCTGCGCGTCGAGTTCCCCGAAGGTCCGCCCGAGCCGGTTTCGGATCTGCGATGGCGCGGCCGCTCGTACGACGCCTTCGACGGCGTCGAGTGGACGCGGTCCGAGCCCACGCGACCCGCACGCGCGCCGGTGAGCTGGTACCGACAGCGGTGGCCGGACTCGGTGGTGACCCAGACGATTCACGCCGCACCCCTCGATGTCCCCGTCGTCTTCGGACTCCACCCCCTCCACCTCGTCGATCCGCAGGTGCCGATCAGCCCGATGATGGACGATGTGGGCGACTGGTTCTTCTGGGGCTCGAACCAGCAGCCGTCGTACACCTCGATCTCGGGCGCCCTCCCGCCCTCCCCCGACGAGCTCCGCGCGGCGTCGGGCGCCTTCTATCCCGACCGCACCCGCTACCTCCAGCTTCCCGAGCTTCCCGAGCGGATCGTTCACCTCGCCGACTCGCTCACGGCGCCATATGACACCCGCTACGACCAGGTCGCCGCCGTCCACCGCTTCTTCGTCTCCAACTTCGGATACACGCGTGAGCTCCCGGCCACCGCCCGCGAGACCTCGATCGATCACTTCCTCTTCGAACGACGCGAGGGGCACTGCGAGTACTTCAGCTCCGCGATGGTGGTGCTCCTCCGCGCCGCCGGGATCGAGGCGCGCAATGTGAACGGCTTCCTCGGCGGCCGCTGGAACGCCTTCGGCGACTTCCTCTCGGTCACGCAGAACGAGGCGCACTCCTGGGTCGAGGTCTGGTTCCCCGGGTACGGGTGGGTCGAGTGGGATCCCACGCCGCCCGGATCGACCGCGGGCGCCGCGGCCTCCGCCTGGTGGTTCCCGGGCCGGCAGTGGCTCGACGGCCTCACGCACCGCTGGAATCAGTGGGTGCTCGAGTACGACCTCGGGCTCCAGCTCGATCTCTTCGGGCGACTCGGCGCGCTCTTCGGCGACGACCCGGCGGGGACGACCGGAGGCGGCGTGCCGCGCGCGATCTGGTGGGGGCTCGCGGGGGGGATCGTCCTCGTCGTCGTGGGCGCGCGTGCCGTCGGACCCGCGGGACGCCGGCTTCGGCCGGAGTCACGCGCGTGGCGCGCCTTCGCCCGCGCGGCGCGGCGGGCCGGACTCGTCGAGGACGAGCTCGTGACCTCGGGCGTCGTCACACCGGGGGTGCTCCTCGTGCGGATTGCCGATGCGCGGCCCGAGGCGCTCCCGGCAGCTCGCCGCTTCGCGGCGCTCTACGAGGAGACGCGCTTCGGCGATCGTGAGCCCCGGGGGGAGGACCGCGCGCGGCTCCGCGCGGCGTTTGCAGAGGCGAAGCGCGCGCTATCATGATACACTTCCGTCCATGGACGACACGCCCATATTCCCGGACCCGCTTCCTGATTCCGCTTCACCCGG
>JAVVEY010000113.1:0-8493 GCA_032250675.1 Longimicrobiales bacterium | reverse complement strand
GAGCCCCACCAGCCCGCCCTCTTCGACCGACCACGCGAGCGCGAAGAGGTCCCCGCCCACGCTCGTCATGTGCGGCTCGACGAGCGTCAGCACCGCAGAGGCCGCCACCGCGGCGTCGAAGGCGTTGCCGCCCCGGTCGAGGATGCGGAGCGCCGCCGCCGACGCGAGCGGCTGGCTCGTCGCCACCATCGCGTTGGGTGCGTACACCGTCGAGCGCCCCGCCACCGGCGCGGGCGCCATCGTGTCGGCGTCCCGGGCGTCGGAGGATTGGGCGGTGAGGGGCGCCGCAGCCGAGGCGAGCGCGACGACGAGGAGTGACGAGAGACTCGCCGGGATGCGCCGGGACGTCATCGATCTGGGGATCGATCTGGGGATCATGGAGGGCGCCTCCTGAGGGGGTCGTGGGGTCTGCCGAACCGCAGCGCTATCGTCGCGCGTAGTGTCAAGGTGACAGGAGGCCTGCTGGAAGGGCATGATTCGTCGCTCGGAGAGCGCCCGGTCGGCCCCCGGAGCGTGGCAGGCTTCCTGCACTATCATGAAGTCCCTTCGGTTCGAAATGCAATGATGCCCGGCCCCGGTCAGGCGCTTCAAGGACATGAGATGGGCGATCGCTATACACTCCCCGTACTTCCCCTGCGTGACACCGTCGTCTACCCGGGTGTCGCCGTGCCGATCTCGGCCGGCCGGCCGGGCACGATCGAGGCGGTGCAGGTCGCGCTCGACGGCGACCGTCGCCTCTTCGCGGTGGCGCAGCGCGAGAATGAGGACGACGCTCGACCCGACCTCCTCTACTCGGTCGGGACGGTGGTGCGGGTCATCCAGACGCACCGTGTGCGGGGCGGGGTCCAGCTCCTCGTCCAGGGCGAGGGACGGGCGCAGGCGATCGCGTACCACGAGGACGACGAGGAGCAGAGCGAGATGCTCCGCGCCGTTCTCCTCGAGATGGAGACCGAACCCCCCGTCGACCCGAGTGACCCTGCCTTCCAGGCACTCGACCGGGAGTTGCGGGACCGCGCCGCCGAGCTCGGAACACGGCGGGGTGTGCCGGCCGAGGCCCTCAACCAGCTCATCCAGGGGGTGGATGACCCGGGGCCCTTCGCCGATCTGGTGGCCTTCTATCTCGACCTTCCGACGGCCGAGAAGCAGGTGCTCCTCGAGGTGCTCGACGACGAGAAGCGCATGCGGAAGGCACTCGTCGCCGTCGAACGCGAGCTGGCGCGGATCGAGGCGCAGGAGGAGATCCAGGCGCGGGTGCAGTCGGAGCTCGGTGAGCGGCAGCGCGAGATGCTCCTGCGCGAGCAGCTCAAGCAGATCCAGAAGGAGCTCGGGGAAGAGGAGGAACAGGGCGAGCTCGACGAGTTGCGCGCCCGCCTCGACGACCTCGAACTGGGGGAGGACCAGCGCCAGGAGATCGACCGCGAGGTGCGGCGCCTCGAACGCACCTCTCCCCAGTCGGCGGAATATCAGGTCATCCGGACCTTCCTCGAGTGGGTCACCGACCTCCCGTGGAACGAGCGCACCGAGGACAAGATCGACCTCGATCGTTCGTGCGAGATCCTCGACGAGGACCACTACGGCCTCGTCGACGTGAAGGACCGCGTCCTCGAATTCCTGGCGGTGCGCAAGCTGCAGATCGAGCGCGCCGAGGAGGATGCGGAGGCGGCCGAGGAGGAGACGCAGGCGGCCGACGCCGAGGCGCAGGCGGCTGACGAGGAGACGCAGGCGGCGGACGCCGAGGCGGGGGCGGCGGATGACGCTGAGGTGCAGACGACCGACACCGATAGGGCGGAGGATGCCGATGCCGATGCCGAGGGCGGCCGCGGGCCGATCCTCCTCTTCACCGGCCCGCCGGGGGTGGGGAAGACCTCGATCGCGCAGTCGATCGCCAAGGCACTCGGGCGGAAGTACGTGCGCATCTCCCTCGGTGGCGCGCGCGACGAAGCCGATATCCGCGGGCATCGCCGGACCTACGTCGGGGCGATGCCGGGGCGGATCATCCAGGGGATGAAGCAGGCCGGCACCCGGAACCCCGTCTTCCTCCTCGACGAGGTCGACAAGCTCGGGGTCTCCTTCCAGGGAGATCCGAGCTCCGCCCTCCTCGAGGTCCTCGATCCCGCGCAGAACTCCACCTTCGTGGATCACTACATGGGGATCCCCTTCGACCTCTCGGAGGTCCTCTTCATCGCGACGGCGAACTACGCCGACCGGATCCCCGCGCCCCTCATGGACCGGATGGAGCGCGTCGACTTCTCGGGGTACACCGAGGCCGAGAAGCTCGAGATCGCGCGTCGCTATCTCCTCCCGAGGCAGGAGCGCTCGACCGGCCTCCGGACGAAGGAGATCGACTTCGAGGACGACGCGCTCATGTCGCTGATCCGGAGCTACACGCGCGAGTCCGGAGTGCGGCAGCTCGAACGCGAGATCGGCAAGGTGGCGCGGAAGGTCGCGCGCGAGATCGCGGGGGGTGCCGAGGGGGTGATCACGGTGGACGACGAGAAGATCCGTGAGCTCCTCGGACGGCCGCGCGTCCACCCCGAACGGATGGCAGAGGAAGACCTCGTGGGGGTCGCGACGGGGATGTTCTACACCCCGATGGGGGGCGACATCATGTTCGTCGAGGCGCAGGTCATGCCCGGCAAGAGTGGACTCGTCCTCACCGGGCAGCTCGGCGACGTCATGAAGGAGTCCGGCCGCGCCGCGCTCTCGTACGCGAAGGCGAACCACGACCGCCTCGGGATCGACGCCGAGGCGCTCACCGACCGCGAGGTGCACATCCACGTGCCGGCGGGCGCGATCCCCAAGGATGGTCCCTCGGCGGGGATCACGATGGCCACGGCGCTCATCTCCGCCCTCTCGCAGCGCAAGATCCGCCGGGACCTCGCGATGACGGGCGAGCTGACGCTGACGGGGCGCGTGCTCCCGATCGGAGGGGTGAAGGAGAAGGTGCTCGGCGGGGTGCGCGCGGGGATTCGGGAGTTCATCCTCCCGAAGGACAACGAGGCGCACCTCGACGACCTCCCCGACGACGTCCGCGACACGATCAGGATCCACCTCGTAGAGGATCTCGAAGAGGTTCTCGCGCTCATCTTCGTCGATCCCGCCACGCCGAAGAAGCGGCGTCGCAGCACGACCTCGCGGCGCCCACCGGTGGCGGAGGCGTGAGGCGGGCGGTCCTCAGCGCACGGTGATTGTCAGCGCACGCTGACCCGTCCCGCCGGGCCCTCGGCGAGCCCGCCGATGCGGGCCGCTTCGACGCCCTCGCCGCGGAGCGCGTCGACGAGCGCGTCGGCGCGCTCGGGGTCGACGCAGAGGAGGAGTCCGCCCGAGGTCTGTGCGTCCGCGAGGAGGATCCGCGTCGTCTCGCTCACGCTCTCGGCGACGCGCAGATCGTCGGCCACGTCGGCGAGGTTGCGCCGGGTGCCGCCGGGTACGTGTCCGGCCTCGACGAGCTCGGCGCTCCCCTCGAGCACCGGGACGAGCGCCGCATCGATTTCGGCCGAGAGGTCGGAGGCGCGCGCGAGTGCCCGGAGGTGACCGAGGAGCCCGAAGCCGGTCACATCGGTGCCGGCGCGCACCCCGTGGTCGCGCCCGACGCGCGCGGCGGTGGCGTTGAGCGTGGCCATCTGCCGCACGGCGCGCTCGGCGAGCTCGGGCGGCGCCGCATCCCGCTTGATCGCGGTCGTGATCACCCCGATCCCGAGCGGCTTGGTCAGGACGAGGGCGTCGCCCGCGCGTCCCCGGGCATTCGTGACGAGGTGGTCGGGGTGCACCTCGCCGATCGCCACCATCCCGTACTTCGGCTCCGGGTCGTCGATCGAGTGTCCGCCGAGCACCGCGATCCCGGCCTCGGCCGCGATCTCCGCACCGCCCGCGATGATCTCCTCGGCGACCCCCTCTCCGAGGTGCGCGCGGGGGAAGGCGAAGAGGTTGAGGGCGAAGAGGGGGGTGGCCCCCATCGCGTAGAGATCCGAGAGCGCATTGGCGGCGGCGATCCTCCCGAATGACCGTCCGTCATCCACCACCGGGCTGAAGAAATCCAGCGTCACCACGAGCGCCCGATCGTCGGAGAGACGATACACGGCGGCGTCGTCCCCCGTCGAGGCGTCGACGAGGGAATTCGGGTCGTGCACGGGGAGGAGGTGACGCAGAACCTGCGACAGCTCGGACATGCCGAGCTTGCAGGCTCACCCGGCGCCGTGACTCAGCTGGGTGAGCCGGAGACGCGAGCGTTCGTCACGCGGGGCATCAGGCATTCGCGGAAAGAGATGAAGGGGATAGTGTAGGAGTGTGAGGCGCGCCGGCGGTACCGCGGGCGCGCCTCACCACTCGAAGCTAGAAAGAAACGAGCGGACCCGCATCCCGGAGCGGCCCCGGGGAATCCCGCTCCCACCTGCACATGTTCCCGTCACCTCTTCCCGCGAGACCCTTCATGAACGCACCCGCACGATCGGCCCGCCGACGCTTCGTCGACGAGGTCTGTCGAACCGAGGAGGAGATCGATCTCGCGCGCGCCGCGCTCCTCATCGCGGGGGAGCGGTATCCGCAACTCCCCGTCGAGACCTACCTCGGTCGCCTCGACCACCTGGCCGAAGAGGTGGTCGACCGGCTGGAGGGCGAGACGGCGCCGGCGCTCGTCGTGCGGACGCTCATCCACACCCTCTTCGAGGTGGAGGGCTTCCGGGGGAATTCCGAGGCGTACCACGATCCGCGGAACTCCTTCCTCAACGACGTCCTCGATCGTCGCCTCGGGATCCCGCTCACACTCGGGATCGTCCTCCTCGAGGTCGGGTGGCGGCTCGGACTCGCGGTGGAGGGGGTCAACTTCCCGCATCACTTCCTGGTGCGATTCCGCGGCGAGGCGGTCTCCTTCCTCATCGACCCCTTCGAGGGGGGACGGATCTATTTCGAGGACCAGGCGCAGGAGGTGCTCGACCGGGTCTACGGGGGGATGATCCGGGTGCGACCCGGCTTCCTCGCGCGGGCCTCGCGGCGGGAGATGCTGGCGCGCCTCCTCACGAATCTGAAGGGGATCTATCTCAACGCGCACGATGACGCGCGGGCGCTCTCGGTCGTCGAGCGCCTCCTCGTCGTCCGTCCCGACGCCACGATGGAGCGCAGGACGCTCGGCGTCCTCCTCGCGCGGGTGGGCCGCCGCGACGAGGGCGTGCGGCACCTCACCGAATACCTCGACGCACTCCCCCCGGGTGCACGGGAGGCGCGGCGCATCGAGGCGCTCATCGCGCGTCTCCAGTCGGGAGGAAACGTCGATGACCCCGAGGTGCAGGTCGACGAGGGGGAGGTCGACGGATGACGACGACGATCGAAACGACTCCCGGGTACGACGCGGCCCGCTCGGGCGCGGCCCTCTTCGACCGCGACGATCTGCGCCTCTGGCGCTTCACGGGGCGTGACCCCGTGCGAATGCTCACCGGCGTCGTGTCGGGGCGGATGCCGGAGCGCCCCGAACCGCTCGATACGGGGGGTGCCGGCGGGTCGGGGTCGGCCGACTACTCGGGGATCACCCTCGGCGAGGCGCCTCGGCACACGGTCCTCACCCCGAAGGGGCGGATGGTGGCCGACCTCAGGCTCGGGCGTGAGGGGGGGAGGGAGGACGAACCCGATTCCCTCTGGGGGATCGTGCCCCGGCGCGCCGAAGAGGGCCTGCGGGAGCACCTCACGCGGTATCTTCCGCCGCGCTTCGCGAAGGTCGAGGTGCCGGACGGGATGGCGGTCCTCGGCGTGGTCGGGCCCGAGGCCGACGCCCTCGTCTCGCGCGTCGTGCTCGGCCTCCAGGTCGAGATCCCGACCCTCGCGGCGCTCCCCCCGGGGGGGACGGTGACGGTGAGAGAGGAGGGCGAGCCCGCGCTGCGACTGGTGCGGGGCGGCGAGCTGGAAACGCCCGCCTTCCAGATCATCGGAGCGGAGTCGGAGGTCGCGGCGGTCGGCGACGCACTCGAGTCAGCCGGCGCGGTGCGCGCCACGGAGGAGGAGTGGCGCGTGGTGCGCGTCGAGGAGGGCGCCCCCGCGTGGGGGATCGACCTCGACGAGCGCACGATCCCGACCGAGGCGGGGCTCGACGAGGTGGCGATCGATCACGCCAAGGGGTGCTACACCGGGCAGGAGGTGATCGTGCGGATCCGCGACCGGGGGCATGTGAACCGCCTCCTCCTCCGGGTGTCGCTCGGCGCGCTCGACCCGCCTCCGCCCGGGACCGAGCTCTTCGTGGCCGGACGCGAGCGATCCGCGGCCGAGCTTCGTTCGGCGGTGCGCTCGCCCCGCTTCGGAGAGACGATCGGGCTCGCGTGGGTCCGGCAGGAGGTGTGGAAGGGGGAGGGGAAGTCCCCGGCCTTCACCCTCCGGCCGTCGTAGCGGCGGGTCGCGTGTGGGCGGCGACGATCCGCCCCCCGTGCTCCTTCCCATTCTCGATGAAGACCTTGTTCGCGTTGTGCCCCGCGGCGAGCACGCCCGCGATGTAGACCCCCGGGCGATTCGTCTCCATCGTCTCGGGATCGTGCGTCGGGACGCCCGTCTCGGCGTCGACGCTCACCCCGAGCTCGACGAGGATGGCGGGGTTTGCGCGCCACCCCGTCATCGCGAGAACGAAGTCGTTGCGGAGCGTCGTGATCTCACCGGTGTGCTCCGAGCGGAGGACGACCTCGGTCGGGCGGATCTCGGTGAGGCGGTGACCGAAGTACGAGGCGATCTCTCCGCGATCGAGGCGGTTGGTGATGTCGGGGATGACCCACGGTTTGACGCCGCGGTCGAGCGCGTCGGCGAAGTGCACCAGCGTCACCCGTGCTCCGTTGCGGAAGAGTTCGAGTGCGGCGTCGACCGCGGAGTTGCCGCCCCCCACCACCACGACGTCCTGATCCCAGTAGGGGTAGGGTTCGTGGTACCAGTGCGAGACCTTGGCCGTGTCCTCGCCCGGCACGCCGAGTTCGTTGGCTTCGTGGAAGCCGCCGGTGGCGACGACGACGGCGCGGCAGCGCGTCATCGATTCGATCCCGCCGTGCACCGTGCGGGTGTGGACGCGGAAGTCGCCCGCCGAGCCCTCGATCCCGACCACCTCCTCGTACTGGCGCACGTCGAGGTCGTGGTGCTCCACCACGCGCCGGTAGTAGGCGAGGGCGTCCCGACGGGTCGGCTGTGAATCGGGGATCGTGAAGGGTACGCCCTCGATCTCGAGCTTCTTCGCCGTGCTGAAGAAGGTCATGTACCAGGGGTAGGCGATCAGTGACTGCGTGACGCAGCCGCGGTCGAATATCGTGCAGGAGACGTCGCCGTGCCGTCGGGCGGCGGCGCCCACGGCGATTCCGCACGGTCCCGCACCCACCACGACGAGGTCCTGAATATCATTGGAAGTCATGGCGGGGTTGGACCCGCGTGCGGGGGTCGGGTTCCGGGGGGATCGAGATCCGCGTGGACGAGGCGGCGGAATTTTCACGGGAGCGCGCCGCGGGATACCTTCGGACGATGACGACATCCCCCACCCCGGACGGGCTCTCGACGAGCGCCGACGCCCCGCCCCACCCCCGGGCGCGAGAGCGCCGCTTCAGCGGGCCCGGCTGGCTCGTCGCCGCGGCCTTCGTCGGCCCCGGCACGGTGACCACCGCCACCCTCGCGGGCGCGCGCTTCGGCACCGCGCTCATCTGGGCGCTCGTCTTCTCGATCGCGATGACGATGGTCCTGCAGGAGATGGCGGCGCGCCTCGGACTCGTCACCGGGGCCGGGCTCGGTGAGGCGCTCCGGACGGGGAGCGCGGGACCGCTGAAGTTCCTCGCTCCCGTGCTCGTGGTCGGCGCGATCGCACTCGGGAATGCCGCCTACCAGACCGGGAATCTCCTCGGTGGAGCGCTCGGGCTCGAGGCGGCGCTCGGGGGGCCGGTGCGCCTCTGGGTGGTGGGGATAGGAGTGGCCGCCGCGGCGCTCCTCTGGCGCGGGAGCTTCCGCCTCCTCGAGCGCGGCATGACGATCCTCGTCGGCGTGATGGGGATCGCATTCGTGATCACCGCGGTGCGGGTGCTCCCCCGCGTCGAGGGGCTCGGGACGCTTCTCCCTCCCGCGATCCCCGAGGGTGGGGTGCTGACCGTCGTGGGGCTGATCGGGACGACCGTCGTCCCCTACAACCTCTTCCTGCACGCCGGCACGGTGAGGGAGCGGTTCGGGGGACGCGAGGGGCTCCGCGAGGCGCGCGTGGACCTCGTCCGGTCGATCGCGGCCGGCGGCGTGGTGAGTGTCGCGATCCTCGTCACCGCCGCGGGCACCCTCTTCGGCTCGGGCATCGAGGTCACGAGCGCGGCCGAGATGGCGGGCGCGCTCGAGCCGGTGCTCGGCGGGTGGGCCCGATTCGTCTTCGCGATCGGGCTCTTCGCCGCCGGGATGACCTCCGCGGTGACGGCGCCGCTGGCGGCCGCGCTGGCGACGGCGGGTGCGCTCGGGTGGCGAGGGGGGCTCGACGATCCGCGCCTGCGCGCGGTGTGGGGTGGGGTCCTC
>JAVVEY010000112.1:0-8587 GCA_032250675.1 Longimicrobiales bacterium | reverse complement strand
CCGGTTGATCACTCGCCGGTAGAGGTCGTTCAGATCCGAGGTCGCAAAGCGGCCTCCATCGAGCGGCACGAGCGGCCGGAGGTCGGGCGGAATGATCGGCACGACGTCGAGCACCATCCACTCGGGACGGTTGCGCTGGTCGATCGTGGCACCCGAGCTGCGAAGCGCGTCGACGACCTTGAGCCGCTTGAGCTTCTTCTTCTTCCGGTGCTGCGAGGTCTCGGTGGTGATCTCGTGGCGCAGCCAGGTGGCCAGGCGATCGAGTCCCTTTCCGTCGGAGTTCTTGTGATCGATGCGGCGCTCGGGCGAATCGAGCTCCTTGAGGAGCGTGCGGATCGCCTCGGCTCCGATCTCGGCCTTGAACTTCTCGTCGCCCTGCTCGCGCGCCTTCACGCGGAGGTCGTAGTACTCGTCCTCGTCGAGGAGATCGAGGTATTCGACATCCTGCTTGCCGGGCTTCACGACGACGTAGTTGGCGTAGTAGACGATCTTCTCGAGATCGCGCAGCGTGACGCCGAGGAGGTAGCCGAGCTGGCTCGGAAGCGTCTTGAAGAACCAGATGTGCACCACGGGTACCGCGAGCTCGATATGGCCCATCCGTTCGCGACGGACCTTCGAGAGGGTGACCTCGACGCCACACCGGTCACAGACGTGCCCGCGGAAGCGGATCCGCTTGAACTTTCCGCAGTGGCACTCCCAATCCTTGACCGGACCGAAGATGCGCTCGCAGAAGAGCCCGTCCTTCTCCGGCTTGAACGAGCGGTAGTTGATCGTTTCGGGCTTCAGCACCTCCCCATACGACCACCCCCGGATCTCCTCGGGAGAGGCCAACCGAAGCTGGATGAAGTCGAAGTCTGACGAATTCTTGTCGCGTGCGCGCGGAAAATCGATCATCTCTTACTCCTCCTCGCCCAGCGTGACGCTGAGACCGAGGGCCTGGAGTTCCTTGACGAGAACATTGAATGACTCGGGGATTCCCGGCTTGGGAAGATTCTCACCCTTGACGAGGGCCTCGTAGACCTTCGAGCGACCCTGCACGTCGTCCGACTTGACGGTCAGGATCTCCTGCAGCGTGTGGGCCGCGCCGTAGGCCTCGAGTGCCCACACCTCCATCTCGCCGAAGCGCTGGCCGCCGAACTGCGCCTTCCCGGCGAGCGGCTGCTGCGTGACGAGCGAGTAGGGCCCGATACTGCGGGCGTGGATCTTGTCGTCCACGAGGTGGCTCAGCTTGAGCATGTAGATCTGTCCCACGGTGACGGGGAAGTCGAAGCGGCGTCCGCTTCGGCCGTCCCGGAGCCACGCCTTGCCACTCGGGAAGATTCCCGCGTGCTCGACGAGCTCGGCCACGGCGAGGTCGAGACCCTCGCCCGCCGTGCGCTTGGTCTGGATGGCGGCGATCGCCGGGAAGAGATCTTCGAGATCCTCCTCCCGGTCGGCGACGATCTCCTTCGCCGCCGCCACCACGAAGTTGTGGACGGCATCGAAGACCGCCTTGACCGGCTTGTCGAGCTTGGCGGCGGCGAAGTCATCGAGGGTGCACCCGATCCCGTGGGAGGCGAACATCGACTCCGGGACCACCGTGCCCTTGCCGTTCCCATTTCCGCTGGATCCCGCACGGCGCTTGATCTCCGGGAGGGACTGGCTGGCCGAGACGGCTCGCTCGAGATCACCGATCTCGAGGTCGAGTCGGGCCTCTCTCAGGTTCAGCGCCTTCTGCGCCCACTCGAGCGACGAGAGGCGAAGGAGGAGTCCGATCTCGTCTTCGGTCGCGCCCTGGAAGACGGGCGTCTTGGCCTCGAAGCCGAGAATGCGCGCCGCCCACCCGAGATGCGTCTCGAGGATCTGGCCGACATTCATCCGCGAAGGGACGCCGAGCGGGTTGAGGGCGATATCCACCGGCGTTCCGTCCGGGAGGAAGGGCATGTCCTCTTCCGGCGCGATCCGGGCGATGATCCCCTTGTTTCCGTGGCGACCCGCCATCTTGTCTCCCACCGAGATCTTTCGCTTCTCGGCCAGGTAGACCTTGACGAGCTGCACCACACCGGGGGGAAGCTCGTCGGGCTGGAAAACCTTGTCGATCTGATCCTCGGTGCGGTCGCGCACCCGTTCGATGCGGCTCTGCGCCTCATCGATCAGTCGGCGGATCTTCTCACTCGCCTCCTTGTTCTGAACCTTCAGCGTCGAGAGATCGACCCTGGAGAAGTTGATCTTCTCGATCGACGCCTTGTTGAGCTTCGTTCCCTCCTCGAGGTACGGCTCGACGGTGCCCTTCTTGAGCATGAGGGCGATCGTCTGGCGCTGGAGCAGTTCCTGCAGCTCCTCGTCACGCGCCTCGAGGATCCGGTGGATCTCCTCCTTCTCGTGGATCCGGAAGTCGGCGATCCGGCCCCCGTGCTCCTTCTCGAGGAGCGCGTCGTCGATGCGCCGCGAGAAGATCTTCACATCGATGACGGTACCGGACATCCCCGGCGGGACACGGAGCGAAGAATCCTTCACATCCTTGGCCTTCTCACCGAAGATCGCGGTGAGGAGCTTCTCTTCGGGGGAGAGCTCGGTCTCACCCTTCGGCGTGATCTTGCCGCAGAGGATGTCGCCCGAGGTCACCCGGGCGCCGATCCGCACGATTCCGCGTTCGTCGAGGTCGAGCAGCGCCTCGTCGGCCACATTCGGGATCTCTCGCGTGATCTCCTCCATCCCGCGCTTGGTGTCGCGGACGTGGAGCTCGAGTTCCTGGATGTGGATCGAGGTGAAGACGTCGTCCTTGACCAGCCGTTCGCTGATCACGATCGCGTCCTCGAAGTTGTACCCGTAGTAGGGCATGAAGGAGACGAGCACATTGCGGCCCAGGGCGAGCTCGCCGTTGTCCGTGCTCGGCCCATCCGCGAGGATCGTCCCCGACTCCACGACCTCACCCCGCCTCACGAGAGGACGCTGGTTGATCGCGGTGTCCTGATTGGTACGCCAGTACTTCTTGAGGGTGTAGCGATCGAACTGCGAGAGCCTGGCGAGCGGAACGTCGTCCTCCCCGCGTCCCGTCGCCGTGCCCGTATCGATGATGATCTCATCGGCGGTGACGCTCACCACCTCGCCTCCACGGCGCGCGGTGATGACCGCACCGGAGTCGCGGGCGAGCTTGAATTCGAGCCCCGTGCCGACGAGGGGGGCATCGGGATAGAGGAGCGGGACGGCCTGCCGCTGCATGTTCGATCCCATCAGCGCGCGGTTGGCGTCGTCGTGCTCGAGGAAGGGGATCATCGCCGCGGCGATCGAGACCATCTGGTCGGGCGCCACATCCATGTAATCGATGTCCTCGGGGCGGAGCAGCGGGAAGTCACCCCGCTCGCGGCAGAGCACGAACTCGTTCTCGAAGGTGCCCTCCTCGTCGATCGGAGCGTTCGCCTGCGCGATCCGGACGACCTCCTCCTCATTGGCGGTGAGCCACTCGATCTCATCCGTCACCTTCCCCTTCGACACCTTGCGATAGGGGGTTTCGATGAAGCCGAGGTCGTTGACACGGCCATAGGTGGTGAGCGAAGTGATCAGGCCGATATTCGGACCTTCGGGGGTCTCGATCGGGCACATCCGGCCGTAGTGCGAATAGTGCACATCGCGCACCTCGAACCCTGCGCGCTCACGCGTGAGTCCCCCGGGACCGAGCGCGGAGAGCCGCCGCTTGTGCGTCATCTCCGCGAGCGGGTTCGTCTGATCCATGAACTGCGAGAGCTGCGACGAACCGAAGAAGGCCTGGATCACCGCAGAAACGGTGCGCGCATTCACGAGATCGTCGATCGAGATCTTCTCGGGATCGGTGTTGATCGACATCCGCTCCTTGACCAGGCGCGCCATCCGCGAGAGCCCGACCGAGAACTGATTGGCGACGAGCTCGCCCACGGTGCGGATGCGCCGATTGCCGAGGTGATCGATGTCGTCGGTGTAGCCGTGTCCCTCGGAGAGATCGACGAGGCAGCGCAGGATCGCCACGAAGTCTTCGCGCGTCAGCACCGTCTCGGTCTTCGGGATATCGAGCCCGAGCCGGGCGTTGATCTTGTAGCGCCCCACCCGCCCGAGATCGTAGCGCTTGGGGTTGAAGAAGACGCGTTCGAGCGCCTCGCGAGCCGTCTCCACATTCGGCGCGTCCCCGGGACGCAGGAGCGAGTAGATCGCGTGGAGCGCCTCCTCCTCGTTGGAAGTCGGGTCCTTCTTGAGGGTGTTCTTGACGATGGGAGACTCGCCGCGTCCGTCCTCCGGATGCACGTAGATGCGCACACGGGTCACACCCGCGCGTTCGAGGAGCTCGACCGCCGACTCGTCGATCTCCGACGACGCCTCGAGGAGCACCTCGCCGGATTCCTCGTCGACGATGTCCTCGGCAAGAACGGAGCCCTCGGCCTCGGCGCGGGACGCCTTGTCCTCGAAGTCGATCTCGAGGTCACCCGTCTCGAAGAAGAGCTGATAGACTTCGGCATCCGATCCGTACCCGAAGGCACGCAGGAGCGCGGTCGCCGGGAACTTCTTCTTCTTGTCGATGTGGACGTAGCAGATGTCGTTGATGTCCACCGTGAACTCGACCCACGATCCCCGGAAGGGGATGATCCGGGCGCTGTTGAGCTTCGAGCCGTTCGGGTGGACACTCTCCTCGAAGATGACACCCGGCGAGCGGTGGAGCTGGCTGACGATCACCCGCTCCGCACCATTCACGATGAAGGTGCCGAGTTCGGTGAGGAGGGGGAGGTCTCCGAGATAGACCTCCTTCTCGATGATGTCGCGAGGTCGCTTCTCCTCGTCGGGATCACGCTTCTTGCCCTCTTCGGGCTGCTCCCACACGATCAGACGCAGCCGCGCCTTGAGCGGCGCCGCGAAGGTCATGTCGCGCTCGATGCACTCCTCGACCGAGTACTTCGGCTCACCGAGAGCGGACGATACGTACTCGAGCGTGAAGTTCTCGTTGACGTCGGAGATCGGAAAGATCTCTCCGAAGACGCGATCGAGCCCGAAGTCCCACTGATCGGCCGGGTCGGCCGGGGTCTCGACGAGCTTCTCGAACGAACGCAGCTGGAGGTCCAGCAGGTTCGGCATCGGCATGACCGGCTTCAGCTTCGCAAAGCTGAGAACCGGACGTCCATCCTTGCGAATATCCAACGGGATGTCCCCCCTTGCACCCGCCTGAAGCGGGTGACGGTGTATCTCGACTTCCTTGCAGCGACGAAATCCCCGGACCGTTCAAGACGGCGGCGGGGACCCGACCAGATCGGCCCGTGATCGGACCGGAACCGATGATGTGACACGGCGCCGGCGCGATGCGTGCGTTCGACCCGGGGGGAGCCCCCCCGGGTCGACGCACCACGCCGATACTACTTGAGTTCGACCGATCCGCCGGCGTCCTCGATCTTGGCCTTGACCTGCTCGGCCTCCTCCTTCGAGGCGGCCTCCTTGAGCGTCGTCGGCGCGCTGTCGACCGCCTCCTTGGCCTCCTTGAGACCGAGTCCGGTGACCTCGCGAACCGCCTTGATCACCTGGATCTTCTTGTCACCGACTCCGGTGAGAACGACGTCGAACTCGTCCTTCTCCTCTTCGGGCGCCGCAGCGGCGGCACCCCCGGCGGCGGCCACGGGGGCAGCCATCGCGGTAACATTGAACTTGTCCTTGAATGCTTCGACGAACTCGGAGAGTTCGAGCACGGTCATCTCGCCGATCGTATCGAGAAGCTTTTCGTGGTTGGTTGCCATAGTCCTTTCTCCTGATTGCCCCGGCTCTTCGGAAGCCGGCGGTGGGGTTGTGTGAGGCTTACTCGCCAGCTTCCTCTTTCTTCGCTACGTATGCATCCAGCAGACCTGCGGTCTCCTGGAGCTTGGCCTCCAGCGCCATCGCCAGAGCAGCCATCGGAGCCTGCATCGCTCCAGCCAGCTCGCTGAGCAGCTCTTCTCTCGAAGGCAGCTTGGCGAGCCGGTCGATCTGTGCCGCATCGAGAATCCGGTTGTCCAGGACTCCGAGCTTGAACACCGGCTTCTCGTTGTGTTCCTTCGCGAAATCGGTGAGTGCCCTGGCCGGTGCCACGGCATCCTCGTACGAGAAGACGATCCCGGTGGGTCCGTTGAGCACCTCCGAGAGGTCGGGTACCTCGGTGCCCTCGAGAGCACGGAGCATCAGGCGGTTCTTGGCCACCATGTACTCCGCTCCATTGTCCCGGAGCATCCGTCGCAGCGCGGTCATCGACTTCACATTGAGGCCGCTGAAATCGGTGAAGTACATCGCCGGAGCCCGATCCACGCGTTCCCGGAGCGCCGAAACGAAGGATTCCTTGTCGGTACGCTTCATGATCAGCCCCTCCGGTAAAGGTTCGGGTCGATCGATACACCCGGGCCCATCGTGCTCGAGACCGTCACGCTCCGGATATAACTGCCCTTGGCAGCGGCCGGTCGTGCGCGAACAATCTGATCCATGAAAGCACCCAGGTTCTCTTCGAGCTGTTCGGCCTCGAACGAGACCTTCCCGATCGGTGCGTGCACATTTCCGGTCTTGTCGACCCGGAACTCGATTTTGCCCGCCTTGATCTCACGCACCGCCTTCCCGACATCGAGCGTGACCGTCCCCGCCTTCGGCGTCGGCATGAGCCCGCGAGGACCGAGGATGCGGCCCAGCGGTCCCACCTTTCCCATCAGGTCGGGGGTCACGACCATCACATCGAAATCCAGCCAGCCCTCATTCTGGATCCGATCGACGAACTCGACTCCGACATGGTCGGCGCCTGCGTCCCTCGCCTCCACCTCCTTCGGTCCCTGCGTGACGACGAGCACGCGCAGCGTGCGTCCCGTACCGTGCGGCAGGACCACCGTCCCCCGCACGATCTGGTCCGCCTGGCGCGGATCGACGCTGAGCCTCGTTGCGACCTCGACCGTCTCGTCGAAACCGGCGAACGAGAGATCACGCACGAGCTGCAGAGCCTGTGGAGGCGTGAAGCTGACGCCCGCGGGGACCTGCTCCCTCGCGTTGCGATACTTCTTACCTGTTTTCGGCATCGTCTCGAACCGACTCGTTCGGTCTCCCACGGGTGGCGGTTCTCACGTCGTGGTTCATGCGACCTTCCTGCGGTGTATGGGAGGCCGATCGCGATCGACCCGCCTCCCCTCCTTCGAAGCGCGGCCTCAGGCCGATACCTCGACGCCCATCGAGCGGGCCGTGCCCGCGATCATCTGTACCGCGGCATCGATATCCGACGCATTCAGGTCGGGCATCTTCGTCTCCGCGATCTCCTCGAGCTGCTTTCGTGTGATCGTGCCGACCTTCGTCCGGTTCGGCTCACCCGAGCCCTTGTTCAGCTTGACCGCCTTCTTGATCAGCACGGCCGCCGGCGGCGTCTTGGTGATGAAGGTGAAGGAACGATCGGCGAAGACGGTGATCTCGACCGGGATCGTGAGCCCGTTCTTGTCGGCCGTCTTCGCGTTGAACTGCTTGCAGAACTCCATGATGTTGACGCCGTGCTGACCCAGCGCGGGGCCGACCGGAGGAGCAGGGTTCGCCTGGCCCGCCGGCACCTGGAGCTTGATGAATCCAACGACCTTCTTCGCCATGTATCCGTTCCTCAGAAACCCTTGAGCTGGGTATAGTCGAGCTCGACGGAGGTGGGGCGTCCGAAGAGCGACACCTCCACCTTCACCTTGCCCTTTTCGTGATGAACCTCCTGGATCGCGCCCGAGAAATCCGAGAAGGGCCCCTGCGTGATCTCCACAACCTGACCGACGCTGAAGGGGATGTCTTCCTGCTGTTCGTCCTCCGCCCCCGGCTCCTCGACGCCGAGGATCTTGTTGATCTCCTCGTCGCGCAACGGCTTCGGGTCACCGCTGGAGCCGATGAACTTGATCACGCCCTGGATGCCGTTGACGACATGCTGGGTGCGTTCGTTGAGCACCATGTGCACGAGGATGTACCCGGGATAGAGCCGCTTCGTGACGGTGACCCGCTTTCCGTTCCGGATCTCGACGACCTCCTGGGTCGGCACGAGCGACTCGGAGATCTCCTTCTCCTCCGGAGTCTCGCCGGGTTCATCCTCGATCTTGCGGGCGAGCAGCCGCTGAACCTTCTGTTCGTGACCCGAATAGGTCTGGACGGCGTACCACCCGCGGGTCTCCTCGAGATTCGCCACCATCACGCTCCGAAGATCCCCATGATCGCGTCGAGAATCCAACGCACCACGGTGTCCATCGACCAGATCATGGCCGAGATGATCGCGACGAAGACAAGGACGACGCGGGTCGCGCTCAGGAGCTGCTCCTGATCGGGCCACGTCACCTTGCGGAGTTCCTCGATCGACTCCTCGAGGAACGCCTTCGTCTCCTGGATCTTCTGAACGGCCATGGATTACTTCGTTTCCTTGTGCGCGGTGTGCGTACGGCACCGTGGGCAATACTTCCTGTACTCCACCCGCTCGGGGTGCAGACGCTTGTTCTTCGTCTTGGAGTAGTTCCGCTCCTCGCAGGTCTGGCAGGCGAGGGTCACCTTGTCTCGAGACATCACATCTCTCCGGGTTCCGGACTGCTACTCGATGATCTCGGTGACGACGCCGGCACCGACGGTGCGGCCGCCCTCACGA
>JAVVEY010000229.1:0-1541 GCA_032250675.1 Longimicrobiales bacterium | reverse complement strand
CGACGGGCGCCGCCCCCGGCGTCGATTCCCCCACCCGAGTCAGGCCATGACGGAGTCGCAGACGAACGAATCGCGCAGCGGTAGCCGGGCCCGGACGGTGATCCTCGCCGTGGCCGGGCTCGCGCTCCTCCTCTTCCTCGGGCGGCGTGGCGCCTCCTTCGTGCCCGGGATCCTCGACGCGATCCGGGGGCTCGGTCCCTGGGCGTGGGCGGCCTACATCGCGCTCTACGTGGTCGCGGCGGTGGCGTGGATTCCGGGGTCACTCCTCACCCTCGCCTCGGGAGCGATCTTCGGGTTGTGGGGAGGCACCCTCCTCACCCTGATCGGTGCGACGCTGGGGGCGACCGCGGCCTTCGTGGTGGCCCGGTACGTGGCCAGGAGCGCGATCGAGCGGCGCCTCGGCCACAACCCGAAGCTCGCCGCGATCGACCGCGCACTCGCGCGCCAGGGCCCGAAGCTCGTCTTCCTCATCCGGCTCTCTCCGGCCTTCCCCTTCAATGTGCTGAACTACGCGATGGGGCTCACCGGGGTGCGACTCTGGTCGTACGTCTGGACGACCTTCCTGGGGATCCTCCCGGGCACCTTCATGTACGTCTACGCCGGGTACGCGGCGGGGCAGATCGCCACCGCCGCCGAGGCGGGGCCGCGCGGGCCGGCGTACTGGGCGCTCATCGGCGTGGGGGGCGTCGCCACGGTGGCGGTCACCGTGCTCGTCACGCGGATCGCGCGCCGCGCCGTGGAAGAGGCGACGGAGCCGGATTCCGAGGCCGGCCCTGAACCCACCTCCGCACCCGAACCCGCCGCGGATTCCCTCAGTTGAAGCGGCGCCAGACGCGGAAGAAGAGGTCGAAGAGCTTCTTCGTGCGCGGGGTGAGCTGCTCGCGCCGTCGCGCGTCGGCCGCCTTGCGCAGCGCCTCGGCCACGGTGGGGTAGGGGAAGATCACGTCGCCGAGGCGCGTGAGCCCGATATCGAGCGTCATCGCCTGCGAAAGCTGCGCGATGAGGTCCCCGGCGTTCTCCGCGACGACGGTCGCTCCGAGGATCTCGTCCTTCCCTTCCGCCAGGTGAACGAGGACGAACCCCGTGGTCCCCTCGAGGAAGGCGCGGTCGACGTGGTCGAAGTCCACACGCACGCTCTCGAAGGGCGTGCCGGCCTCGTCGAGCTCGGCGGCGGTCGCACCGACGCGTGCGATCTCGGGCTCGAGGTACGTCGCCGAAGGGATGACGAGATCCGAGACCTTCCGACTGCCGGGGAAGAAGGCGTTGCGGGTGGCGATGCGGGCGTGGGCATCCGCCACATGGGTGAACTGCTCAAGCCCGGTGACGTCGCCCACCGCGTAGATGCGCGGGTTCGTCGTGCGGAGCTGATCGTCGACGACGACGCCGGTCCGGTGGGTCTCGATCCCGGCCACCGGGAAGGAGTCGTCGAGGTTTGGGGTCCGGCCGGCGGCCACGAGGAGTCGGAGTCCCGGGAAGCGATCCTCCTTCCCCGATTCGTCGCAGGTCACGATGCAGGTGCCCGATCCGTGCGGCTCGATCGC
>JAVVEY010000111.1:0-8662 GCA_032250675.1 Longimicrobiales bacterium | reverse complement strand
CGGCCGAGGGACGCGGACTCGTCTACCTCTCCGAAGGCGGCGTCTCGGGGTGGAGCACACCGCGGGCGCTCCCCTCTCCCCAGGGACTCGGAGAGCGCGCCGGGCTCGGTTCGGCGCTGGTGCTGAATGAGGCGCGCGCCGTCGTGGGCGCGCCCGGCGCCTCGACCGCCTTCGTCTACGCGATCGAGGAGAGCGCGGAGTGGAGCGTCGACGCCGCCCTTCGTCCCTTCGACGCGGGCCAGGGCTCCGACTTCGGCGCCGCACTCGCCCAATCGGGAGGGACGCTCTGGGTGGGGGCGCCCGGTGCCGTGGAGCGCGACGGCCGGGTCTACCGCTTCGAGCCCGACGGCTCGGGGGGGTGGAGCAGTTCGGTGCGGGTCGACCCCGACCGGACCGGGGGCGACACCTGGCCGATGGGGTTCGGCTACGCGATCACCGCGGACGAAGGTCGCGCCTTCATCGGGATGCCGAACGCCGACTTCGGCGAAGGGAGAGGGATGGCGCTCAACGAGCTCGAGTCGCGCGGGTGGAACATCTCGCAACTCCTCGAGGGCCGAGTCTTCCGCATCGGCGAGGAACTCGCCTCGGGCGATCGATGTCAGGATGGCGCGATGTCGGAGTTCCCGTGCACGAATATCGAGCTCGTCTCGCACATCCCGATCGAGGCGCTCGGCGGCGCGCGCGGCGTCTGGGTGAACGACGTCTGGGGGTGGAGCGACCCGGAGACGGGCCGGCGCTACGCCCTCGTTGCGCGCCGCGACGGCGCCTCCTTCGTCGACGTCACCGATCTCTCCGCACCCCGCCTCGTCGGCACGCTCGCACGGACCGAGGGCTCGCGCCCCTCGGTCTGGCGTGATATCAAGACGATCGGTCACCACGCCTTCATCGTGGCCGACGGCGCCGGCGCCCACGGGATGCAGGTCTTCGACCTCACCCGCCTGCGCGGTGTCGCCGGCGAGCCGGTCGAATTCGAGCCCGAGATCACCTACCACGAGATCTTCAGCGCCCACAACGTCGTGGCCGACACCGCGACGGGGTTCGTCTACGTGGTGGGCGCGCGAGGGGGGGGCACGACGTGCGGGGGCGGGCTGCACATCGTCGATGTGCGCGATCCGCTCGATCCGACCTTCGCGGGGTGCTACACCGACGCCGACGGCTCCGGGCGGCGCGGCTACACCCACGACGCGCAGTGCCTCATCTACCACGGGCCGGACGAGGACTACGCGGGACGGGAGATCTGCCTCGGCTCGAATGCGACCGAGCTGAACATCGCCGACGTGACCGACAAGTCGAACCCGGTGACCGTAGCGCGCGCGACCTACCCGAATGTCTCGTACGCGCACCAGGGATGGTTCGACGACGAGCAGCGCTTCTTCTACATGAACGACGAGGGCGACGAGACGGCGGGTGTGGTCGATCGCACGCGCACGATGGTGTGGGACCTCACCGACCTCGACGACCCGATCCTCGCGCACGAATACTTCGGTCCCGTCGCGGCCTCCGACCACAACCTCTTCGTGACCGGCGACCGAATGTACCAGTCGAACTACGGAAGCGGGCTGCGGGTGCTCGACATCAGCGACCGCGAGGCTCCGCGCGAGATCGCCCACTTCGACAGCGCCCCCTACAACAACGATGAGCCCGGCTTCAGCGCCGCGCAGAGCGGCGCGTGGAGCAACTACCCCTTCTTCGAGGAGGGGCTCGTCATCTTCACGAGCGTCCGCGAGGGGCTCTTCATCGTGCGGGTGACGCGCCCGATCACCTGAGCGGCGGCGTCGGGCCGAATCTCACCGGGCGGGTGGCATAGCGGCTCGGGTGCTGACGGCCCGACGATCTCGCCGGTCACCGTCCTCCGACCCCGGGGAGATCCTCCCCGGGCTCTTCGTCCCACCACCAGAGTGGCGGGATCTCGCGCTGCCGCGGCCACGTCTCGGAAAGGGTGTCCGCGTCGTAGAGCCGCCCATTCATCATCACGGCACTGATCCGCGCCGTGTTGCGCAGGTCCTCGCGGGGATCCGCCTCGAGGATGACCAGGTCCGCGAGCTTGCCCGGTTCGATGCTCCCCAGATCTCCGTCGAGTCCCAGCGCCTGCGCGCCGTGGAGAGTCGCGACCTCGAGGGCGGAGAGGGGGTCGAGTCCCGCCGAGGCCATCGCCCAGAGCTCCCAGTGATACCCGAGTCCCTGGAGCTGGCCGTGACTCCCGACGCCGGCCTTCCCACCGGCCTCCACGAGGTCCCGGACAAACTCCGCGTGTCTGCGGAAGGCGTACTGGCTCTCGTGGAACCACTGCCCGCGGCGCAGCGTCGCGGCATCGATCACGCCGTGCGGGACGAAACGCCTGAGCTTCGCGTCGTCGTGGGGGTTCGAGTTCTCGTAGAACCAGTTCTCCGCCCACGGCCCTCCGTAACTCACGAGGAGCGTCGGAGTGTACGTGCGCTGCTGGGCCACGAAGAGATGGAGAACGTCATCGTGGATCGGGAAGATCGGAAGCGTGTGCTCCAGCCCCGAATACCCGTCCAGCGTCTCGGTCAGATTCTGGCGGATGTTCAGCGATCCTTCGGTGGTGGGCATCAGCCCCATCTCTCTGGCGGCCATCACGATCCACTGGCGTCCCTGGCGCGGTGCGCTCACGTACATCTTGAGCGTCTTCGTGTCGAAGTACTCGGCGTACTTCCGGAGGACGTCACGCGCCTTCTCCAGCGAATCGATCCCATCCTGCCAGAAGACGCCCCGCCCCGTGGAGTAGATCCGGGGTCCCACGAGTTCGCCGGTGCGCACCCGGTCCCCGTAGGTGAGGACGTCCATCGTGCCGGTCTGGGCGTCGCGGGTCGTGGTGACCCCCCAGGCGAGATTCGCCAGGTACGGCCACACATCGGTGCGGTGCACCGAGCTTGCCGGCCGCATGTGCGCATGGGTGTCGACGAACCCCGGCACGATCGTTCGGCCGTTCACGTCGATGATCTCCGCCCCATTCGGGATCTCCACGCCTCCCCGTGGCCCCACGGCGTGGATCCGGTTGTCCCGGATGACGAGGTCCGCGTCCTCGATGACCTCCCCACCCTTCATGGTGAGGACCGTGGCGCCTCGCAGGACGGCCACGCCGCGGGGGATGTCCCTCGGAGCCTCGATCACCACCCGGACCTCCTCCGGTTGGTAGGCGTCCTCTCCCGCGGCGTCCCCGGCGGCTCCGGGATCGTCCCCGGTCGCCTCTTCCGCTTCGTCCCCGGCCGCCTCGCGGGAGGCCGCGCGGATGGAGTCGGACGCGGGAAGGTCGTACGAGAAGAAGGCGTTTCCGAGAGCGTAGTGGACGGTCTCCCCATCGGCGCTCCACGACGGGAACTCGCCGCCCATATCGGTGAGGCGACGCGCGGGGAAGGCGGCGCGCTCCGGATTCGCGACGCTGACCACGGGTGCCTCCCCCCCCACTCGTGGGACGGTGACGGTGTAGATGTGCCCTTCGATCAGCGCCAGCGCCTGATCTCCGCGGGGCGCCATGAGGATGAGGGAGGGGTCGAGGGGGCTCTCGTTGTTCGGCGGGCGGGGGCCCGTCACCTTCACATGTTCCCTCAGATCGGTCCCGTCCCACCGCACCGAGACGAGTACGTCGTCGGAGGTGTCGTAGAGGAAGATGCGTTCCGTGTCGGTGGTGAAGTGCGGTCGCGTGCGACCCTCCGTCGGAGCGATGAGCGAGGCCTCGGCCGGCCCACCCCCACTCGGCACCCAGACGATCTCGGTGGGGTTCGGGGAGCCACTCCCGAAGCCGCCCGCCGACTCGCGGAAGCTCGCCGCGTGCTGGCGCAAGGCGACGAGGCGCGTCCCGTCAGGAGACCACGCCGGGCTCACCCACAACGCCGATTCCAAGGAGAGCCGCTCCGGACTTCCGCTCCCATCGGCGTCCATGCGATAGAGGTGTCCGGCGTCGCCCTCCCACGTGACCCAGGCGATCGAGCGTCCGTCGGGCGACCACGCGGGGTGGTGCTCGCTCGCGTCGGTGGTGGTGAGGCGCCTCGCGTTCGAGCCATCCGCATCCGCGACCCAGAGGCGATCGAGTGCGGTGAAGGCGATGCGGGTGCCGTCCGGCGAGACGACCGGGTCCCGGATCTGGCGTACCGTGAAGGTCGGGCCATCCTCGATCGGGTAGTCGAAGTCGAGGATCGGCCCGACGGCGAGGTCGTAATTCACCCGGAAAGGGATCTCCCGGGCGGCTCCCGGAGAGCCGTCGTCGCGCACCGGAACGCGCCAGATCCTGCCGTCCCAGCTCGCGACGAGCGCCCGGGAGTCCGGCGTGAAGCTCATCCCCGGAAGCACGTCGAGCGTCGCGCGAGACTCCTGGTCGTCGCGCTGCACCGGGTGGGCCAGCCACCCCTCCTCTCCCGTGTCCAGATTCCGGATCCGCAGCCCCGTTTCGCTGTCATGTCGCGTTCCGTAGACGAGCCAGCGACCATCGGGAGAAAGGGTGGGTCGGAACCCCGAGCCCCACCGCGACGTGCGGGTGTAGCTCTCCCCCGACTCCCGGTCGTACACGGCGAGCTGGTACTGGGGCATCGGGGCGTTGTAGGTCCAGTCGCCGGTCCGACGCGCGTACCAGATCCAGCGATCGTCGGCTCCGAAGGCGGCACCCAGCACCTTCAGGTTGTCGGGCTCGTCGACGAGCGCCGTCCCCGCCCCCCCCCTGGCGTGGTAGAGACGCAGCTTGGGGAGGTCGCCGCCGCGGAACCCACCCATCGACGCCACAATGTAGTTCCCGTCGGGCGTCCACTCCGGGGACTCCGCGCGATTCGCCTCGCCCCGGGTGACCTGTACCGTGTCCGCGCCATCCAGGCTCATGATCCAGATGTTCTGGCCACCGCTCCGATCGGAGGTGAAGACGATGCGGCTGCCGTCCGGAGAGAAGCGGGGCTGGGCGTCGAAGGCGAGGTCCGAGGTGAGGCGTCTCGCACTCCCCCCTTCGATCGGGAGGAGGAAGAGGTCTCCCAGGTGGTCGAATACGATCTGGGTGCCGTCCGGGGACACATCCACCGACATCCACGTTCCCTCGGTGAGGTCGATCGGAATCGTCCGGTCCACTTCGAGCGGAAGGGGATCACCCGTGCCGGAGGCTTCCTGCGCGAGCCCGGCGGAAGGGGAGACGGAGAGGAGCGCCGTGGCCAGCGCGATCGGGGGGATGATTCGGAGTTCTCGGGACATGGCTCAGACCACCGTGGGTTGGGAAGCGGGCTCGGGGCCCGGGGCCGCCTTCGAGGCCAAGCTATTGCCGGGCGTCCGGTGCGGGCAAACGCCTCGCCAGCCCCCCCATCCCCCTGAAACCCCGGGGCCGCTTCGGGGTCCAATGCGACCCCGAGGAGATGACTGATCCACACCGAAGCGAGTCGGCTCACATCATGGAAGGACAGCACAGCGAGACATCAGGTGAAGCGAGAACCGCGGCAACGGGGGGGAAGTGCCCCGTCATGCACGGTGCCGGGCAGAAGGACGCGCGAGGCACCCGCAGTCAGGAGTGGTGGCCCGACCGCCTCGACCTGGGGATCCTCCACCAGCGCCACCCGGCGTCGGACCCGAACGGCCCGGACTTCGAGTACTCGAAGGAGTTTGCGAAGCTCGACATCGAGGAACTCCGACGGGATCTCTTCGACCTCATGACCGACTCGCAGCCGTGGTGGCCCGCCGACTACGGGCACTACGGCCCCTTCTTCATCCGCCTCGCCTGGCACAGCGCCGGGACGTACCGCGTGGGGGACGGGCGCGGTGGAGCCGGCTCCGGCACGATCCGCTTCGCGCCGCTCAACTCGTGGCCCGACAACGGCAACCTCGACAAGGCGCGGCGCCTCCTCTGGCCGATCAAGAAGAAGTACGGCCGGAAGCTCTCCTGGGCCGATCTCATCGTCTTCGTCGGCAACTGCGCGCTCGAATCGATGGGCTTCAGGACGTTCGGCTTCGCCGGCGGCCGGGAAGACGTCTACGAACCCGAGGCGGACATCTACTGGGGCTCCGAGAGGGAGATGCACGGCCCGCACTGGGTGGACGAGCGCCACACCGAGGAGGACCGCGTCCTCGAGCGGCCGCTCGGCGCGGCCGAGATGGGGCTCATCTACGTGAACCCGCAGGGCCCGAATGGCGAGCCCGATCCGCTGAAGGCGGCCCACGACATCCGGCAGACCTTCGCTCGCATGGCGATGAACGACGAGGAGACGGTCGCGCTGATCGCTGGCGGCCACACCTTCGGGAAGATGCACGGCAACGCCGAGACCGAGCTCGGGCCCGAGCCCGAGGCCGCCGCGATCGAGGCGCAGGGTCTCGGGTGGGCCAACCCGCACGGCACCGGGGTGGGCCATGACGCCGTCACCAGCGGACTCGAGGGGGCGTGGACGCCCAGGCCGACGGAGTGGGACGGCGGGTACTACGAGACCCTCTTCAAGTACGAGTGGGAGCTGACGAAGAGCCCCGCCGGTGCGTGGCAGTGGACGCCGAAGGGAGAGGTCGCGGAGGAGGATCTCGTGCCCGACGCGCACGATCCCGAGCTCCGGCACCCCCCGGTGATGGCGACCACCGATATCTCGATGATCAAGGACCCCACCTACCTCGAGCTCTCGAAGCGCTTCCACGAGGATCCGGACGACTTCGCCGACCACTTCGCGCGGGCGTGGTTCAAGCTGACGCATCGCGACATGGGACCGCGCACCCGCTACGTCGGATCGGAGGCCCCCTCCGAGGATCTCCTCTGGCAGGATCCGATTCCCGAAGTGGATCACCCGCTGATCGACGAGGGTGACGTGGCCGCGCTCAAGGCGAAGATCCTGGGCTCGGGCCTCACCGTCTCGCAGCTCGTCTTCACCGCGTGGGCGTCTGCGAGCACGTACCGCGATTCCGACAGGCGCGGGGGCGCCAACGGCGCCCGGATCCGGCTCGCACCCCAGAAGGGGTGGGAGGTGAACCAGCCGGCGCGACTCCAGAAGGTGCTCGAGACGCTCGAGACGATCCGGAGCGAGTTCACCGCCGGGCAGTCGGGTGGGAAGGCGGTATCGCTCGCGGACCTGATCGTCCTCGGCGGGTGTGCAGCGGTCGAGGAGGCGGCGCGAAGGGCAGGCCACGAGGTGAAGGTGCCCTTCACCCCGGGTCGGATGGACGCCTCGCAGGAGCAGACGGATGTCGAGTCGATGGAGCACCTGCGACCGATCGCCGACGGCTTCCGCAACTGGCTCTCCCCCGAGTGCACCCTGAAGCCCGAGGAGATGCTCGTCGATCGCGCGCAGCTCCTCACACTCAGCGCTCCCGAGATGGCCGTGCTCGTCGCGGGGCTTCGCGTCCTCAACGCCAACACCGGGCAGACCCGACACGGGGTCTTCACCGACCGGCCCGAAACCCTCACCCGCGACTTCTTCACCCACCTCCTCGAGATGAGCACGAAGTGGTCCCCCACCGCGGACGAGAACGTCTTCGAGGGGCGGGACCGCGAGACGGACGAGCTCCGGTGGACCGCCACCCGCGTGGACCTGGCGTTCGGCTCGAACTCCCAGCTCCGCGCCATCGCCGAGGTGTACGGCGCGGACGACGCCGAAGAGCGCTTCGTGCACGACTTCGTCGCGGCCTGGGAGAAGGTGATGACGCTCGACCGCTTCGACCTCGGCTGACACCGCGCCGGACGGGTCGGGGAGGATCGAGTGCCTCTGTCGCCTGCGGAGGCCGGCGCTCGGCCGGGGGCTGGCGCTCCACGAGGTGAGGGAGCACCGTAGCGTACCCCTCCCCATACCCCCGGACGGACCCTCATGGATTGGATCACGAACCCCGAATCCTGGATCGCCCTCGGCACGCTGACGGTGCTCGAGATCGTCCTCGGCATCGACAATATCGTCTTCATCTCGATCCTCTCGGAGAAGGTCGAAGCGGGACGCCGGCGGGCCGCCCGACGCCTCGGCCTCCTCATCGCGCTCGGCACCCGGATCGCGCTTCTCTTCTCGATCGTGTGGGTGATGCGCCTCACCGAGCCGCTCTTCGAGCTCATGGGGCACGGCTTCGGAGGACGCGATCTGATCCTGATCGCGGGCGGACTCTTCCTCCTCTTCAAGGCGACCCGGGAGATCCACGGGAAGCTGGAGGGAGAGGACGCGGGGCACGCCGGTGCAGGGACGGCGACGATGGCGTCGGTGATCATCCAGATCGGTCTGCTCGACCTCGTCTTCAGCCTCGACTCGGTGATCACCGCGGTGGGGATGGCCAACGAGGTGGGTGTGATGGTGACCGCCGTCATCCTCGCCGTCGGCTTCATGATCGTCGCGGCCGAACCGGTCAGTGCCTTCGTCGGCGCTCACCCCACGGTGAAGATGCTCGCCCTCTCCTTCCTCCTCCTGATCGGGATGACGCTCGTGGCCGAAGGGTTCGGGCAGCACATCGAGAAGGCCTACATCTACTTCGCGATGGGCTTCAGCGTCTTCGTGGAGGTCCTCAACCTCCGACTGGCGAAGACGACCGAGGTCCCGGTCAAGCTCAGGGGAGGACCGACGGAGGCCGGATCGAGGTCGTGACGGAGGCCGCGCCGGCGGCCACCCCATCCTCCGGCAGCGCCGCCCGGGTTCCGTGCACGGCACACACATGAGAATCCCGTCCCTCGAGTGGAGCCAGCCGGGCTCGAACCGGCGACCCCCTGCTTGCAAAGCAGGTGCTCTCC
>JAVVEY010000228.1:0-1552 GCA_032250675.1 Longimicrobiales bacterium | reverse complement strand
CCATCTCGATCGCATTCTCGAGGAGGCGCACGCCCGCGCGCACGCCGGGAAGCCCCTCGAGCCCCTCGGCCACGCGCGGGCTCACCGCCACCACCCGATCGGCGGCGGGGAAGACCCAGCGGCGGTCGATCCACTCGCGCACCCGCCCGAGGCGGAGCGCGGCGTAGTCATCGAAGTGCGCCGCGTGCACCCAGCGCGCGCGCGACCCGAAGAGGCGGGCGAGGCGCGCGAGGAGCCCCGGCACGAAGAGGTGCGTGTAGAGCACCTCGGTGCGACCGGTGAGCACCGCGCGCGCGTCGCACGCGTCCTCGCGCGTGAGGGGCGAGCGCGACTCCCAGGGGAGGGGGGTGGTGGTCAGGCGGGCCTGGAACGCAGCCTCCAGGGTGGGAAGCGATTCGAGGACGAGGCGTTCGGCGCCCCCGACCCGACCCTCGCGCACCGCGATGAGGAGGTGCGGCATTGCGGGCCGATCCCCTATCTTCCCGGCATGCTTCGAACCCTGCGACTCCTTCACGAGATCGCGTCCCCCTCCGAGCGCCGGCACTTCGCCTTCCTGATCCTCGCGCTCGCGGTGGCCGCGCTCCTCGAGACCGCCTCGGTCGCGATCGTCTTCCCCTTCGTGGCCGCCGTCACCGACCCCTCCGTCGTCGACCAGTCGAGCCCCGGGCGGATCGTGCTCGATCTCCTCGGCGCCGCACCGGGCCCCGAATCGGTCCTCCCCCTCGGGCTCCTCACCCTCGCCGTCGTCCTTGTCTCCGCGGCGGTCTCGGCGGCGACGACGTGGTATCTGAATCGCTTCATGTGGGGGTGGCTGCACTCGTTGTCGAGTCGACTGCTGCTCCAGTATCTCCGCCAATCCTACGCCTTCTTCCTCGGTCGCAACACGGCCGAGCTCGCCAAGAACCTCCTCCACGAGGTCGACACCGCGGTGAATGGCGCCGTCGTGCCCACGATGCTCGGACTCGCGCGCGGCTTCGTGGCGATCGGGCTCGTCACCCTCCTCCTCATCCTCGAGCCGGTGATCGCGATCGGGGGGCTCCTCGTCGTCGGCACCTCCTACACCCTCATCTACGTCGGCTCGCGCGGGCGCCAGGGCGCGCTCGGCCAGCGCCGACTCGAGCTCAACGACCAGCGGCACCGCCAGGCCAGCGAGACGCTCGGTGGGATCAAGACGGTCAAGGTCTTCGGGCGCGAATCGGTCTTTCTCGAGCGCTACGACTGGCTCTCGAGCGGGTACGCACGCGCCACCGGATCGCGCCAGATCATCGCCTCGCTTCCGAAGAATTTCGTGGAGGCGGTGGCGGTCGGCGGGGGGCTCCTCCTCGTCCTTGTCCTCATCTCGCAGGGACGCCCCGCGGCCGACGTCCTCCCGATCGTCGGCGTCTTCGCCTTCGCCGGCTACAAGCTCCTCCCCGCCGTGCAGCAGCTCTTCTTCACCGCCACCAACGCGCGCTTCTACCTCCCGGCGATCGAGCGGCTTCACGCCGACCTCGGCGCCCCGGCAGAGTACGAGACCGGCTCTCCCGGCGACGATGTGCGGCTCCCCGAGGGC
>JAVVEY010000110.1:0-8735 GCA_032250675.1 Longimicrobiales bacterium | reverse complement strand
GAAGCGCTCCGCCGCCGCCGCATTCCCGGGGTTCCGATCGGGGTGATTCTCCTTCGCCAGCTTCCGGTACGCCTTCTTGATCTCGTCGGCGCTCGCCTTCTCGGACACCCCGAGGAGCTGATAGAAGTCCTTCCCGGCAGCCATCTCACTCCGCCTTGAAGACGCTCACCCGCGCCGGACGTACGAGCGTCCCGCCGAGGCGATACCCCCTCTGGAAGAGGTGGGCGACCGCGTCGTCGAGCGATGCGTCATCGGTGGGAACCCGCATCATCGCCTCCATCATCTCGGGATCGAAGGTGTCGCCCTCCTCCGGGGCGATCACCTCGGTTCCGGCGTCGGCGAGCGTCTTCACGAACTTCTGCTCCACGAGATCGATCCCCTCGACGATCGCCTGCACCGAGACCTTCTCATCGCCCGGATCGAGGCCCGCAACGCGCGTGAGGTCATCGAGGACATCGAGAAAGTCGCCGAGGAGATCGGCCTGGGCGCGCGACCACGTGCCGAGCGCATCGGCCTCTACGCGACGCCGGAAGTTGTTGAACTCGGCGGCGAGACGGAGGTGCCGGTCATTGAGTTCGTCGTACTCGGCGCGCGTCACCGACTCCGCCGTCCCCGACCCATCGTCCGGGTTCGACGACGCAGCCTCCTCACCCGCATCATCCCTTCCGCCCTCGCCGGTCGTCGTCGGGGCGTCGTCTCGCTCTCCCGTGGAGGCTTCGGTCTCCTCGACCTCGACCTCGGCGTCACGATCATCTCCTCGCTTCATCCCTCATCCGATATCTCTGCGGAAGACCCGCTCGGGCCCTCCTCGTTCAACCACGCGATCACGGTGTCCAGGACCGCCGACCGCTCGATGTCGTGGAAGGGCTCGTGCCGTCCCCGGGGATAGCGTTCGATCTGAACACTCCCTGCGGGGAGGCGTGAGGCCCATCCCACTGTACGTTCCGGATCCGCCACCCGATCATCGAGGGGGAGGATCACGAGGAGGCGCATGCCCGGAGGAAGCCCCCCCGCGATCGCCTCCTCCTGCGCCGCCCCGACCCGCGCCAGCACCCCGGGCGACCCGTAGCGATGTACCAGCGGATCGTTCGCGTAGAGCGCGCCCCGCTCCGCGTCACGCGTGAGGAGCGAGGTGTCGAGCCTGCGCTTCACCACGAAGTCGGGCGCGATCCGTCGCAAGCTTCGCGCCACCACCTGCTGCCACAATGGCAGCACGAGTTGCGTCCCGAGCCATGGCGCCGAGAGGATCGCGCGCGAGGGGGGTGCAGGGGCGGTCTGGAGGTAGCGGAGGGTGACGAGCCCCCCGAGGGAGTGCCCGAGGAGGACCGGCGCCCCCGGACCCGGAGCGAGCGCGTCGGCCCGGCGGCGCACGAGGTCGAGGTCGTGGAGGAGGTGGTCGAAGCTCCGGAGCACTCCGCGGCGGCCCTCCGACTCCCCATGTCCCCGGTGGTCGTGACCGAAGACCGCCCACCCCGCGTCGTGGAGCGCGTCGACCACCTCGCGGTACCGCCCGAGGTGCTCGCTGAATCCGTGCACGAGCTGGACACGCCCGCGCGGCGAGGGGTGCGGCCAACTCCACGTCCGGAGCTTCACCCCCTCGGCGCCGCGAATCGTGCCCGCGATCGGCGCGGGCGCCGACACCCGTCCGGGGGGGGTGGAGCCCCGATCCGCGCCGATCCCCTCCGCACTCATCGCGCGCGCTCGATCATCCGGAGGAGCTGCACGAGCGCGGCTTCGCCGGAGCGCCGACGCACCCCCTCGCGGTCCCCGATGAAGTGCCGCGCCACGACCTCGGTGGCGTCGGGGGTGTGCGCGGCCCAGCAGACGGTACCGACCGGTTTTTCGTCGCTCCCGCCTCCGGGCCCCGCGATCCCCGTGATCCCGATCCCGCAATCGGCCCCGAAGGCGCGAGCCGCCCCACGCGCCATCGCCTCGGCGACCTCCTCCGACACCGCACCGTGCCGCGCGATCGTCTCCGGCGCCACCCCGAGGAGCGAGGCCTTCGCACCGTCGGCGTAGGCGATCACCCCGCCGAGGAAGACGCGCGAGGCACCCGGTCGGGCCGTCATCCGCTCACCGATCCCGCCCCCGGTGCAGCTCTCAGCCACCGCGAGCGTCCACCCCCGTTCAACGAGGAGATCGGTGAGCGCCTCGACGACATCTCCCGACGGAGAGGTCACCTCCCACGGCGCCACGATCTCGGCGATCTCGGCCTGCGCCGAATCGAGCAGCCGGAGCGCTTCATCCGGGTCGCGATCGCGTACCGTGAGCCGCACGTCGACACCGCAGAGATCGGGGAGGAAGGCGATCTCGACCGCCTCGACCCCGTCGATCCGGGGCTGGAGGAGGGGGGCGAGCTTCCGCTCGGAGATCCCCGTCGTGGTGATCGTCCGCGTGTGCACCGCCCGCCGGCGGTCTCCGAGCGCCGCCTCGACCACATCGAGCGCCGCCGTGAAGACCGTCGTCATCTCGCGGGGCGGGCCCGGGAGGGCGAGCACACCGCCCAGCTCGCCGCGCGGCGGGACCCAGCGTCCCGGCTCGGTCCCGCGCGCGTTGGGGATCTCGTCGAACGGCTCCGCCTCCCCGACGGCTTCGTCGATGGCGGCCCGGGTACGGTCGTCGTCGGTCGGCCCGAGACCTCCCGTCGTCACCACGAGCGCGGCCTCGCTTCGCGCTGCACGGAGCGCACCGACGATCGACGCGTGGTCGTCCGGCACCGTCTCCATCCGGGACACCGGGACCCCGACCACCGAGAGTCGGTCGGCGAGCCACGCGGAGTTCGTGTCGAGCGTGCGCCCGAGGAGGAGTTCGTCGCCGATCGCCAGGACGATCGAACGCGCGCCTCCCGCCTTCACCCGAGCTCCCCCGAGCGCCGGTACGCGCGCAGATACGCGACCATCGACCCGATCGTGAGGAGGATCGCGGCGACGAGCGTCACCGCGACCCAGCTGCCGTGCACGAGGTACCAGATCCTCCACCCTCTCCCGCCGATCCATCCCGCCTGATGCGCCCACCCCTGCACCGGATACCAGAGGAGCGCTCCTCCCGCGAAGAGGAATTGGGAGAGCGCCTTGTACTTCCCCCAGCGCCCCGCCGCGAGAACCTCGCCACGCCGGACCGCCCACTGCCGGAAGAGCGTCACGAAGATCTCGCGCCCGAAGATCACGAAGAGCACCCAGAGCGGAAGGGGCCCGATGAAGGGGAGATTGCCCATCCCGTCGGGGCGGATCGAGATGAGCCAGATCGGGATGAAGGTCGCCGCGAGGAGGAGCTTGTCGGCGAGGGGGTCGAGGAGCTTGCCGACATCGGTGATCCACCCGTACCGGCGCGCGAGATATCCGTCGTAGAGGTCGCTCAGCGCGGCGACGATGAAGAGCACGAAGGCGGCCAGCCGCGACGACAACCCCGGCGAGAGCGCCAGGAAGGCGATCACGGGGCACGCGACGATCCGCGCGAGGGTGATCAGGTTGGGTAGAGAGAGGCGTCGCTCCATGCAGAGCGCGGCTCAGGCGAGCGCCTTGACGACCAGCTTGCTGACGGAGGTCAGCGTCTCGAAGACCCCCTCGCCCTCGATCGCCACACCCTCGAAGTCCGGTACGCCCATCGGATTGACCTGCGCACGGAGTTCCTCGACCGGCATCGCATTCTCCAGGTCGCGCTTGTTGTACTGGATGACGAAGGGGATCTCCTTCAGATCGTAACCGTACGACTCGAGGTTCTCGTGGAGGTTGTGCATCGCCTCGATATTCGCCTCGGCCCGCTCGCGCTGCGAGTCGGCCACGAAGACGATCCCGTCCACCCCCTTGAGGATGAGCTTGCGTGAGGCGTTGTAGTACACCTGCCCCGGCACGGTATAGAGGTGAAAGCGCGTCTTGAACCCCCGGATCTCGCCGAGATCGATCGGAAGGAAGTCGAAGAAGAGCGTCCGCTCGGTCTCGGTCGCGAGCGAGATCATCTTCCCCTTCGTCTCGGGGTTCACGCGCGAGTAGATGTGCTCGAGGTTGGTGGTCTTGCCACCGAGCCCGGTGCCGTAGTAGACCACCTTGCAGTTGATCTCACGGCTGGCGTAGTTGATCATCGACATGACACTACGCCTCCTCGCCCTTGGGGGGTACGACAGGTCCCGTCACGACATCCTCGAAATGCGGGGTGGAGCGGAGGAGATCCGCCGGTCGGTGAAGCTCCCTTCATGATCGAAGGGCGGCTTGCACAAGGTCGGGTCGCGCCGGACTGCGTGCAAGGTGGCAGGATCTCTCAGATGGCGCGAGGGGCGTCGAGCGCGGTCGTCTTCGCCTCTTCTTCCATCCGTTCGAGAAGCTGCTTCGCCCGCTCGCGGAGGAGGGTACGCGACTCCCAGGCGATGAAGTCGCGCAGGAGGAGGATGTCGCTGACCGAGGCGCGCCCCCGACTCATGTGACTGAGCGCCGCGAGCCGCTGAAGGGCGTGTGGGCTGAAGAGGTTGCGACGATGTCGTGTGACCTGATCGCGCACGATCCAGGCGACGGCGGCGCCGGCCACGGCCGCCGCGGCCAGGGTAACTCCCACGATCCTGATCTTCCTGCCCATCACATCTCCTTCCTGGCCGCGAGGGCCTCCGAAAGCGTGCTCCCGTCCACATACTCGAGGTCGCTGCCCATCGGCAGCCCACGGGCGGGCCGCGTGACTCGAATCCCCCGGGGACGAAAGAGCCCCTCGAGCCAGACCGCGGTCGCCTGCCCCTCCACCCCCGAACTCGTGGCGAGAATCATCTCGTCGACGCCCCCCTCCGCCACACGGCGCTCGAGCGCGGCGACGGCGAGCTCGTCGGGACCGATCCCGTCGAGCGGCGAGAGATGCCCACCGAGCACATGATACACCCCACGGTACGCCCCGGTCCGTTCCACCGCGCCCACCTCGAACGCCTCCTCGACCACGCAGATCGTCGACCGGTCGCGCGCGGTATTCATGCAGATCGCGCAGAGGTCTCCTTCCGCGAAGTTTCCACAGGTGGAGCACGGTCGGACGCGATCCGCCACCTCGCGGATCGAGGCCGCCAGCCGGCGAGCCTCGTCGGGCGGACGCTTCATGAGGTGGTGCACGAGGCGCAGCGCGGTTCGGGACCCCACGCCCGGGAGCCTCTCGAACTCCTCGACGAGCTGGTCGATCACCGACACGGGGACTCGGTGCCTCCGCTCAGAAGAGGCCGGGGAGCTGCATCGGCAGCCCACCGGTGGCCTTCTTCATCTCTTCGGCGTGGAGGTCCCGGGCCTTCGCCTGGGCCTGCTTCACTGCGGCGAGGATGAGGTCCTCGAGCATCTCGACATCCCTCGCGTCGACACACGTCGGATCGATCTGGAGTCCCTTGATCCCTCCGCGACCATCGACCCGCACGGTCACCATCCCGCCGCCCGCGGTGCCTTCGACCTCCTCCCGGTCGAGTGACTCCTGGAGTTCGGTGATCTTCGCCTGGAGCTGCTGCCCCATCTGCATCAATTCCTGAAGATTCTTCATCGTGTCGTCATCGTTGGAGTCTCCCGACCGTGGTCAGTCGAGGAGTTCGAGGTCGAGTTCCAGTACTGCGCGTTCGAGGAGGGGTTCCTCGGCGAAGTACTCGCGCAGGCGTCCCTCGCGGACCGTTTCGGGGGTGACCCGATCGCCGCCGCCCTCGAGGGGGACGACGACGAGGTGGACCGGGTGACCGAGGCGCCCGGCGAGCTCGGCGGCGAGGTCTGGACCGATCCCGGCCGCCTCGAAACGCTCGGCCGCCGAGGCTTCGACCGCCACGCAAATCCGTCCCTCGCCGTCTCCCGCTTCGGGAACCGCCGCGCGGAGGAGGATCCCGAGGCCCGCCGGGAAGGCTCCGTGCGCGTCGAGCGCCGCACGCCACGCCTCTTCGAGACTCGGGGCGCCCGGGGCGTCGTTCGCTGCATCGGCCCCTGCATCAGCGGCCGCGGGTTCGTCGGGCTCGTCGGCGACCTCGTCGGGCTCGTCGGCGACCTCTCCCTCGCGCGGCCGCTCGTCGGGCGCACGCGCATCGGGCGCATCAGCGCCCCGGGGCGTCTCGGAGGTCGGGGCGGTCGACACAGCGGCCGCCCGCCGGTCAGGGTCGTCGCGAGGAGCACCCCCGAGACCCCGGATCAACTCCTCGATCTCGACCGTGCGATCGAGATAGGTGAGGCGCAGGAGGAGCATCTCGAGGAGGAGGCGCGGATGCCCGCTCCGGCGGAGACTCCCCGTACTCTCGAGCTCCGAGGCGAGCGAGAGCATCCGGACCACGTCGGCGGGCGCGAAGCCCTCCCCCACCTTCACGAACTCGGCGTGCATGTGATCGGCCACCTCGGGGATCCGCGCGTCGGGATCGAGGCGGAGGCGGAGGAGCGCACGGAGGGCGTCGATGAGGCCGTGGTGGAGTTCGACGAGATCGTGGCCTTCGTCGAGGACCTCCTGCACGAAGCCGAAGATCTCGGCGTGCCGCCCCCCGGCGATGATCCCGAGAAGCTCGAGGTAGCGCTCATCCGCGACGAGCCCGAGCACACGTCGCACCGAATCGGTCGTGATCTCGCTCCCCCCGAGGGCGAGCACCTGGTCGAGGAGGGAGAGCGCGTCCCGCATCCCCCCATCCGCCTTGCGCGCGATGATGCGGAGCGCCTCGTCCGGCGCCGAGCTCCCTTCGCGTTCGAGGACCTCCGTCAGGCGCTCGGTGATCTCCGACACCCCGATCCGGCGAAAGTCGAAGCGCTGGCATCGACTCAGGATCGGTGCGGCCGCCTGCTGGATCTTCTGCGGTTCGGTCGTGGCGAAGCAGAAGATCACGCGGGGAGGCGGTTCTTCGAGGATCTTGAGGAGGGCGTTCCACGCCTCCCGCGTGAGCATGTGCGCCTCGTCGACGATGTAGATCTTGTAGCGCCCCTCTTCGGAGGGCGCGTACATCGCACGCTCGCGCAGGCTCCGCGCGTCCTCCACCCCGCGGTTGGAGGCGGCGTCGATCTCGATCACATCGAGCGCGGTCTGTCCGCTCCAGATCCGCTCACACGAATCGCAGGTACCGTCGGGCTCCCCCTCGTCCGAACGGTTGGGGCAGTTGAGCGCCATCGCGAGCACGCGCGCGACGGTGGTCTTGCCCACACCGCGCGGCCCGCAGAAGAGGTAGGCGTGCGCCACCCGTCCGCTCTGGACCGCGCGGCGAAGCGTCTCCGAGACGTGCCCCTGCGTCGCCACCTCCGAGAAGTGGCGCGGGCGATACTTGCGGGCGAGAGCCTGATGAGACATGTGCGCTGCGCTGACCTCGGACCCCGACGCCACCGGCACGCCGGGTCCGGGAGAAAGAAAAAAGTGCCCCAGGCGACCCGCAGCTGCAGTCACATCACGTACCGCTGCTACCGGCAAGGTCCTGACGGGGTTGGCGAGCTTCCACCCTGCGGACCTGGGGCACGCCGCAAGCTAGTGAGGCGCCGGGGGGAGGGTCAACCGCCACCCCCGCCGATGACCCGCGAGAGGTGGATGTCGAAGGTGAAGTCGACGGCGGGGCTGTTGGAGCGGATATCCTCGGTGAAGACCGCCTGCCACGTCCACTCCGAGCCGGCGCGTCCCGACGCGCCGACCCCGAAGTTGACGGGCGCGCGGTCGAGCACGCGGTCGCCGAAGCCCTCCAGGAAGGCGGTGCTTCCCTGGAACTGGGCGAGGATCCCCCACCCCTCTCCGATCCGGCGCTCGCCGCCGAGGTGCCAGGTGAGCGCGACATCCTTGTCCCACCGATCGAGCTCCGACCCGGCGTTGAGGGTGCTCACCGCAAGGCCGGAGTAGACCGCCCAGTTGGTGAAGACGTGCTGCCCGTCGAGCTGCACGCCCACATCGGTCTTCCCGGTGGAGTGGTTCGACGAGCCGATGGGGAGCTTGAGACTGACGCGCGCGGCGAGGGCGCGACGCCCTCGCAGGAGCGGTACGGCGACCCAGACGACGGGGTCGGTCAGATGGGCCCCCTCGTCGAGCGAGAAGACCGTGTCGCCCGGCGTGACGAGGGAGAGATCGACGTTGCCGTTCTCGACGTCGTCCCGGTTGCCGTTGGGGAGGTTGAAGATGTCGTGGAATTCCTGGACCGGCCCGTCGAGGAAGCCTCCGTAGTCGATCACGATCGCGCCGCGCACGCCGACCTCGTATCTCGCCGAGGGCGCCCACACCACCTCCATCCCGGTCGTCGAGCGTTCGGTGTCGAGCGTCGCCGCGACCTCGGTGGTGCGGACGAACTCGAAGATATTCGAGTATGTCGACCGCATCGCAAACTCGATCTGCCCCGGCTCGAGGAGCTCCGCCCGCTCGGGGCGCGGAGTCAGGAAGCGCTGGTAGAGGGGATTCTGCTCGGGCACGCGGAAGGGTCCATTCCCCCTCCACTGCGCCTCCCCCGGGTCCGCCCCCGCGAGGAGGACGACGACGATTCCGGGGAGCGCAACGAGGAGGTGGCGGAACGGCATGACGCGGCCTCTCCGGGCTCGAGGCCCGGGTCACGAGTCGTGGGGCTCATCCTCGGTCACGAGGAGGAGGGACGCGGCACAGTATGCCACCAGGATGGGGATGAGCACCAGAAGGTGCCCGGGCCTCCACCCATGTCCCCCCACGAGGCCGAGGACGACGAGCGCGACGAGCACCACCACCGCGATCTCGCCCACGCTGTAGCGCGCCGGCGCGAGGCGGTCGCGCGTCTGCTCCTTGAGGGCGCGCGCGAGGTCGGGGGGGAGCTCACGCGCCTCGCCGTCGGGGCG
>JAVVEY010000109.1:0-8809 GCA_032250675.1 Longimicrobiales bacterium | reverse complement strand
CCGACCGCCCCGCCGCCAACCTCTCGGTCTGGCTCGTCTCACTCCCCTGGGACGCGGCGGGCGACGACCGGCGCACGCCGCCGACGGCGAATATCGTCACGCGCGGATGGGCGGATCCGCAGAATCGGAACACCCTCGGGGAGAGCGAACCCCTCGTCCCGGGCGAGTTCGTGACCCTCGCCTTCGACCTCCAGCCCGACGACCAGGTCGTGCCGGCGGGGCAGAGGCTCGGCCTCATGATCTTCTCGAGCGACCGCGAGTTCACCCTCTGGGCGGACCCCGGCACCGGGCTCACCCTCGATCTGGAAGCCACGCGCCTGGCGCTCCCGATCGTCGGAGGCGCGCCCGCGCTGGAGCGCGCGATCGGGCGCTGATCCGGGGCGCTACTCCGAACGGATCCAGTCGCGCGCGGCGTCACCCTCCGTCGTCGGGAAGACGCGCACCTCGATCGAGGGGAAGAGGGGATCGACGATCTCGGCGACGCGCGCGATCCACTCGGCGTCGGTGACCGCAGCCTTCCGTTCGAATTTTCGCCAGTGGCGGAGAGCGAGGCGCAGATCCTCGAAGAGCGCGCGCGCCTCGATCCCGGTGAGTCGCGCCACCTCGACATAGGCCCGCAGCGTGTCGCGCTGTTCCAGCGCCTCCTCGACGCGGGCGGTGATCGCGAGCATGTCCTCCTCGCGGATCATGCCGTCAACGCGAAGCCCGATGACGCGGTCGTCCCCGAGGTCGAGCAGCTCCACCATCGGCGCTACCGCTGCGCGGCCTCGGCCTGAAGGCGTGCCGCCACCGCCTGCGTCTCGTCGAGCACGCGGAGGAGGTTGCCGCCCCAGAGCTTCGCGATCTCCTCCTCGGTGTAGCCGCGCCGCACGAGCTCGAGGGTGACGTTGAAGGTCTCGGAGGCGTCGTCCCACCCCTGCACGCCCCCGCCACCGTCGAAGTCCGAGCTGATGCCGACGTGGTCGATCCCGATGAGATCGACGAGGTAATCGATGTGATCCACGAAGTCCGCGACATCGACGGGTGGTGCGGCCTCGCCGGGATCGGCGTTCTCGTCCCCGAGCGCCCGGCGCGCCTCGACATTCGCGGCGTGCTTCTCCCCATCCAGATAACTCCGGAAGGCGACCGTCTGCACCACCCCGCCGGACTCGGCAAGGAGGCGAAGCTGTTCGTCGTCGAGGTTGCGGCTGTGGTCGTTGAGCGCGCGCGCCGAGGAGTGCGACGCCATCAGCGGGGCCTCCGAGAGCCGCGCCATCTCCATGAAGGCGCCCTTCGAGGGGTGCGAGACATCCACCATGATCCCCACGCGATTCATCTCGGCGAGTGCGGCCCGGCCGAGGTCGCTCAATCCGGTGGTGACCCCGTCACCGTGGAGCCACTCCCCATCGCGCTCGCCGGTATTCGAATCGGAGAACTGCGAGTGGCCGTTGTGCGCGAGCGAGATGTAGCGCGCGCCGCGCGCGTGGAACGCCTCGATGCGCGAGAGATCGGTCCCGATCGGGTAGGCATTCTCGACCCCGATCATCGCGACCTTCTTCCCCTCGGCCTGGATCGCGCGCACCTCGTCCGAGCTCGTGGCGAGGGCGATCCGATCCGGGGCGAATTCGTTCACGAGTCGATGGATCGCATCGAACTTCTCGTCGGCGTTCGCATACGCCGCCGCGTACCCCTCGGGGTCGAGGTCTCCCTGCCCCGTGTAGACGATCAGCCACGCCACATCGAGTCCTCCCTCTTCCATCGAGGGCAGATCGACCTGGGTCCCGGGGAGGTTCACGGTGTAGTTCTGCTCGGGCGTGAAGTTCGAGGCCCGGATGTCGACGTGCGTGTCGATCGTGATGACGCGCTCGTGGATCTCCCGTGCACGCTCCATGAGCGACGCCTCATCGCCAGCGGGGTCGCGCGCCTCGCCGGCGCACGCTGCGAGCGGCACCACGGCGAGGAGTGCGATCGGGAGGGGGCGGTGGCGTCGGGTCATCGAGGAATCTCCAGTGGGTTCGGGGTGGGAATCTCCCTACAGTAGAGGCCGGACCCCGCCTCCGCCACCGTTACATTCCGTCCGCGCCATCCACGCCGGCGCACCCTCCGATCTCCCGACAATCTCCCGACTTCACCGATCCCCATGTCCGACGCTCCGTCGCCCGAGAGCTCGCCCACGAACGCCGCCTTCGGCACCCTCGATCCCGCCGATCCGGCGGAGTGGGAGGTGCTCCGGACGACGCTGCACCAGGCGGCCGACCGGCTCCTCGATCAGATCCGCGATCAGCGCGAGCTCCCGGTCTGGCAGGAGATGCCCGAGGTCGACGCCGACCTCCTGGCCCGCCGGCTGGGACGCACCGGCGCCGGCACGGCCGAGGCGTGGCGGACACTCGAGGAGCACATCCTCCCCTTCGGCGTGGGAAATGTGCACCCCCGCTTCATGGGGTGGGTGAATGGCGCGGGCACCCCGGGCGGGCTCCTCTCCGCGATGGCCGAGGCGACGATCAACGCCAATGTCGGAGGCCGCAACAGCGGCGCGGCACGTGTGGAACGCGCGGTGCTCGCGTGGGCGCGCGGGATCTTCGGGTTCCCCGACTCCGCCTCGGGGATCCTCACGAGCGGGACCTCGATGGCCACCGTCATCGCGCTCGCCGCCGCGCGCCAGGCGCTCGCGGGGTGGGATATCGAGGAGGAGGGGCTCGGAGAGCGCGGAAGCGCCTTCCGCGTCTACGCCTCGAACGCCACGCATCGGTGCGTCGAGAGCGCGCTCCGCCTCCTCGGCCTCGGACGGCGCGCGCTCACCTCGCTCGAGACCGACGGCCTCGGACGCCTCTCGATCGACGCCCTGCGCGAGCGGATCGCGGAGGATCGCGCCGCCGGGCTTCGGCCCCTCGCCGTGATCGGCAACGCCGGGACGGTCGATGTGGGTGCGATCGACGACCTCACGGCGATTGCGCGGGTGTGCGACGAGGAACGGCTCTGGTTCCACGTGGATGGCGCCTTCGGGGCGCTCGCGATGCTGAGCGAGACGCTGCGACCCCGACTCGCGGGGATCGAGCGCGCAGACTCGATCGCCTTCGACTTCCACAAATGGATGCATGTGACGTACGACTGCGGGTGCGTCCTCGTGCGCAACGAGACCCACCACCGCGCTGCCTTCCACAGCCGCCCGGCCTACCTCGAGGGACAGGCGAGCGGACTCGCGGCCGGCGAGCCGTGGTTCTGCGACTACGGACCCGAGCTCTCGCGCGGCTTCCGGGCGCTCCGGGTCTGGTTCCTCCTCGCCGAACACGGATCCGATGCCGTCGCGCGCGCGATCGAGGGGTGCGTCGCGGGCGCGGATCATCTCGCGACGCGGGTCGACGCCGAGCCCGAGCTCGAGCGTATGGCCCCGACCTGCCTCAATATCGTCTGCTTCCGGGTGCGCCCCCGCGAGGGGGAGGACCCCGACGCCTTCAACGCGGCGATCGTGGCCGAGGTGCAGCGGCGCGGGATCGCCGCGCCCTCGACGACCCGCATCCGGGGGAGCCTCGCGATCCGCTGCTGTCTCATGAACCACCGCACCACCCGCGAGGACCTCGACCTGACCCTCGAGGGAATCCTGCAGGTGGCCGAGGAGCTCCGGCGGGGCGGCTGAGGTGGGGAACGCCCCCACCCCGGGGCACCTCGGGGACGCGCGGTACGGTCCTCTCCGCTCCGCTATCCCTTGAATTCGCCCAGGAGCGCAGAGAGCGAGGTCTTGGCGTCACCGAGGAGCATCCGGGTGTTCTCCGCAAAGAAGAGGCGGTTCTGCACCCCCGAGAAGCCGGCGCCGAGCGAACGCTTGAGGACGATGACGGTGCGCGCGTGGTCGACATTGATGATCGGCATCCCGTAGATCGGACTCGCCTCGTCCTCGCGCGCCGCCGGGTTCACGACATCGTTGGCGCCGATGACGATCGCCACGTCGGTGCGCGGGAGGATCTGGTTCGCGTCCTCCATGTCGATCAGCTGGTCGTACGACACATTCGCCTCGGCGAGGAGGACATTCATGTGCCCCGGCATCCGCCCCGCCACGGGGTGGATCGCGAAGCTCACCTCGGCGCCGTTGCGCTCCAGCACCTCCGCGAGTTCACGCACGACGTGCTGCGCCTGGGCGACCGCCATCCCGTAGCCGGGCACGAAGACGACGCTCGACGCCGCCTCGATCATGAGGAAGGCGTCCTCCGCGCTCACCGGGTGTGCTTCCCCCTCGACCGCGGTCCCTTCGGCGATTGATCCGAATCCGCTGAAGAGGACATTCGAGAGCGAGCGGTTCATGGCGCGACACATGATGTCGGTCAGGATCAGTCCGGACGCGCCGACGAGCGCGCCTGCCACGATGAGGAGGAGGTTGCCGATCGCGAAACCGGCCGCGCTCGCCGCGAGCCCCGAATAGCTGTTCAGAAGCGCGATCACGACCGGCATGTCCGCACCCCCGATCGGGATCACCGTGGTGACCCCGAGAACGAGCGCTGCGGCGAGGAGGAGCCAGAAGGGGAGACTCTCCGGAACCGGGCTCGCGACGAAGGCCACCGCGCTCGCCAGCGCGACCGCGACGAGTACGAGATTCACGATCGCCTGCCCCGGGAGGAGGACGGGGGCCGACCCCATCCGCCCCGAGAGCTTGCCCCACGCCACCACGCTCCCCGTCGTCGTGACCCCCCCGATCACGATCGAGAGGGCGACGGTGATGAGGGAGAAGGTGGAGAGCGTCGAGCTCCCGAGGAGCACGCTCGCTTCGAGCGCGGACCACCCCACGAGGAGCGACGCGGCGCCACCCGATCCGTTGAAGAGCGCCACCATCTCGGGCATCCCCGTCATCGCGACGCGCCGCGCGGCCACCGCCCCCACCCCCGAGCCGATCACCACCCCGACGACGATCCACTCGAAGGTGAGGATCTCGCGCGAGAAGAGCGTCACCGCCACCGCGATCGCCATCCCGAGCGCGCTCAACGCATTCCCGCGCGTCGCCGACTCGGGACGACCGAGCATCTTGAGCCCCACGATGAAGAGTGCCGCCGCCCCGATATAGACGAGGTTGATCGCGACGGGACTCACCGGTCGTCTCTCTTTCTGAAGAAGCGGAGCATCCGGTCGGTCACCAGGTAGCCGCCGACGACATTGATCGTCGCGAAGATGACCGCCAGAAGGCCGAGCGCGATCGAGAGCGTCCCCTCCTCGGCTCCCGCTGCCGTGAGCGCGCCGAGGAGGGTGATCCCCGAGATCGCGTTCGACCCCGACATCAGCGGGGTGTGCAGCGTGGCCGGAACCTTCGAGATCAGCTCGAAGCCGAGGAAGATCGAGAGCACGAGGATGAAGGTGAGGAGGATGGCTTCCATCAGGTGCGCTCCCTCAGGTCGGGGTGAACGACATCGCCGGCGTGCGTCACGACCGAGCGAGCGAGGATCTCGTCGTCGAGGTCGACGCGGAAGGCGCCCGACTCGGCGTCTCTGAACTCCTCGATGAAGGCCGCCACATTCGAGGCGAAGACGCGGGTCGCATCCACCGAGACCTCGGCGGGGAGGTTCGCGGGGCCCACGACGCGCACACCGTCCACCTCGACCGTCTCGCCGTGCCGTGAGCCCTCGACATTCCCCCCGGTCGCCGTCGCCATGTCGATCACGACCGAGCCGCGGCGCATCGCGGCGACCATCTCCCGCGTGACGATCCGCGGAGCGGGACGTCCGAAGAGCTGCGCCGTCGTGATCACGACGTCGGCACGCGCGATCGCGTCGGCCATCCCCTCCTTCTGACGCGCGAGCTGCTCGGGTGTGAGCTCGCGCGCGTACCCCTGCTCCGTCTGCCCCGTCTCACCGCCGAGGTCGATCTCGACGAACTTCGCCCCGAGCGATCGTACCTCCTCGGCCACCACCGGGCGGGTATCGAAGGCCTCCACCCGCGCGCCGAGCCGCCGCGCCGTCGCGATCGCCTGCAGCCCCGCCACGCCGGCACCGATCACGAAGACCCGCGCGGCCGGGATCGTCCCGGCCGGGGTCATCATCATCGGGAAGATCTTCGGGAGCGCGCGCGCCGCGGCGAGGACGGCGGCGTACCCGGCGAGACTCGCCTGCGAGGAGAGGACATCGAGCTTCTGCGCGCGCGTCGAGCGGGGGACCATCTCGAGCGAGATCGCCGTGACCCCCGCGCGCGCCATCGCCTCGAGCCGTTCCGGGCTCCGGTACGGGTCGAGGAGGCTCAGGTGCACGACCCCCCGGGGGAGGCTCCCGATCGCCTCGACCGAGGGGGGCTGTACCCGCACGACGACCTCGGCGCCGGCGAGGAGCTCGCCCGGAGGCACGACCCGCGCGCCCGCATCGGTGAAGTCGGCGTCGGCGATCCGGGATCCCCTCCCCGCCCCCGCCTCGACACGGATCGAGTCTCCGGCCGACACGAGGCGTCGGACCACATCCGGGGTGAGCGCGGTGCGCCGCTCATCGGGCTCGACTTCGCTGGGTGCGACGATCTGCATGACGAAACCTCGGAACGAGGAAGACGCCCCGGCCGGTACGCGAGGCTCCACCCGGTAGCCCGCGGATGCGGCAGGGGCCATCTTGCAAGATACCACGAAGAGAATCTCCCGCACCCATCCCGATGATCTGGCTCCTCGCCTCCCTGACCGCCCTCGTCGTCGGTCCCCTCCTCCTCGCCGTCTTCGGCGCGCGACGCGGGCTCACCTCCCTCCTCGACGGCTTCATCGTGGTCGCCGTCCCCGGGCTGATCTTCCTCCACTTCGTGCCGGAGGCGCTGGAGCATCTCTCGCTCCTCCCGATCGTCGCCCTCGTTCTGGGGTTCTGGGCGCCTCTCGGTGCCGAAAAGCTCCTGCGCGATCCCGAGGGCCGCACCGACCAGCTCGCCCTCGCGCTCGGGGTGACGGGGATGGCGCTGCACGGGCTCCTCGACGGCGCCGCGCTCCCCTCGGTCTCGGGCGCCGGCGACGCCTCCTTCGCCCTCGCGGTGGTGCTGCACCGCGTCCCGGTGGGACTCGCGGTGTGGTGGATGGTGCGCTCGATCTTCGGTGCGCCCCAGGCCGTGCTCGCGCTGGCGGGGCTCGGCGTCGTGACGGTGGTCGGATGGGTCGGGGGCGCGGAACTCTCGGCGCTCGTCGGGAGCGGGGGGGTCGAGCTCTACCAGGCCTTCGTGGGCGGATCGCTGGTGCACGTCATCTTCCACCGCTCGCCCGAGCTCGCGCCGGATGCGCCCCCGGGATCACCGCGGCGCACCCGCGAGGGCACCGGCGCGATCCTCGCCTTCGCGCTCCTCGTCGTGGTCGCGCTCTCCGAAGGCGCGGGGGGTGCCCACAGCGGTCTCGAATTCCTCCACCGACTCCGGGTACTCGCGGCGATCAGCGCCCCCGCCCTCGTGATCGCCTACCTCTTCGCGGGGCTCATCTTCGTCTTCATGCCGGCGAGTTCGATCCGCTGGATGTCCCGCGGGGGACCCGCGTCGAGCGCGGGACGCGGGATGCTCGTCGGGCTCCCCCTTCCCGTCTGTTCGTGTGGCGTCGTTCCCCTCTACCAGACGCTGATCCGGCGGGGTGCGGCGCCGACCGCGGCGATGGCCTTCCTCGTCGCCACCCCGGAGCTCGGCCTCGACGCGATCCTCCTCTCCTTCCCCCTCCTCGGCGCCGAGATGACGGGGATCCGGGTGGCTGCCGCGGCGCTCGCCGCGCTCCTGGTGGGGTGGAGCGTGGGCGCGTGGGTGCAGCGGCACGGCGAGGCGGAGGCCGGGAACGAGGCGTGCGCCTGCGACGGGTGCGGCCTGGGCGTCGGCGGGGAGTCGCCCTCCGACGCGATCACCTCGGGACCCGAGCGGCGTACCCTCGAGAGCGCCCTCCGCGTGGGGTTCGGGCGGGTCGTCGACGAGACCGCGCCGTGGGTCTTCGTCGGACTCGGGATCGCCGCCCTCGCGGCTCCCCTCCTCGCGGGTGGCGGGCTCGCGCGTCTCCCCGCCGGGCTCGATGTGCTCCTCTTCGCCGCGCTCGGCTTTCCGACCTACGTCTGTGCGAGTTCGGCGACTCCGCTCGTCGCCGCGCTCATGGCGGGGGGACTCGGTCCGGGCGCCGCGGTGGCCTTCCTCATCACCGGTCCGGCGACGAATGTGACGACGCTCGGGGTGCTCTCCTCGCTGCACGGGAGGGCCGCCGCGATTCGCTTCGCGACGACGCTCGTCACCCTCGCCGTCGGCATGGGACTCACCCTCGATCTCCTCCTCGCGGGAGTCGACCTCGGGATCCCCTCGATCGCCACCCTCACCGAAGAGACCCCGGGCCCGATCGAGGAAGGCGCCCTCGTCGTCCTCCTCCTCCTCGTCGCCGCATCGGTCACGCGCCTCGGGATCCGCGCCTTCGCCGGCGAGGTGACGAAGGGCCTCGGGATCCGGCACCGACACACGCACCCTCCGCGAGATGGGAATCGCCCCCGTCACGCCGACTCCGCCACCCCCATCGACACCGCATGAGGACCATATCCTTGCGTGACACCACGCGAAACGCGACATCGTTCCCTACATCGGACACAACCCTCTTCGATTCCACCTCCATCTTCAGACACCCGACCGCCGATGTCTCCTCTTGCGAGCCGCCTCCGTCTTCTTTTCCTCTCCGTCGTGCTCGCGGCGTGCGCCGAGCCGGCCCCCTCGTCCGGTGACGCGTCGTCGGAGCCGGGGGTCGACGCCGGTACGGTCGAGACGCCCACGGTGACGATCACCGCGCCCCTCGATGGCGACACCGTCACGGGTCCGGCGGTGGAGGTCACCCTCGCGCTGAACGGACTCACCCTCGCCCCCGCGGGCGACACGACGACCGGCACCGGGC
>JAVVEY010000108.1:0-8905 GCA_032250675.1 Longimicrobiales bacterium | reverse complement strand
GACTCCCCCCGAGCACGATCGTCCAGATCCACGCCACACTCTGCGCGCCCGCCGCGCTCTGCAGCACGTAGACCTTGCCGAGGAAGCCGCCGAAGGGGGGCAGCCCGCCGACCGCCGCGGCGGCCACGAAGAAGAGCGTGCCGAGGAGGGCGGGGTGGGTGACCTGCGGGGCGGAGGTGAGCGCGTCGCGCGCGTCGCCCCGCTCGGCGGCGATCATCTCGACGATCAGGAAGAGCGCGGCCACGATCAGGGTGGAGTGCACCATGTAGTAGAGTCCGGCGGCCAGCGACGCCTCGGTGAAGAGCGCGATCGAGGTCATCATCACCCCGATCGAGACGACGAGGAGGTTCGCGACCATCCCGCGCAGCGTCCTCGCGGCGAGCGCGCCGAGCGCGGCGAAGACGATCGTGGCGAGCGCGACGGGGAGGAGCACCCGCCCGGGGAGCCCTCCGAGCACCGCCGCCTCGCCCGGGAAGACGAGGGTGTAGACGCGCACGATCGCGTACACCCCCACCTTCGTCATGATCGCGAAGAGCGCGGCCACCGGGGCGGACGCCGCGCCGTAGGTGCGCGGCAGCCAGAAGTAGAGGGGGAGGAGCGCGGCCTTGAGCGCGAAGACCACGAGGAGGAGGAGCGCGGCGGCCTGCACCACCGCCTCGAGCCCGGCGGGCACCTCGCGCACGCGCAGCGCGAGGTCGGCCATGTTGAGCGTGCCGAGCGAGCCGTACACCATCCCGAGCCCGATCACGAAGAGCGCCGAGCCGCCGAGGTTGAGGATGACGTAGTGCACCCCGGCGCCCACGCGCTCGCGTCCCCCGCCGTGCAGCATCAGCCCGTACGAGGCGATCAGGAGGATCTCGAAGAAGACGAAGAGGTTGAAGATGTCGCCCGTCAGGAAGGCGCCGTTGAGCCCCATGAGCTGGAAGTGGAGCAGCGCGTGGAAGTTGCGCCCGGCGAGGTCCCACCCGCGCGCCGCGAAGGCCGCGACGGCCACGGCGAGGAGCGCGGTGAGCGCGACCATGAGGGCGGCGAGCCGGTCCACGACGAGGACGATCCCGAAGGGCGCCGACCAGTCGCCGAGGCGATAGGGGGTGAGCGTGCCCGTCGAGGCTTCGGCGATGAGCGCGATGCTCACCCCGACGAGCGCGAAGATCGAGAGGAGGCTCAGCGCGCGCTGGGTCGCGATCGCCAGCCGCGCGGCGAGGAGGAGCGTGACGGCGGTCAGCGCCGGCAGCACCACGGGGAGGATCGGGAGGTGGCTCATGCGGTGCCCTCCGGCGCTGCCCCTGCCCCTGCCCCGGACCCGGGCGCGGCCTCGGGCTCGGCTCCGTCGACGTGATCGCTCCCGAGCTCGGTGTGCGCGCGCAACCCGAGCACCACGACGAAGCCGGTCATCCCGAAGCTGATCACGATCGCGGTCAGCACGAGCGCCTGCGGGAGCGGGTCGGGGAAGTCGGCGTCCTTGATCGAGGCGAGCGGCGCGAGCCCGGTGCGGATGTAGCTCGACGCGAAGATGAAGAGGTTCGCCGCATACGAGAGGAGCGAGAGCCCGAGGATCGTCGAGAAGGTGCGCGGGCGGAGGATCAGGAAGACGCCGCCCGCGACGAGCACGCCGACCGAGAGGGTGACGAGGAGTTCCACGGCGTCAGTCCTGGTCGTCGGGGACGTCGACCGCGGTGGCGTTCCGGATCTTCCCCATATTGGTGAGCATGAGCAGAACGACCGCCACGACCGTCAGGTAGACCCCGAGGTCGAAGAGGACGGCCGAGGCGAGTTCGACTTCGCCGAGCACCGGGAGGTGGATGTAGTCGAACCACCCGGTCAGGAAGGGGAAGCCCCAGATCCACGCGCCGATCCCGGTGAGCGCGGCGATGAGGATTCCGGCGCCGATCACCTGGTGCAGGTCGCGCCCGAGTCGTTCGCGCGTCCACCCGATCCCCGAGGCGATGTACTGGATGATGAGCGCGACCGCGGTCACGAGCCCCGCGATGAAGCCCCCGCCCGGCTCGTTGTGGCCGCGCATGAAGAGGTAGATCGAGACGACGAGCGAGAGGGGGAGCGCGACGCGCGCCACCGTGGTGAGGAGGAGGGGGTAGCGCACTTCGTCCATCGGCGAGCCCACGCGCCACCGTTCGGGCACCCCCATCCCCTCGATCAGCGCGTAGATCCCGAGCGCGGCGATCCCGAGCACGGTGATCTCGCCGAAGGTGTCGTAGCCGCGGAAGTCGACGAGGATGACGTTGACCACATTGTAGCCCCCGCCCCCCGGCTTGCTCTCGGCGAGGAAGAAGTCCGAGATCGTCGCCACATCGGTGGTGAGGAGGATCCACGAGACGGTCGCGATCGCCGTGCCGGCCGCCCCGGCCACGAGGGCGTCGCGCGCGAGCACCCCGCGCGACTCCTCGCGCGGGCTCTGCTCGGGGAGGAGGTGCAGCGCCAGCAGCAGCAGCACGATCGTGACGACCTCCACCGAGATCTGCGTGAGCGCGAGGTCGGGGGCCGAGAGGTGCACGAAGGCGAGCGAGACGACGAGCCCCACGACGCTGATGAAGACGAGCGCGCGGATGCGGTCGCGGTGCAGCACCGCGGTGCCCACGGTGCCGAGGACGAGGAAGAGGAAGAAGGCGCCGCTGACCGGATCGAGCGGGGTGGTCACCGCGTCACCCGCGCTCCACGAGGCGGTGAGGAGCGGGCCGCCGACGGCGGCCACGGTGACGACGGCCAGCAGCAGGAGGTAGCGCTGCAGTGAGCCCGTCTCGAGCGCGCCGGTCACCGCCGAGGCCGCCGCCACGCCGCGCGCGAGAGCCGCCTCGAAGATCGCCTTGCCGCGCGGGAGGACGAGTGGGCCCTCGTGCAGCGCGATCACGCGCCCGCGCATCCGCCACGCCACCGCGCCGCCCGCGATCGCGATCGCGCTCATGAGGAGCGGCGCGTTGAAGCCGTGCCAGAGCGCCAGCGAGTAGTAGGGGAGCTCGCCCCCGACCGTGGCGCCCGCGGCGGCCTCGAGGAGGCGCCCCGCGACGGCGTTCGGGAAGAGCCCGATCGCGACGCAGGCGAGCACGAGGAACTCGACGGGGAGGCGCATCGTCCGGGGCGGCTCGTGCGGCGCCTTCGGCAGATCGGTGGCGGGGGGACCGCCGAAGGCGTCGGCCACGTAGCGGATCGAGTACGCCACGCTGAAGAGCCCGCCGATCGTCACGATCACCGGGAGGAGCCACCCGGGGCCGAAGTGGGCCTCGGCGTGCACCACCTCCTCGAAGAACATCTCCTTGCTCAGGAAGCCGTTCAGCGGCGGCAGCCCCGCCATCGCCGCCGACGCCACGAGCGCGAGCAGCCCGGTGACGGGGAGGGCGTGCCGCAGCCCCGAGAGGCGGCGCAGGTCGCGCGTGCCCGTCTCGTGATCGATGATCCCGGCGTTCATGAAGAGACTCGCCTTGAAGGCGGCGTGGTTCAGGATGTGGAAGACGCCCACCACCGCCGCCGCCGGGGTGCCGAGCCCGAAGCACGCGGTGATGATCCCCAGGTGGCTCACCGTCGAGTACGCCAGGAGCGCCTTGAGGTCGTGGCGGCTGAGCGCGATGTAGGCGGCGATCACCATCGTCGCGACCCCGACGCCGGTGACCACCACGAACCAGAGCTGCGTGCCCGCCAGCGCGGGGTGGAAGCGCGCGAGGAGGAAGACCCCCGCCTTGACCATCGTGGCCGAGTGCAGGTACGCGCTGACCGGCGTGGGCGCCGCCATCGCGTGCGGCAGCCAGAAGTGGAAGGGGAACTGCGCGGACTTCGTGAAGGCGCCGAGGAGCACCAGCAGCAGCATCGGCGCGTAGAGCGCGCTGGAGCGCACGACGTCGCCCGCCGCCAGGATCTCGCTGATCTGCGTGGTGCCGGTGATCTGCCCCAGGAGGACGAAGCCGGCGAGCATCGCGAGCCCGCCGCCCCCGGTGATCACGAGCGCCATCCGCGCGCCCTGACGCGCCTCGGGGAGGTGCTTCCAGAAGCCGATCAGGAGGAAGGAGCTGAGGCTCGTCAGCTCCCAGAAGATCAGGAGGAGGTAGAGGTTGTCGGCGAGCACGACCCCGAGCATCGAGGCCATGAAGAAGAGGAGGAAGGCGTAGAACCTCCCCATCGGATCCTCGCGCGAGAGGTAGTCGCGCGCGTAGAGGATCACGAGGAGCCCGATCCCGAGGATCAGGAGCGCGAAGAGGAGCCCGAGGCCGTCGAGACGGAGCGCCAGATCGAGCCCGATCGCGGGCATCCACGGCACATCGAAGGCCGGCGTTTCGCCCGCGAGGACGCGCGGGAGGAGCGAGATGAGGAGGATGAAGGACGCCGCCGCCACGCCCCCGGCCGCCAGCGCGCTCTGTGTACGGCCCCACCGCACGAACCAGGGCGGAAGGAGCGCGCCCGTGAGCGGGATGAGGAGGATGAGGAGAAGCGTCATGTCACGGGCGACGGGGGCGTTCGATGGAGCGGGCCTCGGCCCATCCGTGCGTCACGCCGCGCGGATGGGCCGCCCGAAGATGGAGAAGTCCTCGGGGGCGTCAAATCGTGCCCGCACCCCCGATCGGTCTCTCTCCCGCCGATCGGTTACTGGCGATTCAGCGACCAGTTCACGAGGGGCAGGACCGGGAAGACTCCCCCCTCCTTGATGATGTTGATCAGCCCGAGCTGCACCCCCTCCATCTGCGCGGCGTAGTTGACGAGGCCGAGCTGCAGACCCTCGTAGTTGCGCGAGTGGTTGAAGCCGCCGAGCTGGAGTCCCTCGGCCCTGGCGCCCGAGTTGACGAGCGCGATCTGCAGCCCCTGCATGAACCCCTGCGTCACGTTGACGGCGGCGATGCTGACCCCCTTGGCGTTCCCTTCGTTCAGGGTGACGAGCCCGTACTGGAACCCCTTGAACATCTCCGTCGTCTGCGCGACGAGTCCGAGATCGAAGCCCGTCATCCGCACATTGTTGCCGTAGAGGCTGAGGCGGAGACCCCGCACCGCTTCCTCCTGGTCGACGAGCTGGAGGTCGGGGGCGACGAGGGCGAGCTGGATCGGCTTCTGTGCCGCGGCGGGCGCGGCGGTGAACGCGAGCGCCGCGAGGGCACCCAGGAGGAATCCTCTCACGGGTTGGAGCGTCGTACCGGTCATGGAAGTGGCCTCTCGTGAATCGTGGAAGTCGAGCGGCAGGGCGCCGCACCGGACAAGTATATGCCGTACCCCCCGGGTGACGGCACCCTTCGGGGAGGGCGCACTGGCTCGTACGGGGGTCGGCGCCCTAGAATGGAGCCCTCCACCGTGGAGTCCTTCCCGGCTCCCTCCCTGCCGCAAGACGGGCTTCGCACGTGCCCCGACACCGAAGGCAAGACGTCATGAAGCAAGCTTTCTTCCGTTCGCTCGTTCTCCTCATCGCGCTCGCCCCGCTGCAGGCGTGCGCTCCGGCTGAATCCGGCCCCGACCTCGCCCGCCTCGACGCCCGCGCCGAGCGCGTCGAGATCATCCGCGACGACTGGGGCGTGCCGCACATCTACGCCCCCACCGACGCCGACGTCGTCTTCGGGCTCATGTACACCCAGGCCGAGGACGACTTCAACCGGATCGAGACGAACTTCCTCACCTCGCTCGGACGGATGGCCGAGGCGCACGGCGAAGAGCGGCTCTGGCAGGACCTCCGGATGAAGCTCTTCATCGATCCTGTCGAGCTGCAGGCGATGTACGCCGAGAGCCCGGAGTGGCTGCGCGACCTCATGGACGCGTGGGCGGACGGGCTGAACTACTACCTCGCCACGCACCCCGAGGTCGAGCCGATGGTGCTCGACCACTTCGAGCCGTGGATGGCGCTCTCCTTCAGCGAGGGCTCGATCGGCGGCGATATCGAACGGGTGAGGCTCGAGCGGCTCGAGGCGTTCTACGGCGATCCCGAGGCGTCGCGGCAGGCGCTCCGGCGCGCGCCGCGGGGTGGGGAAGGGGCGTCGCCGGCGCGGCTGGCCATGGCGTCGCCCGCCGGAGCGACCTCGGCCGATCCGGCCATGGCGTCGCCCGCCGCCCGCGCCCCCTGGGCCGACGGCCTCGCGCACCCCGATCCCGACCTCGAGCCCTCCGGCTCCAACGGGATCGCGATCGCGCCCGAGAACACCGTCGACGGCAAGTCCCTCTTCCTCATCAACCCCCACACCTCCTTCTTCTTCCGTCACGAGGCGCACCTCGTGAGTGAGGAGGGGCTCAACGCCTACGGCGCACTCACCTGGGGGCAGTTCTTCGTCTACCAGGGCTTCAACGAGACCGCCGGGTGGATGCACACCTCGAGCTCGGTCGACAATATCGACGAGTTCGCCGAGACGATCGTCGAGACCGACGACGGACTCTTCTACCGCTACGGCGATGAGCTCCGCCCCGTCGAGACGAAGGAGACGACGGTGCGCTACCGCGCCGAGGACGGCTCGATGGCCGAACGCACCTTCACGACGTACCGCACGCACCACGGCCCGATCGTGCGCTCCGCCGAGGACGGGCGCTGGATCGCCACCGCGCTCATGGAGGAGCCGATGCGCGCGCTCATCCAGTCGTATTCGCGCACGAAGGCGGCCAACCTCGACGCCTACCTCGAGGTCATGGAGACGCACACCAACTCGTCCAACAACACCGTCTTCGCTGACGCCGAGGGGAATGTCGCCTACCTTCACTCGAACTTCATACCGGTGCGCGACACCCGCTTCGACTACTCGGCTCCCGTCGACGGGAGCGACCCCGCCACCGACTGGAACGGCGTGCACTCCCTCGAGGAGTCGCCGAACTCGATCAACCCCGCCACCGGCTTCGCCTTCTGCTCGAACAACTGGCCCTACTCGGCGGCGGGCGCGGCGAGCCCGGACCGCGACGACTTCCCCGCCTACATGGACCGGGGGCGCGAGAACCCGCGCGGCGTGCACATGCTCCGGCTTCTCCCCGGTCGGACCGACTTCACCCTCGACGGGCTCGTCGAGACCGCCTACTCGACGCAGATGCCGTGGTTCGACGAGGCGCTCCCGCGGCTCTTTGCCGACTACGCCGCGATGCCCGCGGGTGCCGAGAAGACCGCGCTCGCCCCGGCGATCGCGCACCTCCGCGGGTGGGACCGGCGGTGGGGGGTCGAGTCGATCCCGACCTCGATCGGGGTCTACTGGGCGACCCGGATGCGGAGGGGCAGCGCGCCGGTCGAGGCGCTCGCCGACGCGGTCGAGGCGCTCGAGGCGGACTTCGGCTCGATCGAGACGCCGTGGGGCGAGATCAATCGCTTCCAGCGGGTGAATGGCGAGATCGTGCAGCCCTTCAACGACACCCTCCCGAGCACCCCGGTCGGCTTCGCGTCGTCGCTCTGGGGCACCCTCGCCTCCTTCGGCGCGCGGCAGTACCCCGACACGAAGCGGTGGTACGGGACGAGCGGGAACTCCTTCGTGGCGGTCGTCGAGTTCGGCGGCCCCGGCGCGCTGCGGGCGCGGGCGGTCACCGCCGGGGGGCTGAACCACGACCCCGACTCGCCGCACTTCAACGACCAGGCGGAGCGCTACGCCACCGGGAATCTGCGCGACGTGCGCTTCTACCGGGCGGATGTCGAGGCGAATGCGGAGCGGACGTACCGGCCGGGAGGGCGGTGAGGGGGGGCGGCGTCACGCTCCAGCCTTCGCGGCGTGGGGCGCGAGTGCGAGGTGGGAGACGCAAAGTGACCCCGACCGGGTGTCCGGGAAGCCGGGTGTCACTTGGCGTCAACTATCGAGGTCAACTGCCCTCCGTCGAAGCTGACGCCCGGGTCGTGTCACCTTATTGACAATAATTGCCGCTACGAGACCTCCCACGAAAGCAGAGCCCTCGAATGGTCAGTTGACGTCACTCCTCCCGAGGCGCGAGCGATCGAATCGCCCGGGTGCGATCCGGGGTCTCGGGCTCGGCCACAGGTGCGGTCTCGGTGGCCAGGACGGCTGCGGTCTCGGTGGCGAGGGCTGAGGGCTTGAAGGAGGGGGGGCGCTTCGTGTACCTTTCGTATGTACCCCCGGGGGGTATATGCCGGAAGAGACGACGACGCCCACCCACACCCCACGAGGCACCTCCATGACCACGACGCACCTCACCATCGAAGGGATGTCCTGCGACCACTGCGTGCGCGCGGTGCGCTCCGCGCTCGAAGGCGTCGAGGGCGCTTCGGTCGAAGCGGTCGAGATCGGCTCGGCCACCGTCCGGCACGACGCCGCGCGCCTCCCCGCCGACCGCCTCGCGGACGCCGTGAGCGAAGAAGGCTACGCCGCCCGCGTGGAGGGGCAGCGCTGAGGTGGAGACGATGCCCACCCCGCCCGCGGGGGCGCCCGCCGACGCACCGGACGACGCACCCGCCGAGGCGCCGGACGCGCCGCGCGCCGACACCCCCGAGCCGGGGCACACCACCCTCACCGTCGAGGGGATGACGTGCGCGGCGTGCTCGTCGCGCGTGCAGCGCGCGCTCGAGAAGCGCGAAGGCGTGCGGGCCGCCTCGGTCAACCTCATGCTCGAGAACGCCGTCATCGACTTCGATCCCGAGCGGCTCACCCCCGAGGAGCTGATCGCGGCGATCGAGGCGGTGGGCTACGGCGCGCGCCTCCCCGAGACGGGCGCGAGCGCGCTCGACGAGCAGGGGGAGCAGGACCGCGCCGGGGAGGTCGAGTTCCGGCGGCTGCGCACCAAGGCGATCGTGGCGCTCCTCGCCGCGGCGGTCGGGATGGTGATCTCGATGCCGGTGATGTCGTCGGTCGCCGAGGGGGTGTCGGGGGGGATGGCGATGGCCGATCCCTTCATGCGCTGGAGCGCGCGCGTCATCGACCCCGCGATCGAGGCGGTCTTCCCGTGGCTCTATACCGCCGACCTCCGCGTGCTCCAGGGCGTCCTCCTGGCGCTGACGGTGGGGGTGATGGGG
>JAVVEY010000107.1:0-8960 GCA_032250675.1 Longimicrobiales bacterium | reverse complement strand
CTTCGGGTGGCGCAACTCGATCCACCGTCCCGCGGCGGACATCGTGCAGGACGGCGAGTTGGAGGCGGATGCGGTTGACGCTTCGTCCCGCAGACATACATTGAATAAGCAGGAAATATCATGCGCCCGGAGGATCGATGGTCAAGGCAGGAGACATTTACTCGCTCAGTGATTTCCAGAGAAAGACCCGCGAGCACGTAGATCGCCTGAAGAAGAGCGGGCGTCCCGAGGTGCTGACGGTCCATGGCCGCGCCGAACTCGTGGTGCAGGACGCGGAATCGTACCAGGCGTTGCTCGATGCGCTCGAACGAGCGGAAGCCCTGGCCGGGGTCCGGGCGGGCCTGGACTCGGTGGATCGAGGTGGCGGTGCGTGATGTGCGAAGTGCTGATGCAGCCGTCGAGGGACGAGCCCGTCGCGCGTGTCCCCGAGCCCCTCGGGGGCTACCTTCATGATCCGCACTCCAGATGATCGTGGAGGTCTGAAAGGTGCGGGTCGAGACACGCGGAATTCAGCCATGGTGACGATCGACACAACGCGACTCGCGAAGCTTTGCCGGCAGCACGGCGTGAAGCGGCTTCGGATCTTCGGATCCACCGCACGGGGCGAGGAGCGCCCGGATTCCGACGTGGACCTGATCGCGGATTTCGCGTCCCCGACCGGTTTCTTCGGCCTGATCCGGTGCGAGGAGGCTCTTTCCTCGTTCTTCGGTCGGCCCGTGGACCTCGTGACGGAGCCAGGCCTGAGCCCCTACATGAGGGACTCGATCCTCTCCTCCGCGGCGGTGCTTTTCGATGATGCGGCCTGATGCCGTCTTCCTGCGGCACATGCTGGACGCTATCGACCGAGTGGCCGAGGCCGCGGGAAGAGTGACCAGGGAAGTGACCGGCAACCATCCAGAGGTGCCGTGGACGGAGATCACGGGGCTTCGCCACAAGCTCGTTCATGACTACTTCGTGGTGGACCTGGATGTGGTATGGCAGACGGCCACCGTAGACGTCCCCGCGGTGCGTCCTCACATCGCGAGACTCGTGGCGGAAACGAACGAGTGAATCGGGCGGGCCGGACACGGATATCGTAGCGCTGAGCAGTTTCCGGCTGGCGCATCTCGATCGTCCCCTCCAGGATCCCCCATGACCTCCACCGCACCACGCACCCCATCCCTCCTCCTCCTCGCCCTGAGCCTCCTCCTCCCCACAACGGCCCGGGCGCAGCTCTACCGCGACGCCTCGGCGCCGGTCGAGGAGCGCGTCGCCGACCTCCTCGCGCGGATGACGCTCGAGGAGAAGTTCTGGCAGCTCTACATGAGCCCGGGGTCGCTCGACGATCCCGACGACCGCTACCCGGCGGGGGCCTTCGGACTCCAGATCGAGGTCGCGGAAGGCGAGGGGGTGGAGGAGGTCGGAGCCGCGGAGGCCGCGCGGCTGCACGCCGAGCGCATCAACGCGATCCAGCGCTACTTCGTGGAGGAGACCCGGCTGGGGATCCCGATGATCGCCTTCGACGAGGCGCTGCATGGGCTGACGCGGGACGGCGCCACGGCCTTCCCGCAGGCGCTGGGGCTGGCGGCCACCTTCGACACCGCGCTGGTCGGCGGCGTGGCGCGCGCGATCGCGGCCGAGACGCGCAGCCGGGGGGTGCGCCAGGCGCTCTCCCCGGTCGTGAACCTGGCCGACGACGCCCGCTGGGGGCGGGTGGAGGAGACGTACGGCGAGGACCCCTATCTGAGCGCCGAGATGGGGGTGGCCTTCATGCGCGCCTTCGAGACGGCCGGGGTGATCACAACCCCGAAGCACTTCGTGGCGAATGTGGGCGAGGGGGGGCGGGACTCGAACGCCATCGAGCGGAGCGAGCGCCGGTTGCGCGAGCGGGACTTCCCCCCCTTCCGGGCCGCCTTCGAGCGCGGGAGGGCGCGCTCACTCATGACCGCCTACAACTCGGTGGACGGTGTGCCCGCCACCCAGAACGCGTGGCTCCTCACCGAGATCGTGAGGGAGGAGTGGGGCTTCGAGGGCTTCGTGATCTCGGATGCGGCGGCCACCGGCGGCGCGACCGTCCTGCACCGCACCGAGCCGAACACCCCGACCGCCGCGGCGCACGCCTGGCGCTCCGGGCTGGACGTGGTCTTCCAGTCGACGCGGGCGCAGCACCGGCCCTACCTCGCCGCCGTCACCGACGGGCTCGTCTCCGAGGCGGTGCTCGACCGCGCCGTCGGCCGGGTGCTGCGCGCGAAGTTCGAGCTGGGGCTCTTCGAGGAGCCGTACGCGGATCCGAACGAAGCGGCCCGCCTGAATGCGTCGCCCGAGCACCGCGCGCTCGCCCGCCGGGCGGCGGCCGCCTCGGCGGTGCTCCTGACCAACCCCGAGGGGACCCTCCCCCTCCGGAGCGGGATCGAGCGCCTGGCGGTGATCGGGGTGGACGCCGCCGAGGTCCGGCTCGGCGGCTACAGCGGCCCGGGCAACGATCCGGTGAGCATCGTGGACGGGCTGCGCGCCGCGCTCCCTGCCGCCGCGCTCACGTACCGTCCCGGCCCCGGGCGCGAGGTAACGGAGCACGTCGTCGTCCCGGCCGACGCCCTCTCCCGGGGCGGGGAGCCCGGGCTGCGGGGCGAGTACTTCGACGCGATCGACCTCTCGGGCGCGCCGCTCGTCGAGCGGACCGACGCCTCGATCGACTTCCGGTGGACCTTCAACCGGCCGGCCCCGGGGCTCCGCACCGACTGGTACTCGGTCCGCTGGACCGGGACGCTGACGGCGCCGGAGGGCGGGGTGCGGCGGCTGGGGGTCGAGGGGAACGACGGCTACCGCCTCTGGGTGGACGACGCGCTCGTGCTCGACCGCTGGGAGGAGACGTCGTACGACACGCGCCTCGCGCCCGTCGATCTGGCGCCCGGCTCACGCCACTCCATCCGCCTGGAGTACCGCGAGACGAATGGCGGCGCGCGGGTGCGGCTGGTGTGGGACGCCGGCGTGGAGCGCGACCGAGAGCTCCGGCGGACGCGGATCGCCGAGGCGGTGCGGGCCGCCGAAGAGGCGGAGGTGGCCGTCGTCGTCGCCGGGATCGAGGAGGGCGAGTTCCAGGACCGCGCCTCGCTCGCGCTGCCGGGGCTCCAGGAGGAGCTGATCCGGGCGGTCGCCGGCACCGGCACCCCCACCGTGGTCGTCCTCGTGGCGGGAAGCCCGGTCACGATGCCGTGGCTCGACGAGGTCGACGCCGTCCTCCTCGCCGGGTACGGGGGGGACGAGGCGGGACATGGGGTGGCCGACGTCCTGACGGGGCGCGTCTCTCCGGCCGGCCGGCTCCCCCTGACCTTCCCGATCGCCGAGGGGCAGCTCCCCCTGCGCTACAACCCCAAGCCGTCGGGGCGCGCCGACTACTACCGCGATCTCACCGGGCTGCCGCTCTTCCCCTTCGGCCACGGGCTGACCTACACCCGCTTCGAGTACTCGGGCCTGGAGATCTCTCCGGAGACGATCGGGGCGGAGGGCGCGGCAACCGTCTCGCTCACCGTCCGCAACGTCGGCCCGCGCGCCTCGGACGAGGTGGTGCAGCTCTACCTGAGCGACGAGGTGGCGAGCGTGGCGCGGCCGACGTCCGAGCTCCGGGGATTCCGGCGGATCCACCTGGCGCCCGGCGCCTCCACCCGCGTCACCTTCACCCTGGACCGGTCCGACCTCGTGCTCCTCGACGAGGAGCTCCGCGAGGTCGTGGAGCCGGGGCGATTCCGGGTCGCGGTGGGGGCCTCGTCACGGGACCTCCGACTGCGCGGCACCCTCGTCGTCGCCCCGCCGCGGTGAGCGCTCGTCTCCGGTCCGATCCGGCGCGTGCTCGGCCAGGAAGGCCTCGGTGCCCTCGGGGAGGAGGAGGTCGTCGGCGATCGCCGCGATCTCCTCGGCCTCGGCCCACGCCTTCTCGAGGATCCAGAGCTCACCCTCCAGCGCGCGGCGTTCCTGTTCCTCGTGCAGCGCCATCTCCAACGCCAGCTTCGTGGGTCGCGGCATCTTGTTCACATAGCCCGGAACCCCCTTCCTGTCGGTGAAGCGATCCCCCGTGGCGAGGGCGGCGAGAAAGTGATCCGGGTGGCCGTGGTCCTCGATCTGCGAGACGGCGTCACGCACCACCCGCTCCTTGCCTCCCATCCGATTCATCCTCGGCATGATGAGCGAGATGTGACGCTCCGCCTCCTCCCCCTCGAACCACTCCCGCTTCCTGCGCTTGCGGATCTCGAGCCGGAAGCCCCGGCCGCCTTCGGGCGCCACGAGGCGCGTGCCGAGAAGGTCCTGCTGCTTGAGTTTGAGCACGCGACCGTCATCGGTGCGAAGCTTCACCTGGGTGATGCCATGCACCCAGAGGTTGACGAGGTTTCCGCTCTGGCCGAGGACCGCCCCGCTGAAGATCCCGGCGGCGGCCCCACCCACGATCACGCCTCCGAGGACCACCGCGCCGCCCACCCCGTAGAGGAGCGCGCGCTTCCGTCGCCGGCCGAACTGATCGCCGTAGCGCCACGCCGCGAACTCCGGACGGAGCGGCTCGCCGATCCGCACCAGCTCCAACCCCTCTGGGTGACGCGCCAGCCCGACATTCTCCGACGAGACGCGCACCCGCGTGTCGCGGAAGATCCGCTCGCACGCCTCCACCGCCTCCCACCGTTCCTCCATCGGCGTCAGGTTCCAGCGCTCGCACCTCCGGCAGACGACCCAGAGACGTCCCCGCGCGGAATCGAAGGCCAGGCGCCGCCCCACCGGGAAGGTCTCCACGACCTCGTTGGAGCCGAGCGGTCTGTTGCAGAACATGCAGGTGGTGTACATCAGCGAATCTCCTCTGAACGATGCATACTCCGGGTACGTGGCACCGATCCGGGATCTTCGTACGCTCATGGATGATGGCACCTTCGACAGCCGACCGCAGAGGACTGCGATGAGTGAGAGAACCGATCGGCGGTGCATGCGTTCGGCACTCGCCGCTCTCGCGCTCGTCACCGCCGGGTGCGCGGGGGCGCCGGTCGCTCCCCCACCCCTCATCCCCGCCCCCCGGAGCGTGGAGGCGCGCTCGGGCGGCTTCACGATCGACCGCTCGACCCGGATCGCGGTGGCCGACACGACCGACGCCGAGCTCGTGCGCCTCGCCGAGGCGTGGGCCGCGCCGATCCGCCGCGCGACGGGGCTGCCGCTCCCGGTCGGGGGCGCGGGGCGCGTGCGCCTCGCGGTGGAGGACGCGGGCGAACCGGAGAGCTACCGGCTTCGCGTGGACGACGAGGGCGTCCGCCTCACCGGCGCTGACCCCGCGGGGCTCTTCCACGGGCTCACGACGCTCACGCAGCTCCTCCCGCCGGGGCTGGAGGGTCGCGCGAGCGCGACCGGCGCCTCCGATCCGTCGCCCGACGCCCCGTCCTCCGTCGCCGATCTCCCCCTCCGCATCGCCGCCGTCGCGATCGACGACGCGCCGCGCTTCGCCTGGCGCGGGATGCACCTCGACGTCGGCCGCCACTTCTTCGGGCCCGACTTCGTGAAGCGCTACATCGACCTCCTCGCGCGCTACAAGATCAACCACTTCCACTGGCACCTGACGGAGGACCAGGGGTGGCGCATCGAGATCGAGCGCTACCCGAAGCTGACCGAGGTCGGGGCGTGGCGGGGCGACGGGGAGCGCTACGGCGGCTTCTACACGAAGGAGGAGATCCGCGAGATCGTGGCGTACGCCGCCGAGCGCTACGTCACGATCGTCCCCGAGATCGAGATGCCCGGGCACTCGCTCGCCGCGCTCGCGGCCTACCCCGAGCTGGCGTGCACCGAGGGGCCCTTCGAGGTCGGGACCACGTGGGGCGTCTTCGAGGAGATCTACTGCCCCACCGAGGAGACTTTCGCCTTCCTCGAGGGCGTGCTGACCGAGGTGATCGAGCTCTTCCCGGGCCCCTTCATCCACATCGGGGGCGACGAGGCGCCCCGGATCCGGTGGGAGGAGAGCGCCGAGGCGCAGGCCGTCATCCGGCGCGAAGGGCTCGCCGACGAAGCGGAACTGCAGGGGTGGTTCATCCGGCGCATCGAGCGCTTCCTCAGCGCGCACGGCCGGCGTCTGATCGGGTGGGACGAGATCGTGGAGGGCGGACTCCCGCCGGGCGCGACCGTGATGTCGTGGCGCGGGACCGCCGGGGGCGTCGAGGCGGCCCGGGCGGGGCACGACGTCGTCATGACGCCGACCTCGCACATGTACTTCGACTACTACCAGGGCGATCCCGAGCGCGAGCCGCTCGCCTTCGGCGGGTACCTCCCGCTGGAGCAGGTCTACGCCTTCGAGCCGGTCCCGGCGGAGCTGAGCGCCGACGAGGCGCGCCACATCCTCGGGGTCCAGGCCAACGTCTGGACCGAATACATGAAGACCCCCGATCACGTGGAGTACATGGTCTTCCCCCGCCTCTTCGCGCTCGCGGAGGTGGCGTGGTCGGAGCCCGCGGCGCGGAGCTTCGCCTCCTTCTTCAACCGCATGGGGTGGCACATGGAGCGGCTCGACGCGCTGGGCGTGCGCTACCGCATCCCCGAGGTGCGGGGGCTCGAAGACGACCGGCTCTCCCTCGAGGAGCGCGTCCGCGTCGAGCTCGCCGCGCCGCTCGGGCGGATCCGCTACACCGTCTCGGCGGAGGGGGCGCCGGCGTATGGGGATGGGGCGGCCGAGCCGGATGGCACCGCACCGATCTACACCGACCCGCTGACGCTCGACCTCGGCGACGGCCCCCTCACCGTCGCGGCCCGCATCGAGCTTCCCGACGGACGCCTCGGCCCCGTGCGATCCGCCCGCTTCGAGCGCACCCACCTCCAGGCCCCGGTCGAGGTCGACGCGACGGCGCTCGAGTCGGGCTTCGAGGTCGAGACGCTCCGGGGGAGCTTCGCGTCGGTCCGCGAGATGACGGCAGCCGCGGTCGCGCGGGCGGACCGGATCGACGCGGTCCGGATCCCCGGGTGGGCGCCCGAGGAGCACTTCGGGCTGCGATTTCGCGGCTACCTGCACGTGCCCGCGGACGGCGTCTACACCTTCCGCGTGACCTCGGATGACGGGAGCGTGCTCCGGGTGGATGGGGCGGTCGTGGTCGACCACGACGGCCCGCACGGGCCTTCCGCACGGACGGGGCAGGTGGCGCTGGCCGGAGGCCACCACACGATTGCGGTCGACTTCTTCCAGGCGGGCGGCGGGCGAGCCCTGGAGGTGGAGTGGCGCGGAGAGGGGGGCCGCTTCGAGGCGGTCGAGGGCCGGGCAGCCCCAGAGCGGGTGCGCCGGGGCCGCTGACCCCCGGGGTTGCGGATCCTAAAACGATATGAAACCATATCGATATGATTCCGTAGTGGATTCGTGGATTTCCGATGGAGCCTGACCCTTGACCGATGACGACTCGACAGGCCTGGAGGAGCTGCAGCCGCTGAAGCCGGCGTGGTTCCACATTCTCCTCGCGCTCGCCGACGAAGCGCTGCACGGCTTCGCGATCCGTGGCGCTGTGGAGGCCCGCACCGGAGGCAGAGTCACCCTCTGGCCGGCGAATCTCTACGGCTCGATCCGTGACATGACCGAGATCGGTCTCCTGGAGGCGCTCTCGGACGAAGAGCAGCCCGACGACGATCAGCGGCGACAGTACTACCGGCTCACCGCCCGGGGGCGGGAGCTCCTGCGGATCGAGGCGGACCGCCTGCAGCAGCTCGTGAACGCGGCGCGAGCAAGCCGGGCGCTGGCGGGATAGTGCGCGCCCGCCCTCCGCTCTCGGTCCGGTGGGCACTGGGGCTCTACGCCCTGGGACTCCGGGCGCTCCCCCGGTCGTTCCGGAGGGCGTGCGCGCGGGAGATGCTCCTGGACATGGAGGAGGTCCTCCGCGCCCGGGGGATGGAGAGGGGCGCGGCGGGGGTGTGGGGAGGGGCCGTCCGAGCGCTCTTCGACCTGACCCGAAGGGTCGCGGTCGAGCGATTCGACACCACGGCGTCGGTACGGAAACCGGCGCTTCCACGAATGGAGGAGAGGATGGGGAACGGGATGCGGGAGATGGGCCTCGCGGCACGGGCGCTGCTGCGGAGGCCGGGATACACGGGGGTGGCGGTGCTGACGCTCGGACTCGGGATCGGGTCGGTGGTGGCGATCTTCACCCTCGTCAACGCGATCCTCCTGCAGCCCCTCCCCTACCCGGACGGCGACCGGATCGTCCAGATCGACCACCACGCGCCGAAGATCAACCTGCCGAGCCTGGGCAACTCGTCGGGGATGATCGACGTCTACCGCGAATCCGCGGACTTCTTTTCGGAGGTGCTGGCGCTGAACGACGAGCGGCGCGTGCTCACCGGGACGGATCGCCCCGAGGAGATCCAGACACTGAGGGCCTCCCACGAGATCTTCGAGGTGCTGGGCTCCCAGCCCGCGATCGGACGGCCCTTCGGCCCGGCCGACGAGGCGGAGGGCGCGCCCGCGGTGGCGATCCTCCTCTGGGACGCGTGGCAGAACCGCTACGGCGGCGACCCGGAGATCGTGGGGCGGACGCTCGAGCTGGACGGGGTACCCACCGACGTCGTGGGGGTGATGCCCCGGGACTTCGTGCTGGTGGAGCCGGGCCCGATCGCGCTCCTGCCCTACCCTGAGGTGGAGCCCGTCTTCGGCACCTTCGGGATCACCGGGCTGGCGCGTCTCGCGCCTGGGGTGACGCTGGAGCAGGCCCGGACCCGGCTCGAGGCGCTGCAGGTCCGGATCCCGGAGCGATTCCCCGACGTCACCCGGGAGACGCTGGAGAGCTTCGGGTGGGGTGTCTCGATCACGACGCTCAAGGAAGAGCTGGTGGAGGACGTGGCCACCACGCTCTGGCTCGTGCTGGGGACGGTGGGCTTCGTCCTCCTCATCGCCTGCGCCAATGTGGCCAACCTCTTTCTGGTCCGGGCCGAGGATCGGCAGAAGGAGATCGCGGTGCGGGCCGCCCTGGGGGCCGGCCGCGGCGACGTGG
>JAVVEY010000106.1:0-8965 GCA_032250675.1 Longimicrobiales bacterium | reverse complement strand
TCCCCCGGAAGGAGACCTTGTCGTAGTCGTAGTCGGCGAGTCCCTGCGCCGCGCTCGGCGACACCGCCACGGCGTGCATCACGCCCGTCAGCATCACGCCCGCCAGAACCCCACCCCACATCCCCCATCGCGCCCGATTCACCATGCGACCACTCTCCCGATCAAGTCGTGTTCTTCCGCGTCGACGATCTCGACACGCGCCAGCGCCCCGGGTTCGACCTCGGCACCCCGCACGAGGTGGGTGACGCCATCCACATCGATCGCCTGCGACTCCGCGTGCGCCACCCCGACGAAGCCGTGCTCGTCCTCCTCGTCGAAGAGTTCGTCCACGATCGCCGTCGTCACCTCCCCGATCCGGTCCTCATTCAGCTCCGCCGAGATTCCCCGCTGCAGGTCCATCAGCTGCTCGAGTCGTTCACGCGCGAGGGAGTCGGGGACGCGGTCGGGAAGATCCACCGCGCGCGTCCCCTCCTCGGGAGACCAGGTGAAGGCCCCCACCCGATCGAATCGCACCTCCTCGATGAGGTCGACGAGCGCATCGAAGTCCTCGTCGGTCTCCCCGGGGAAGCCCACGATCACGGTGGTACGGAGGGTGAGATCGGGGATCGCGTCGCGAAGCCACGCCACCCGCTCACGGATCGTCGCGCGGCGTTCCGGGCGGCGCATCGCGGCCAGGATCCGATCGCTCCCGTGCTGCAGCGGCATGTCGAGATAGGGAACGATCCGCGGCCCCTCGGTGCGCGCCGCGCCGTCGGCGATCCGTTCGACCACCTCGGGGGTGATCCCCGAGGGATACATGTAGAAGAGGCGGTACCACTCGATCGTCGTGCGATCGAGGAGCGCGTCGAGGAGCTCGGGGAGGAGCGGCGCGTCGGGATCCCGACGCCGCGCGTCGCGGCCGTACCACGTCGTGTCCTGCGAGATGATGTTCACCTCGCGCACCCCCCCGGCGGCGAGCCCTTCGGCTTCCTGCACGAGCGCCTCGAGCGGGTGCGAGCGGTGCAACCCCCGCATCAGGGGGATCGCGCAGAAGGCACAGGTGTGGTCGCACCCCTCGCTGATCTTCAGGAAGGAGGTGTGCACGCCCCCGCTCGAGAGGATGCGGAGGGGGCGCTCCATCGTGGGGAGAGCGTCCTCGGGGGGGAGGAGTTCGCGATGCCGCAGCTCGGGAACGAGTCCCTGCAGCTCGGTGAGTCCCATGAAGAGATCGACCTCGGGGATCTCGCGGGCGAGCTCCTCCCCGTAGCGCTGCACCATGCATCCGACCGCGACGACCGCGCGGACGCCGGATGACTCCTTCATCGCGCACGCCTCGAGGATCGTCTCGATCGATTCCGTCCTGGCCGCCTCGATGAAGCCGCAGGTGTTGACGATCACCACCTCGGCGCCCTCGACGTCGTCGGAGACGCGGGCCCCATTGCCGACGAGCGCCGCCATCATGCGCTCGGAATCGACGGTGTTCTTGTCGCAGCCGAGCGTGACGAGGGCGATGCGGGGTCCATCGGAGAATCCGACGCCGACGGCGCCACCGGTCACAGCCGGGCCAGGGTGCATCGGAAGCACGCCCGCGGCCGTCCCCGAGCGAACCGGCGCCCCGGTCAGGGGGAAGACGGGGAGTTCGCGCGTCTTCATCGCGATCCCCCGTGGCGTCTCCCCGGGCCCGTGATCTGAACCCCGCGCGGCACGACGAAGGTGAAGGTGCCCTCGGGGATCTCGACGCCGGGACGGATATCGCGAAGGGTGACGGTACGACGATTGCCGCTCTCCTCCTCGATCGAGACACGCCGGATGAGGGACCGCCCCGGGTCGATCCAGACCGTGGCGGCGGTGTAGCCCCGAGGCGTGTGCGGCACGAGCCGCACGCGCACCATCGTCTCCCCCTCGATCGTCTCCCTCGCGCCATCCGAGATCGCGTACCTCTCGAGTGGGTTCTCGAGGAACTCGCGGTAGAAGTCGAAGCCGCCCCGCGTCGGGTCGAGGGGGATGCGGATCACCGTCTCGGGGTTGATCGAGCGGTACCAGACCCACGCCCACTCCCCATCCACGACGATGCGGTCCCCCGCCGGGTCACTGAACTCCATCGCGAAGAGGTTCGGGCGCTTCTGACAGAGCTCCCCCGCGCTGCGGGTCTCGCGACCGAGAACCGACGCGGTGAGAGTCTGGCGGAACTCCGCACAGAGGGTGTGAAAGTCGGCGTAGCGTTCCGCCGCCGCCGCCACCACCGCGCGCGCGTCATCCGTCTGCGCGGTGAGGGGAGGATGGGGCGAGGCGATCGCGAGGATCAGGAGGACGATCGGAGGTGTGCGCATGCGGGAGGTACGCCCGCGACCCCGCCGCCGTTCCGTGTCGAGCGGCGGCACGCGGCCCGAGGCGGCGCTCATGTACCGGGAAAGAGCTGGTCGAGCTCGTCCATCGTGATCAGGACCTCGCGCGGCTTCGAGCCGTCCTGCGGCCCGAGGACCCCTGCCTCCTCGAGCTGATCGGCGATCCGCGCGGCGCGCCCGTAGCCGATGCTCAGCTTGCGCTGAAGGAGCGAGGTGGACCCCCCTCCATTGGCGAGGCAGACTTCGGCGGCGGAGCGGAAGAGATCGTCCCAGTCGCCGGCGATCGCGTCCTGGGCCGAGCCCGCCTCGGCCATCTCGTGGCTCCGGAGCTCCTCGAGGATATCGACCTCATCGAGTGCGGCCTTGAGCTCGAGAGCATCGCGCTGCTCGGCCACCCTGCGGTACCACCCGAGGAGCCGCTCGGTATCCTCGGTCGAGAGGAAGGCTCCCTGGATCCTCACCCCGTCATTCTGCCCCGGGGGGAGGAAGAGCATGTCCCCATTGCCGAGGAGCGCCTCGGCGCCATTCATGTCGAGGATCGTGCGCGAATCCGTCTTCGAGGCCACCCGGAAGGCGATCCGCGTCGGGAAGTTCGCCTTGATGAGCCCCGTGATGACATTCACCGAAGGGCGCTGCGTGGCGACGATGAGGTGGATCCCGATGGCGCGCGCCTTCTGCGCCAGCTGGGCGAGCGGCTTCTCGATGTCGTTCTGCACCTGCATCATCAGATCGGCGAGCTCGTCGACGATCACCACGATCCAGGGGAGCGGTCCCTCATCGTGGATGTGACGGTCGGGATCGCCCTCCTCGCCGTCGGGCTCCGGACGCCGCAGCGTCACCCCTGCACGGACCCGCTGATTGAACTCGGCGAGCGACCGCACGCCATTCACACTCAGGAGCTGATACCGTCGCTCCATCTCCATCACGGCCCACTTGAGCACTCCCGCCGCGTCCTGGGGATCGGTGATGACGGGGTGCCGCAGGTGCGGGAGATCGGCGTACGCGCTGAGCTCGACCATCTTCGGATCGATCATCAGGAGGCGCAGCGTCTCGGGGGTGTGCTTGAAGATCAGCGAGGTGATGATCGTGTTGATGCAGACCGACTTCCCCGAGCCGGTGGCGCCGGCGATGAGGAGGTGCGGCATCTTGGTGAGGTCCGCGACGTACGACCGGCCGGTGAGGTCCTTGCCGAGCGCGAGGGGCAGCAGACCCTTCGCCCTCCCGTACTCACTCGACTCGAGGATCTCCCGCAGGTAGACGATCTCGGGCTGGGGGTTGGGGATCTCGACCCCGACCGCTCCCTTCCCCGGAATCGGCGCCACGATGCGGACGCTCGGCGCCTTCATCGCCAGCGCGAGATCGGCGTCGAGATTCGCGATCTTGTTGACCTTCACCCCGGGCGCGGGGATGACCTCGAACTGCGTCACCATCGGGCCCGTCGTGCGCCCCCCGAGTTCGCACTCGACGCGGAAGGTGCGCAGCTTCTCGACGAGCACCTCACCGAGGCGATCGAGATCCTTCTCCATGCGCGCGCGGTCCTCGCTCTCTTCCCAGGTGAGAAGCTCGTCGCTCGGCAACTCGCCTCCCGTGAGGTCACGCGGGTCGGCGGGATCGGGGAGGAGTTCGTCGGGAGTGCGAACGCTTCGGGAATCGGGACGGTGGGGCGCGGGGTCGACGGTGGCGTACGCCGGATCGGTGTCCGGATCGCCCTCCGGGTCCGGGTCGACGATCCCGTCGACCGGAACGACGCCGCGCGCGCCCGCAGCGACATCCACGCCGTCTTCCCCCGTCTCGGGGCCGGTCCACTCCGGATCGGGGAGCTCCTCGGCGAGCGCGGCCGCCTGCGCAGCCGCCTCGGCGGCTCGGCGCGCGCGCGCCGTCCGCCACGTCTCGATGCGACCACTCACCGCCTCGACGCCGCGCTGCGCGACACGCCCACCCCCGACGAGTCCGGTCGCCAGGGTGCGGAAGGGGTTCCACCCGATGGTGCCGACCGAGAGCGCCACGAGCCCGGTCCCGACCAGCACCGTGGTCCCGAGCCATCCGATCGCTCCCGCGAGGGGTTCGGCGATCCGCGCCCCGAACTCGCCCCCCGCGCCGGGATCGATCCAGACCGCGAATCCGACCGGGAGGAGGAGGAGGAGTCCGATCACGAAGCCGAGGAGGCGGCGCGTCGCCCAGCGTCCGAGCCACCCGCCCGTGCGAAACCCGACGAGGGCGAGGAGCAGCGGAAGGAGGGGCGCACCCAGCCCCACCGCGGCGCGAGCGAGGCCGAGCACGACCCCTCCGAGCGGACCCACCAGATTGCCGCTCGGGAAGCGCTCGCTCGCCCCCGGCCCGAACGCGTCCGGCGGGATGAGCGCGAGCGCCACGAAGAGGGCGAGAGCGAGGAGGCCGACCCCCAGGATCTCGCGCTGCTGTTCGGAGGAGAGGAACCGCTCCGTGCTCCCGGTCTTCGACCGCTTCGACCCTCCGCGCTTCCCTCCCCGGCGTTTGCGCGTGGCCATTCAGGCCTCCGCCCGCACGACCGCGCGATCGCGCATCTCCGGGACGACATCGAGGGAGTCGCGACGCGCGCACCACTCGAGATCACCCCCGAGCCCGATCTCCAGCAGCGCGCGTCCCCCCGCGGTCCCCGCGAGGAAGTCGGCGTCAGCGGCGCAGTGCCGCGCCAGCACGTACGCCGCACGCCCGGCGTCGTCGAGCTCACGGGATTCGGGTCCGCCCAGCGCATCGAGGAGGGCTCCCGCGCACACCGCATCCTCGAGCGAGAAGGCGTCATCACGACCCGCACAGATCACCACGATGTCGTCGACCGTCGCTACCGACCGGGCGACCGCCGCCACATTGACGAATGCTGCGGCCACCACCCGGTCCGCTCCCTCCGCGGCGAGGAAGGCGCGCGTGCCATTGGTGGTATTCATCACGAGCCTTCGATCCCCGACGACCTCCGGGGTGAAGTCGAGGGGGGAGTTGCCGAGGTCGTACCCCTCGATCCGCGCGCCCCGGCGCTCGCCACAGAGGAGGGTATCGTCACGGCCCATCGACTGCGCGAGACGAAGCGCCTCCTCGGTGTCCGCGGTGGGATAGATTCCCCGGGCGCCCGCCGCGAGCGCGGCGATGATCGTCGAGGTCGCGCGGAGCACATCGACGACCACCGCGGTCGCCCCGGCGAGCTCTCCCGGCTCGATCTCCGGGATGGTGAAGCGGACGCGTGCCTTCATCGCTCGCCGTCAGCCGTCCCTCGGCGCTCGAGGAATCGCTCCACGAAGTGCGTGTCGATGCGTCCGGCGACGAACTCCTCGTCGCGGACGATCGCCGCGAGGAAGTCCCGGGTCGTGTGGACGCCCTCGATCACCATGTGCGAGAGCGCATTGCGAGCGCGCGAGAGCGCCTCTTCGCGAGTATTTCCGCTCACGATCAACTTGCCGAGAAGCGAGTCGTAGTACGGGGGGACCATATAGCCGTCGTAGATGTGCGTATCGGTGCGCACCCCCGGCCCTCCCGCGGCGTGGAAGGTCGTGATTCGACCGGGCGAGGGCGCGAAGTTGCGCTCCGGGTCCTCGGCGTTGATCCGGAACTCGATCGCGTGGCCTCGCAGGACGACATGCTCCGGGAAGGAGAGCGGTTCGCCCGCAGCCACGCGCACCTGTTCCTTCACGAGGTCGAGGCCCGTCGTGACCTCGGTCACCGGGTGTTCGACCTGGATACGGGTGTTCATCTCGATGAAGTAGTACGAGCCATCCTCATCGAGGAGGAATTCCACCGTTCCGGCTCCCACATAGTGGATCGCCTGCGCCGCCCGCACCGCCGCCTCCCCCATCTCCTTACGCAGCTCCGGGGTGAGCGCCGGGGAGGGGGCCTCCTCGATGAGCTTCTGGTGACGCCGCTGGACCGAGCAGTCGCGCTCGCCCAGGTGCATCACCCGACCCTGGGTGTCACCGAAGATCTGAAACTCCACATGTCGCGGCTTGAGGATGCACCGTTCGAGATAGACCCCGGGATCGTCGAAGGCCGCCGCCGCCTCATTCTGCGCAGCCTGCAGGAGCTTCGGGAAGGTCTCCGCGTCGTGCGCGATCCGCATCCCCTTCCCTCCACCTCCGGCCGACGCCTTGATCATGATCGGGAATCCGATCTCCCGAGCGGCCTCGACCGCCTCATCGGGATCGGTCACGATCCCTTCGGTACCCGGAACGGTGGGAACGCCGACCGCGATCATCGTGCTGCGCGCCGTCGCCTTGTCACCCATCGCCCGGATCTGATCGGGGGTGGGCCCGATGAAGGTGATCCCCGAGCGCGCGCAGATCTCGCTGAACTCGGCGTTCTCCGCCAGAAACCCGTACCCCGGGTGAATCGCATCCGCCCCCGTGACCTCGGCCGCCGCAATGATCCGCGGGATATTGAGGTAGCTCTCGCGGCTCGGGGGGGGGCCGATGCAGACATCCTCGTCGGCGAAGCGCACATGAAGCGACTCGCGGTCCGCCTCCGAATAGACGGCGACCGTGCAGACGCCGAGCTCATGGCAGGCGCGGATGATGCGAAGCGCGATTTCGCCCCGGTTGGCGATCAGGACCTTTTCGAACACGACCTCACTCTCCTTCACGAAGCCCCATCCGGGCCCGATCGGGGCCGGATGCGGCTCGGAGGCTGGACGGACGAAACGCGCGCGGCGTTTCGAAGCTCACGAAGGCTCGATACGGAAGAGTACCTGGCCGTACTCCACCGGCTCCCCATTCTCGACGCAGATCTCGGCGATCGTCCCCGGCACCTCGGCCTCGAGCTCATTCATGAGCTTCATCGCTTCGATGATGCAGAGGGTATCTCCCTCTCCCACCTGCGCCCCCTTCTCGACGTAGGCAGGGGCGTCGGGCGCCGGCGAACGATAGAAGGTCCCGACCATCGGCGAGGGGATGTCGACCAGCGAGGAGGGCGTGGGCGGGGCGTCGGGCGAAGCATCCGGCGTAGCCGCCGGAGCCGGCGCGGCCGGCGCGGGCCCACCCGCCGGGGCGGGCGCGGGCGCTGCGGCGGCCCCCACCGTCACCGTCTGGTCCGGGGTCTTCGAAAGCCGGAGGCGCGTGCCCCCGCGTTCGAGTTCGATCGAGTCGAGGCTGCTCCCCTCGATCGCCGAGATCAGCCGTTCGAGGAATTCCATGTCAATCATTCGGACACCCGGCTCAGGTACTTGTCTTCGGTACGGTCGATCTTGATCATCTCACCCTCCTCGATGAAGAGCGGGACATTCACCACCGCACCCGTCTCGAGCTCGGCAGGCTTCGTCCCTCCCTGGGCCGTGTCACCCCGCACTCCGGGATCGGTCTTCACGACCTTGAGTTCCACGAATTGGGGGAGGTCGACCGCGATCACCTTTCCGTCGTGAACGAGCCCTTCGCACGCCATGTTCTCCTGCAGGTAGCGGAGCTGATCATCTCCGATGACCTCGCCCGAGAGGGGAATCATCTCGAAGCTCTCCGCATCCATGAAGTAGTAGATCTGGCCGTCGGTGTAGCTGTAGTTCACACCCCGACGCTCCAGCCGCACCGTCGTCACCTTCTCTCCCGCCCGGAAGGTCTTCTCGACGACCGCGCCGGTGAGGATGTTCTTGAGCTTGGTGCGCACGAAGGCTCCCCCCTTCCCCGGCTTGACGTGCTGGAAGTACGCAACGCTCCACAGCTCCCCGCCGATGTCGAGGGTGAGGCCGTTTCTGAAGTCGGAAGTGCTTGCCATGGAATACGTTGGGACGAAGCCGGAGGGCTCGTGAGATCAGGATGCGGTGAGGTGCGCGTGGAGACCGCGAAAGCCCAGAAGATAGCTCTCCACGCCAAATCCATAAACCACACCGACCGCGAGGTCGGCGAGCCAGGAGTGACGGCGAAACTCCTCGCGTGCCGCGAGATTCGAGAGGTGCACCTCGACGAAGGGCCGTTGGGACGCGATCAGCGCGTCCCGCAAGGCGAGGCTCGTATGGGTCCACGCCCCCGCATTGATCACGAAGCCGTCGACCGTGGACGACGCGTGCGCGACATGATCGAGGAGGGCGCCTTCAAAGTTGGTCTGGAAGCATCCGACTTCTACCCCGAGCGCCTCCCCGAGGTCGGCGAGGGCATGATCGATCTCCTCCAGCGTCGTCCGACCGTAGATCTCGGGTTCGCGTTCGCCGAGCCGATCGAGGTTCGGACCATGCAGAATCTCGAACCTCATCCCTGCTCTCCCCCGCCGCTCTCGCCGCCGCGTGAGGTGGGGGGTCGATAGGTCAGGAGTTCGCCGAGATAGAGGGAGATCGGCGGTCCGGAGGCGTCGGATCCCGATGCGGGCTCGGATCCGGTGAGAGGCGCCTCCGGTGTCTTCTTCCCGGCGTCGGTCGACTCGACGCGGGCGCCGAGTTCGTCACGGCGCGCGCGAAGCGCGTCATCCTCCGGGTGCCGCGCGATCAGCTCGTCGAAGATCGCAAGCGCCTGGACGATCAATCCCTGCTCCGCGAAGAGCTCCGCGAGGGTGCGCGTCACGACGCGCCGGCTCGGCGACAGCGTCCCGGAGCTCTCGATCGCGTCGTCCTCGTCCTCGTCGTCGGCGTCCGGCGCCAGCGCCGCGATCGAGACGACCTCCTCGCCGTCGCCGTCCGGCGCCAGCGCCGCGATCGAGAC
>JAVVEY010000105.1:0-9101 GCA_032250675.1 Longimicrobiales bacterium | reverse complement strand
TTCCGCACCTGTCCCACCACCGGGCTGAAGGTGCACCGCTCGGCCGACCGTCTCATCAAGGCGCACGCGGTGGCCGCCACGGTGTCGCTCCTCGTGGGCGGGATCGCCGCGCTCCTCGTGCTCCTCACGCGCTGGCAGGCGATCCATCTCCTCGACGCCGTCTGGTTCTACCGGATCCTCACGGTGCACGGGATGAGCATGCTCATCTTCTTCATCATCTTCTTCGAGATGGCGATCCTGATCTTCGCGGGGCCCGTCCTGCTGAACTCGCGGGTGCCGGCGCCGAAGACGGCGTGGGGGGGCTTCGGGCTGATGGTGGCGGGCGCGCTCCTCGTCGAGTGGACGATGTGGACGGGGCAGGCGGATGTGCTCTTCACCAGCTACGTGCCGCTTCGCGCCACGCCGAACTACTACCTCGGGATCATCCTCTTCGCCGTCGGGGCGCTCGTCACCACCGGGATCTTCTTCGCCTCGCTCGTGGTGGCGAAGCGCGAGCACACCTACGAGGGATCGGTCCCCCTCGTGACCTTCGGGGCGATCACGGCCGCGATCATCGCGGTGATCACCCTCCTCCACGGCGCGGCGATCTACATCCCGACGTGGCTCTGGTCGATGGATCTGATGGAGGTCGATCCCCAGATCTACCGCCTCGTGTGGTGGGCGCTGGGCCACTCCTCGCAGCAGATCAATGTGGCGGCGATGGTGTCGATCTGGTACCTCCTCGCGACGCTCACCGTCGGGGGCGTGGTGGTCAACCAGAAGATCAGCCGCACCGCCTTCGTCCTCTACATCCTCTTCATCTCGATGGCGTCCGCGCACCACCTCCTGGTGGATCCGGGGATGGGCGCCGCGTGGAAGGTGTGGAACACGAGCTACTTCATGTACATGGCCGTCCTGGCCAGCATGCTCCACGGCTTCACCGTGCCCGCGGGGGTCGAGATGGGGATGCGCCTCCGGGGCTTCACGCAGGGGTTCTTCGGGTGGCTGCGCCGGGCGCCGTGGGGCGACCCCGGATTCAGCGCGCTCGTCTTCAGTGTCGTCGTCTTCGGCTTCGTCGGCGGGATCACCGGGGTGACCTTCGGCACCGAACAGATCAACATCATCGCGCACAACACGCTGCGCATCCCCGGCCACTTCCACGCCACCGTGGTGAGCGGGACGGCGATGGCCTTCATGGGGGTGACCTACTACGTGATCCCGCTGATCTTCCGCAAGCAGATCGCCTTCTACCCGCTGGCGAAGATCCAGCCGTACCTCTTCAGCGGCGGGATGCTCGTCTTCAGCCTGGCGATGACCTTTGCCGGCACCTTCGGGATCCCCCGGCGCCACTGGGACATCTCCTTCTCGGGCGCGCCCTTCGATGTGCAGTACTCGCCGGCGGTGGACATCATCATCGCCGTCATGGCGATCGGGGGTCTCATGGGGATCGCGGGAGGCGCGATCTACATCCTCGTGACGGTCTGGTCGGTCTTCTTCGGCAAGCCGCTCCCGGCGGGCGAGGAGGCCAACTTCGCGCACTCGATTCCGCCCGGGATCGTGAACCGGCCCTGGCTCGACGTGCCCGACACCGATGAGGCGCCGGAGGCTCCGGGTCGCCTGGGGCACCTCCCCGGCACGGTGATCCTGGTCGCGATCTTCTTCATCGCCTTCGTCACCTACTACTTCGCCAACTGGGCGCTCCTCTCCTTCGTGTGGAAGGTCGGGTAGGGTGACGCGGCCCCCCCGGCGCCTCGATCCCGACGCGCGCCTGGCGCTCCTCGCGCTGGGCGCGGTCGGGGTCGTCACGGTGGCGTGGTGGTGGCTCGCGCTCGCGCCCGCGGCGGGGGAGCCGGAGTGGCTCACGCGGACCCGGCAGGTCTGCTTCAACCTGGGGCCCGACGGGCTTCCCGGGGTGTCGGGGTGGATGCTCCTGATCGGGCAGCCGCTCGTGCTGCTCGCCTTCCTCGGCGTCGTCTGGCCCGCCCCGCTCCGGAGGGGGGTGGGGTGGATCGTCGGGTCCCCGCCCGGTCGGCTGATCGGGGGGGTGGCGGTCGTCGGGGTGCTGGCCGGCGCCACGAGCACCACGATGCGGGTCACGCGGGTGATCGAGGCGCGCGCCGCGCGGCTCGAGCTTCCGGCCGGGATGGCCGCCGCCGACCACCCCCGGCTCGACCGCCCCGCGCCCCCCCTCGATCTCGTCGATCAGGCTGGACGCCGGGTGACGTGGGACGACCTCGCGGGCCGACCCACCGTCGTCACCTTCGGCTTCGGCCACTGCGGCGACATCTGCCCGATCGTGGTCGAGAACGCGCGCGCCGCGCGCGACGAGGCGTGGGGACCGGGGGGCGCCGCCCTCGTCGTCGTGACGCTCGACCCCTGGCGCGACACGCCCGCGCGACTCGGGGAGCTGGCGGAGCGGTGGCATCTGGCACCCGGGGACCGCGTCCTGGGTGGTGCGGTCGCCGAGGTCGAGGCCGTCCTCGACGCCTGGACGGTCGCGCGCGAACGCGACCTCGCCACCGGCGACATCGCCCACCCGCCGCTCGTCTACCTCGTGGACGCGACGGGCACCCTCGCCTTCGTCACCCTCTCGGGCAGAGAGACGATCGTCGAGCTTGCCGAGCGGATGTGACGCGGGGCATCGTGTGGGTCCGATGCCGACGCACCCTCTGCCGACGCGACCTCCCGAATCAAGACGCACCCACCGATGACGATCGACCCCGCGATCCACCCCCGTCCCCTCCCCCTGCGTGCCGATGAGCCGGCCTCTCGCCCCCCGCGACCCGGCCGTCGCCCTCGGCGCTCTCGGCGTGCCCGGCTCACCGCGGGGCTCCTCCTCCTCGCCGCGTGCACCGCCGCGCCGGCCGACCCCGTGGCCGAGGCGACCGAGCTCGGCGTGCCACGCGTCGCCGCCCCGCTCCCCGGGGTGATCACCGCCGCGCAGCCCTCGCAGGCGCAGGTCGACGAGCTGCGGAGCCGCGGGTACCGGAACTTCATCAGCCTGCGGCTGCCGACCGAGTCGGGGGCGGGGTGGGAGGAGACGCACCTCCCCGCGGCGGGATCGAACTTCGCCCGCATCCCGATCTCGGGCGCCGACGACCTGACGCGCGAGAATGTCGAGGCGCTCGACGACCTCCTCGACGACGCCGAGGGCGAGACCACACTCCTCTACTGCGCGAGCAGCAACCGCGTCGGCGCGCTCCTCGCGCTGCGCGCCTTCTGGTTCGAGGGCGCGGACGCGGATGCGGCGCTGGCGCTGGGGCGCGAGGCGGGGCTCATGGGGCTCGAGCCCGCGGTGCGGGAGATCCTGGCGGAGGGGCGCTGAGGGGGGGGTCGGGGGCTTGCGCATCGGTCACCTGCATGAGCCCAGTGAGCGCGTCATCCACGTTGTGGGTGTGCGACATCGACCCCGACCCCGACTGAATCTCCTCCTTCGGGATGTGATGACACCCTGCTGACGCACGGGAGACATGCTTCGCTCGGCCGCGCATGATGCGCGGGTGTTTTGCGACACATCTGCTATCCGATCGACTGAGGCATTCGAGAGTCGAAGCGGCCCATCGAGACGGCGGCACCACCGAGCTTGGGATCACCCATCATCCGAGGAGAATGATCATGTTTCACCGGACTCACCATCGAATCAGGAAGGTTCCGCTTTTCATGCTGTTCGCTCTTTCCGCCATCGCTTCGCCGGTCGTCGCCCAGAGCGCGTCCGACGACTTCCTCGAGTGCGTGGACCAGGTCGTAGCCTGGTGCGATCGTGCTCTCGAGGAGGGCAACTACTTCGAAGACATCGCCGTCGGCGTCGTGTGCACCGGCCTTCTCGCCGGCTGTGGGGCCACGTCTCCATTCTGATCGAGAATTTCTCAGCCTGAGTGATCGATGATGTCGCTGTCTCGATGGGCCATTTTGTCCTTTGTCCTCCTGGTTCTGGCGTTGCTTGGATTGCGCCACCTCTCGCTCTCCGGGCCTCCGGGCAACGACCCGGGTCGTCCCGATGTCGGAACCCTGCCCGCTTTTTCGGTCGTGTCGCCTGACCGACGCGAAATCGCTCGCCTCGACCCCAGCCGGGGCGAAGTGGTGGACATCGATGTCCGCGGTGAGGACGTTCTGTACCTCGCCCGATCCGGTTGGGCGCTTCAAGTCGGGGACTCCGTTTCAAGGTGGTTCGGCGATGAGGTGGTGGGCTCGCCCGAATCGATCTCCGCACCGATCTCCGCCGCGCTGGGGGAACGGTTCGTCTACATTCTGGAGCCGCGTCGTCGGCAGATCTCCGTCTGGAATCGGAGTGGGGAGCTGGTCGAACGCCTCGACGTTCCGATGGCCTCGGATCTCATCTCTCAGGTGCGACGGGTGGACACTCCCGACGGCCGATCCGTTCGCGTCGTGACCTATGCGATGAACGCCGACGGCGCGGCCGCGTGGACGCTCATTTCGTACGCGTCGGGTGAAGCCGTCACGATCGACTCGATTCCCGTGCTCGGTGCCGACGGACTCTTTCGCGAGCCGCACTATCTGTCGGTCAACGATGCCGCCTGGCGCGTCGACCCGATCGATCTCACCTTCGCCCCCTTCCCTGCGGACGAGAGGACGACGATGCAATGGACCGACGCTCCAGCCTGGCTTGTGCCGGGACCGCAGCGGGCGGACTATGAACGCATTCGGTCGCAGATGCCGCCCGATGTGGCGCGACGGTCCAGGCTGCCGGCACACTGGCCGACGCTCCAGGAGATCGATGCGATCGACGGCGGTCGCCTGGTGGTCGAGGTGTCCGCGGGAGAGGATGTAACGCACGTGATCGTGCTCGGTTCCGACCTGGAGCCGATCGCGAGGCTGAGCGACCGTCCGTTCCGCGATCCCGTCTTTCTCGGAGGGGGGCGTGTGTTCCAGTTTTCGGAGGAGCTGAATGCGACGATCGTCCACGAGATACTCTTCCCGCAGTAGTCGATGATCTCCGCTCCCGAGACCAGACCCGAGATCGAGATCACGGCGTCGGACGTCACGTATCGCTACTCGCGGAAGGGAGCAGGAGGCCTGAGCGGCTTCACGCTCTCCGTGAAGGGGGGCGTTGTCGGGCTTGTCGGTCCGAACGGAGCGGGCAAGACCACCTTCCTCAAGACGGTGATCGGGCTGCTCGAGCCCCAGTCGGGTACCGTCTCGATCGGCGGCCGGCCGTCTCGGGAGGCCATGGCCACGGGTGGCTTGGGATATCTGCCCGAGACACCTCTTCTTCCGGCCTACCTCACGGTGCAGGCGTTTCTTCGTGGCGTCAGCCTCGCTTCGCCGCGGGCATCGGACCCGTCCACGTGGTCGTGGTCGGAGGATCTGAAGTCCCTCCTGGAGATGCGCTGTTCAGCGCTCTCGACGGGTCAAGCCAAGCGCGTCGCCCTCACTGCGGCGCGACTCGACGGACCGTCGGTGATCGTGCTCGACGAACCGACCACGGGTCTCGACCCCTCGGCGGTGCAACGTCTGCGACGCGAACTGGAGGCTGAGAAGGCTCGCGGCGTTACCGCGATCGTCTCGTCCCACCACCTGGACGAGCTTCAGCGGGTGGCCGACGCGATCGCCTTCGTGAAGGATGGCGCGGTGATCGGAACCGTGTCCCGGGCGGAATCGCCCGGGGCGTTCACCGATCTTGATCGGCGGTTCGCCGAACTCTTCGGAGATGACGATGACGCGTAGTCTCGCCGCCGCGTACGCCTGGCGGCGACCCTACTGGTGGACGGTCGGTCCCGGTCGCTGGACTGCCGCGATTCTGGCCCTGACGCCCTTCACCCTCGTGCTGCCATGGAGCGAGCTGCCCGTCCTGCGGGACGCCGAGGCTGCCGCGGGGTTCGTTGTCTGGGCGAGCGCGATCGTCCTGGCGCTCCGGATGTCGGGGCCGGACGGCGTGCGGGACGAAGGGCTCATCTGGGTGTACCAGAAAGGCGTGACTCCAGGGGAGACCGCCTTCGCCAACCTCCTGCTCGACACGGCGTTCGCACTCGTGTTCGTCGTGTGGTGGTCGTTGATCGGGACCCTCCTCGCCGGGAGCGGAACGGGGGTGTCGATACTCTTCGCCGGTCTGGTGGTTCGGGGGGTTTCGGCATTTCTGGTGACCTACTGCGTACTCTTTGCCCTGTCCGCATTCGGGGTCGAGCGCCCCAACGACCTTGCCGTGGCACTCCTCCTCGTCTCCCTCCTGGTGCCCACACTGATCCTCGTACCAGGGGCGGAAGGCCTCGCATGGCTCCGCTGGGCCGTGCCGCCGTTTCGTGCGCCGATCGCTCTCTCGACGTCGCTCGTCAGTGGGAACATGGTGGGTACCTCGGAGGCGGCCCTTCACATCACCCTCTATGTCGGCCTTCTGGTCGGAGCAGCCGGAGGGCGCCTCGCGCGCTGGCGTCCGAACTCCTGAGTGATTGGAGTTGACCCGGTGGTCTCAGGTGATCGTCAGTTCGGGCGAGGAGTGTGGCCGACATCATCCCGCCGGCCAGTGACGCGGCGATTCACTTCATGACGTTCGAGCCGGTGCCGCTCTCCCGAGGACCACCGCTCGCCGGTTGCACCACGAAATGATCACGGGCACGACGACCGATTCGACCTGCGGGTGGCTTCTCAATGCAGGGATGGCGTCATCCGGCAGATACCCGCGGAAGCCCGGGCTTCGTGTGGACTCGGAGACACGCCCCGCGCCTCCTCCCTCCTCGGGTTACTCGCGCCGCTCCAGCTCCCAGAGCTCGACGTAGCTCTCATCCAGCTCGCCACGCGCCAGGCCGAGGGCGTAGTCGCGCCCGATCTCGAGCAGCCAGAGGTAGGTGGGGAACTCGACCTCCCCGAGCCATTCGCCCTCCGGCGCGAAGATCTGGTAGGCCGAACGCGCCTCGGGGCCGAGCGGCGAGGGTGAGCGAAGCCAGACCTCACCCGACGGCGCCACGAGCATGTCCGCGTACGCGTACATCGAGTCGGCACGCGGACGGCTCCGGAGGCGGTCCCGCAAGGCGGGTGTCATCTCGGGAGAGGGTCCGATCGACGCCGTGATCATCTCGTCCGTTACCGGGATCCGGGGATGGGTGCCCGACACCCGTCGTGTGACGCGCCCCGAGTCGAGGTCGATCTCCTCGAACCCGAGATAGTCGCTTCGTCCGTAGACGAGGCGGCCGCGTGACACTCCGAAGAACGCCGTGGGCCCGAAGGCCTCGGTGACCACCGGGTTGACGCCGTTCGGCCACTCCCCCGCGGCCCCGGCTTCGAAGACACCGAGGGTGTCGGTGCCCGCGGGGGTGGTACGCACGAGCGTGGTGTGGATGGGGCGGGACCCGGAGCCGTCGAACGACCACACCCTCGGGTAGCGCCAGAGCGACGAGGTGGGGTCCAGCGGCAGCAGCGCGACGCAGCAGCTCTGCGCCGGCATGTGGCGCGGTGGGAGTGTGAAGTCGAAGGCGGCCGGGATCGTCCGCACGAGGGAGCCGTCGGGGGCGAAGACCGTGGTGCGGAACGCACGACGGTCGAGCACGACCACGGTATCCCCCGGGAGTCGATGCATGCGGGTGGCGCCGACGAACTCGCCCGGCCCCTCCCCCCGGCGGCCCCACGCGCCGATCCGGTCCCCACCCGCGCCGAAGACCTCGACGCTCTGGGCCTGTTCGTCGAGCACGAGGATCCTCCCATCGGGCCGCGCTTGACCAATTTCCATAATCTAGCCATAATAGCGTTATTACATATAGCCAGAATGAACATAGGGAGTGCCGTCGTGGGAGAATGGAAGCTGGTCGACGCCAAGAACCGCTTCAGTGAGCTGGTGCGACGGGCGCGTTCCGAGGGCCCCCAGGTGGTCACCCGACACGGCCGCGACGCCGTTGTGGTCGTGAGCACCGAGGAGTTCGAACGCCTCACGGCGCCGGGTGACCTGACCGAATTCCTCGGCGCGTCTCCGCTCGCCGACGCACTGGCCGACGGGTGCCTGACGCTGGAGCGGGACCGTGACCTCGGCCGCGACATCGAGCTGTGAGCGCTCGCTACCTCCTCGACACGAACATCCTCTCCGAGCCCGCCCGCCCGGCTCCCGCGAAGCGGGTGGTCGAGTGGCTGCGGAGTCGCGGTTCGTCCGAGCTGGCAATCAGCGTCCTCGTCCTCGGTGAGATCGCCAAGGGCGTGGCGATGATGGAGCCGGGCAGGCGAAAGGACGCCCTCACGTACTGGCTGGAGCACGACCTCCCGGAACGATTTCGCGGTCGGTTGCTCCCGGTGGACGACCGGGTGGCCTTCGAATGGGGAAGGCTCGCCGCCGAAGGCCGGCGGATCGGTCGGCCGCTCCCCGTGATCGACGGTCTCATGCTGGCCACCGCGGTCGCGCACGACCTCACGCTGGCGACGCGGAACATCCGGGATTGCGGAGATCGCGGCGTGCCCGTCTTCGACCCGTGGCGCGGGGAATAACCCTCGCGTTCCCGCGGGAACGTTTCCGCATTCGGCCGCTACCAGGTCCTTTCCCCCCACCCTCGCTCCTCCTCATCCGAGCGAGGCGTTCTCCGCAATCTTCCCGACGGGTTCCGCACTACTCGTGGACGGAGGGGTCTACTGTCCATCGTGGGTGACGTCACTCCTCCCGCCAATCGCCCGGCGGTTCGCGGCGGAGCACCGTGTCCGGGAGCACAGGAGGCACTGTGACCTGGATCTGCCCCTCCTCGAGACCCGGAAGGCTGTCCGTGTAACCTGAACGACGTGCCGAGGAGCTTCGAATCTCATCTTGCACGGAACTCAGGCCCTGAGCGGGATGGAGTTTCGGAGCACCTTGAGCGTGGCGGATCGCGCGTCTACGATGAAGGGGGCGCGAGGCGCGTGGTGCTCCAAACGCACCACGCGCCTCGCCCTGTCCGCTGCGGCGAAGGAGGCACGGTGCTCAGACTCGTGGTAGCACTGGTTACGCTTGCCGGGGTGTTGTCATGCGACGATGACAACACGGCTCGGCGGGCGGATGTGGAAGCGTTTCCCGTCGTCGATAACGATGGCCCGGCGTGGGACGTGCGCTCAGCATGGCGACTCGAGGAGGACCTGAGGATAGGCTCGGTTGCTGGCTCGGGTGTGGAGGCTGATCCTGCCGAATTCGCACAGGTTGTGTCCGTGGCGGTGGACTCGCG
>JAVVEY010000104.1:0-9302 GCA_032250675.1 Longimicrobiales bacterium | reverse complement strand
GGGGGGGGGGGGGGGGGGGGGGGGGGGGCGAGGCGGCGGCGAGGGGGAGGGTCAGCTTCAGCTCGAGGTCACCTCGCGCGCCGTCACCGCGCGCGACCTCACGCGTCACGAACTCTCCTCCCGCCCAGCGGATCCGCTCCGCCCACCCCTCGAGTCTGGGGAGGTGACCCCCGGTCTGGCCACCCCGGCCGGCCGGGAGGTGCACCTCGGTGACGAGTCGGTCCCCCGCTTCGCGGAAGGTGATCGAGGCGGGGTGCGCGACATCCGGATCACGGGAGACCGCACAGGTGAGGGCGGATTGCAGCACGCGGAAGAGGGTGAGGGACCCTTCGGGGTTGAGCCGTTCGTCGGGCACCGTGCCGGTGATCGCCGGCTCGATCGCGGCGGGGATGGTGAGGGAACGCAGATGCGCCGCGAGCGCCGCGCGAACGCCGAGTTCGTCGAGCTCCGGCGGACGGAGCCGGCGTGCCAGACGGCGCACCTCCTCGAGGGCGTCACGGATCCCCGCCTCGATCTCGTCGGCGGCGTCGGAGACCTCGGGGTGGCGGCGCACGAGGACGCGGAGGCGAAGGAGGAGGCCGGCGAGCGCCTGCGCGGGCTCGCCCCAGAGCTCGCGTGCCACCGTATCGCGTTCCTCTTCCTCGGCGCTGATCGTCTCCTGGGCCACCCGGTCCTTCTGCATCCGGACGGCCTCGATCTCGTTGAGCATCCGGTTGAAGGCGACGCGGAGCCGCTCCATCTGCGCGTCTTCCACGCGGGACGGGAGGGCGCGTGCCGAGAAGTCGCCCCGGCCCACGCGCCGTGCCGTACCTTCGAGCCTGGCGAGCGGACTCAGCGCCACTCGCACCAGCACCGCCTGGACGACCCCCGTGCCGAGCGTGACGCCAGCCAGGAGGAGGGCGACGCTCACCGGGGTGAGCACGAAGGCCTCGCCGTGGGTGAGCCAGAGGACGAAGAGCACCGTGCCCCCCGAGACGACGACCGAGGGCCAGAGCAGCTTCCAGAAGAGTGGAAGGCCCAGGGCGCGGTCCGCCGCACGGGTGAATGGCGAGCGTGAGCCCGCAGACGTGGCCAGGGAACGGGGCATGCCCGGTGGGGTGAAGGGATGTCGCGAAGATACCTCTACATCGTAGGTTAGATGACGACGTCGGGCTTGCCTGTGGGGAGGCCCGCCAGATGTGGTGTCGGGAGATCTTCCACCCTCGCGCTCATCCATACTCACCCCTCGAACCGTATCCGGATTCCCGGGACTCACCGGGTTCGCAGATCAGGGATCGAATGCCGCTCTCCTCGCACACCTATAAAGTCGTCTTCGACTCGGCCCCCGACGGGATCATGGTCGTCGATCGCGAAGGGACGATCGTCGAGGCGAATGCCCACGCGGATCATCTCTTCGGATATCCGGACGGCGCGCTCGTCGGGATGCGCGTCGAGGAGCTCGTCCCGAGGGATGCGCGCGAGCGCCATCTGGGGCACCGCGACGACTACCACGCCGATCCCCGACGGCGCCCGATGGGGGTGGAGTCGGAACTCGAAGCGCTGCACGCCCGGGGACACACCTTCCCCGTCGAGATCTCGCTCAGCCCCGTCGAGGTGGGGGAAGACCACCACGTGATCGCGATCGTGCGCGACATCTCGGACCGCCGTCGCCTCCGGAACTTCGGGCTCGGTGCGCTGCGCGCCGCCGAAGAGGAGCGGACGCGGATCGCGCGCGAACTCCACGACCAGACGGCGCAGGAGCTCGCCACCCACATCGTCCGGCTCACCCTCCTCGAACGCTCCGCTTCGGCGCACTCCGAGGAGATCACGGCGCTCCGCGACGGGCTGCGAGAGACGGTCGAAGGGGTGCGCCGTGTGGCGCGCGGGCTTCGCCCTCCCGAGCTCGAGGACGCCGGCTTCATCCCCGCGCTCCGTGCTCACCTGCGGATGGTGAGCACGGCGCACCGCGTGCGGATCGATCTCGAGGGCGAGAGCGGCCCCGACGCCCTCCTCGACCCCGACGGCCTCCTCGCCCTCTACCGGATCGCGCAGGAGGCGATCGCGAACGCCGTGCGCCATGCCGGGGCGGAGCGGATCGAGGTCCGGATCGAAGTCGAGGACGAGCGCGTCCGCCTCTCCATTCGCGACGACGGGTGCGGCTTCGACCCGGCGTCGGTGAGTGACGGGGTGGCGGGGCTCGGGCTGCTCGGGATGCGGGAGCGCGCGTCGATGATCGGCGGGACCGTACGGATCCGCTCGGGAGAGGGGGGGACGGCGGTCTCTCTCGAGGTCCCCGTGCTCACCTCGGCCCATGTGGGGGCGCCCGATGCCTGAAGCGCAGCGCGCCCGGACCCGGGTCCCCCGGATCCTCCTCGTCGACGACCACGCGATGTTCCGCGCGGGGATCCGCGCGCTCCTCGAGGCGGAAGAGCACTTCGACGTCGTCGGTGAGGCCGCCTCGGGCGACGAGGCGATCGATCGCGTGCGCGAGCTCCGCCCCGATGTGGTCGTCATGGACCTCTCGATGCCCGGCACCAATGGTCTCGAGGCCACGCGCCGCATCGCCGCCCTCGGCTACGATACGCGCGTCCTCATCCTCACCGTGCACGCCGAGGAGGAGTACCTCGTTCCGGTCATCGACGCCGGCGCGAGCGGCTACCTCACCAAGAGCAGCGCCGATCGCGAGCTCGTCGAGGCGCTCCGCGTCGTCGGGCGCGGCGAGGTCTACCTCCCCCCCCACGCCACCAGCCTCCTCCTGCGCCGGTACCGCGACGACGGATCGGGCGAGGGCACCGGCCTCAAGGAGCTCTCCAGCCGCGAGCAGGAGGTGCTCGCGCTGACGGCCGAGGGCTTCTCGTCGAGGGAGATCGGCGAGAAGCTCTTCATCTCGCCCAAGACGGTCGACACCTACCGCGGCCGGATCATGGAGAAGCTCAAGCTGAACCACCGCTCCGAGCTCGTGAAGTTCGCCCTGCGCACGGGGCTGCTCCGGGACGTCTGACAGAGGGAGACGGTGCGGCCCCCGTGACGGCTGTAGGGAATCCCCCTACCTCTCCCATGCCGTCCTCCCCGACATCCGCAGCGCGCGCCCGGGTCGACATTGGGGACTGTGCCGACGAGCAGGGCAGGAGATCCTCGAACCCCCGATTGACCGTGACCGCATCGCTCATCGCCGCGACCCTCGCGGGACTCGTGGGCTCCCCCCACTGCGCCGGGATGTGCGGGGGGTTCGCGGTGGCGTGCGGCTCCACGGCGCGCCGCTCGGCGGCGTGGCACGTGGGGCGGTTGATGACCTACGCGGGGCTGGGCGCGCTCGCGGGGGCGTTCGGTGCGCTGATCCCCGGCACGGGGGGCGTGGCCGCGATCGTCTCGGCGCTCCTCGTGGTGGTCTTCGCCGCGGTCCTGGGCGGGTGGCTGCCCGAGCCGCGTATCGGGGGCCGGCGCCTGGTGCGGATCGCGGAGGGCGCGCGCCGCACCGAGGGCACCTCCGGCGCGTGGCTCTTCGGGCTCGCGAACGGGCTCCTCCCCTGCGGCCTCGTCTGGGCCGCGCTCGCCCTCCCCCTCGCCTCGGGGTCCGCGCTCACCGGCGCGCTCACGATGGTCGCCTTCGGCCTCGGGACGGTGCCGGTGCTCGCGGCCGTCACCGCGGGGGCGCGGGCCCTGACGCTGCACGACCTCCGCGCCCGCCGCCTCGTGGCGCTCGGAGTCCTCGTCTCGGGACTCCTCTCGATCGGTCTTCGCGCGGGGCTCGTCCCCGGCGCGGACTCCACTCACACCTCCGACGCGGCGACCGCCGCCGCGACCGGGACCTCCACCTCCGACGAGCCCTGGAGTCGATAAATGGGATCATCCTCCGCCTCCGCACTTCAGCCGGAGACGTCACGCCCCCTCCGCCCGATCTACGACGACGACGTGGTGAAGATGTTCTTCACGGCGACGGTCGTCTGGGGGATCGTGGGGATGCTGGTCGGCGTGATCATCGCGCTGCAGCTCGCCTGGTGGCCCGCCAACCTCGGGCTGCCGTGGACGAGCTTCGGGCGGCTGCGCCCGCTGCACACCAACGCGGTGATCTTCGCCTTCGCCGGCAACGTCTGCTTCACCGGGATCTACCACTCGATGCAGCGTCTGCTCAAGACGCGGATGTGGAACGACACCCTCTCGCGCGTCCACTTCTGGGGGTGGCAGGCGATCATCGTGGCGGCCGCGGTGACGCTCCCCCTGGGGATGACGCAGTCGAAGGAGTACGCCGAGCTGATCTGGCCGATCGATGTGGCGATCACCGTCGTCTGGGTGGTCTTCGCGATCAACTTCTTCGGCACGATCGCGATCCGGAAGGTCGAGCACCTCTATGTGGCGATCTGGTTCTACATGTCGTTCGTGATCACGATCGCGGTGCTGCACATCGTCAACTCGCTCGCGATCCCGGCCACCTGGACGCTCTCGTATCCGATCTATGCGGGGCTCACCGACGCGCTGGTGCAGTGGTGGTACGGGCACAACGCCGTGGGCTTCTTCCTGACGACCCCCTTCCTGGGGCTGATGTACTACTACCTCCCGCGCGCCGCGGACCGGCCGGTCTACTCCTACCGGCTCTCGATCATCCACTTCTGGGCGCTCGTCTTCCTCTACATCTGGGCGGGGCCGCACCACCTCCTCTACTCGGCGCTGCCGGAGTGGGCGCAGACGCTCGGGATGGTCTTCAGCATCATGCTCCTCGCGCCGTCGTGGGGCGGGATGCTCAACGGCCTCCTCACGCTGCGCGGGGCGTGGGACCGGGTCCGCACCGACCCGATCCTCAAGATGATGGTGGTGGCGGTCTCCTTCTACGGGATGTCGACCTTCGAGGGCCCGATGATGTCGATCCGCGCGGTCAACGGGCTCGCGCACTACACCAACTGGGTGATCGGCCACGTGCACTCGGGCGCGCTCGGGTGGGTGGGGATGATCTCCTTCGCGATCCTCTACTGGCTCGCGCCGCGGCTCTGGAACCGCGAGCTCGCGCACCCGAAGTGGGTCGACACGCACTTCTGGCTCGCCACGATCGGGATCGTCCTCTACACCGTCGCGATGTGGGCGGCGGGGCTGATGGAGGGGCTGCAGTGGCGCGCGCTCAACGAGGCGGGCCAGCTCGCCAACCCGATCTTCGTCGACATCACCACGCGCCTCGAGCCCTTCCTCTGGATCCGCGTGATCGGCGGGGGGATGTACCTCGTCGGCGCGGTGATGATGGGGATCAACTTCTGGCAGACGATTCGCGGCCCGAGGCGTCCGGCGGAAGCCGCGGCGCAGGCGGCGTGAGGAGCGAGCGATGAGCGAGAACGAGACACGACACGACACCACCCCGGCCGGCGAGACCCCGTCCGGAGTCAGCGAATCCGCGTACGGCGCCTGGCACCGGCGCGTCCTCGAGGGTCGCGCGGGGCTCTTCGCGGTGGCGACGGCGGTGGCGATCTCGATCGGGGGTCTGGTCGAGATCGTGCCGATGTTCACCGCGACCGACATGGGGGTCGGCGAGGATATGCCGATCACCCCCTACACCCCCCTCGAGGTGGCGGGGCGCGACCTCTACGTGCGCGAGGGGTGCTACCTCTGCCACTCGCAGATGGTGCGCCCGATGCGCTCCGAGGTGCTGAGGTACGGCGAGTGGTCACGGGCGTGGGAGTATCGCTACGACCGTCCCTTCCTCCTCGGGTCGCGCCGGCTCGGCCCCGACCTCCACCGCATCGGGGGGAAGTACCCCGACGCGTGGCACTACGAGCACATGCGCGACCCCCGCTCGACCTCACCCGGGAGCATCATGCCCGCGTACTCGTGGATGCTCGAGCGCACGGTCGATCCGGAGGTCGTCACGAAGTCACTCCGCGCCCTCCAGAAGGTCGGCCACCCCTACGTCGATGTGACCGAGGAGAATGTGCGGGGTTCGATGGAGGCGCAGGGACGGCGGATCGTCGAGAACCTCCGTTCCACCGGGATCGAGTCGCGATGGGACACCGAGATCGTGGCGATGATCGCCTACCTCCAGCGTCTCGGGAGTGACGGCAAGGCCGTCCTCTCGGGCGGGTCGCGGGAGGAGTGAGATGAACCCCCTCTTCAACCAGGCCGAGGCGACCGTCGAAGGCGGCGTCCTCCTCGGGATCATGACCGCGCTCTTCCTCCTCTTCTTCATCGGGTGGGCGCTCTGGGCGTACGACCCGCGGCGGAAGGACGCGATGGATGCCGCGGCGCGCATGCCGCTCGACGAAGGAGATCAAGGATGAGCAAGGACACCGACCGCGTCCTCGGGCACGCCGACGAGGCCGACGGGATCGAGGAGTACGACAACCCGCTCCCCGACTGGTGGGTCGGCCTCTTCTGGGGCACGATCTTCTGGTCGATCGCCTATGTGGCGTGGTTCGCGCTCACCGACCAGTCGCAGGTGGCGTGGTACGAGAGCGAGGTGGCCGCCGCCGACGAGCGCTGGCCGGAGCAGGCCGCGGCGACGATCGAGTTCACCTTCTCCGAGGCGGCGGCCGAGGCGGGCGCGGAGACGTACGCCACCAACTGCCTCGCCTGCCACGGCGCGGCGCTCGAGGGGGGGATCGGACCGACCTTCCTCGACGAGGAGTGGATCCACGGCGGGCAGGCCTCGCACGTCATCGCCGTCATCCGCAACGGCGTGCTCGACAAGGGGATGCCGGCGTGGGGGACGATCCTGAGCCCCGATCAGATCAACCAGGTGGCGAGCTACGTGCTGCGGGAGCACGCGCGCGCCACGGGGCGCACGATCGAGGAGATCTCGGCGCCGCCCGCCGCCGGCGAAGCGGGAGCGGGCCCCGGCGAAGGCCCGGGGGGCTGACGCGCGATGCTCGGATTCACGGGGAGCCGGGAGTGGGTCTATCCGCAGTCGATCGACGGCGCGTTCATGCGGCTGCGCCGGTGGACCTTTGCGGGGCTTCACGCCCTCCTCCTGATCGCGCCGTGGATCACCGTCAACGGGCATCCGCTCCTCCTGATCGACATCCCGGCGCGGCGCGTCTTCCTCTCCGGGCTCGTCTTCACCGCCGCGGACACGATCTTCCTCGCGCTCCTCCTCTTCTTCGCCGCCTTCAGCCTCTTCTTCTTCACCTCGATCTTCGGGCGCATCTGGTGCGGCTACGCCTGCCCCCAGACCGTCTTCCTCGAGACGTGGATCCGCCCGGTCGAGCTCTGGATCGAGGGCGAGCGCACCACACGCAGGCGCCGCGACGCCGCGGGGTGGAGCTTCGACCGCGCGTGGCGCAAGGCCGTCAAGTGGACCGTCTTCCTGGCGGTCTCGGCCTTCCTGGCGATGGCGATGGTGAGCCTCTTCGTCGAGGCGCGCGAGCTCTGGACGGGCGCGGCGAGCCCGACCGCGTACGCCTTCGTCGGGATCTTCACGGCGATGTGGTACCTCGACTTCGTCTGGTTCCGCGAGCAGTTCTGCAATTACCTCTGCCCCTACGCCCGCTTCCAGAGCGCGCTGACCGACGACGAATCGCTCCTGATCAGCTACGACGAGCCGCGCGGAGAGCCGCGCGAGAAGGGACGGGAGGCGGCGCTGGACGGGCGATGCATCGCGTGCCGGAAATGCGTCGTGGTGTGCCCGCAGGGGATCGACATCCGCGACGGATTCCAGCTCGAGTGCATCCAGTGCGCGCGGTGCGTCGACGCCTGCACGAGCGTGATGGAGCCGCTCGGGCACGAGACGCTCGTGCGCTACAGCTCGCTCGCCGCGGACGAGGGGCGTGCGCGTCGTACACTGCGCCCTCGCACCGTCGTCTACGGCGGGCTCCTCACGACGCTGGCCGCCGCGGCGATCGTGCTCGCGCTCGGGCGCGTGCCCTTCGAGGCGACCGTCAACCGCGCGCCCGGTACGCTCTTCACGATGGACGCCGACGGCTACGTGCGGAACACCTACATGCTCAAGATCACCGACAAGGCGGGGATCGCGGATGAGCACACCTTCGAGATCGCGCTCGAGGGGCTCCCGAACGCCGAGGTGATCACGCAGCCGGTCGTCCTCCCCTCGCTCGGCACGCGCACCGTGCCCCTCGTCGTGCGCATGCGCACCGACGCGGCGGCGGAGCGGACCTTCACCTTCGAGGTGGTCGTATCGGGGACGGGCGGGGTGATCCGCCTGCCGACCACCTTCAAGACGGGAGCGCTCGAAGAAGAATGAAGACCGAAGCGAAGGACGGCGCCTGGCTCTGGCCCACCCTGGTGGTGGCCGGACTCCTCCTCGTCGTGATCGTCAACGCCGCCTTCATCTGGATCGCGGTGGAGGGCGCCGACCCGGTGGTCGAGTCGTACTTCGAGGAGGTGCGCTGACGCCATGATTGCGCGCTGTTCGCACTGCGGGACCGCAGTCGAGGTGGCAGACGAGCCGCCGGCAGGGGAGGAGGCGGTCTTCTGCTGCGCGGGGTGCCGGCTCGCCGCCGAGATCATCCGGGACGCGGGCGCGGCCGAGACGTACCATCGGCGCCGCACCGAGTACGCGCCGCGCCCCGTCGCGTCGGCGTCGGCGTGGGAGGGCGTGGCGGTCGAGACCGCGCCCGACGGCACCCGCAGCGCGCGCATCCAGGTCGACGGGCTGCGCTGCGCGGCGTGCGTGTGGGTGACCGAGCGGGTGCTCGAGGCCACCCCCGGGGTGCGCCGCGCCGAGGTGAGCTACGCCTCGGGTCGCGCCACGGTGGAGTGGGGCGAAGGGGTCTCGCTCGCCGAGATCGCGGGGCGGGTGGAGGCGCTCGGCTACCGTCCGCGCGTACTGGGCGAAGCCTCGGCACCCGATCGCGACCTCCTCCTCCGGCTCGGCGTGGCGACCTTCGCCGCGATGAACCTCATGCTCCTCTCGGCGGCGCTCTACGCCGGGTGGTTCGGGGGGATGGCGCCGCGCTTCGTGGCGCTCTTCGAGTGGACCTCGCTCGTGCTCGCCACCCCCGTCGCGCTCTGGGCCGCGATCCCCTTTCACCGGGGCGCGCTGCGCGGGCTGCGGGCGGGGGTGCTGCAGATGGATGTGCCGATCGCGCTCGCCGTCGCGGTGCTCTACGCCCACGGGGTCGTCGCGACGGTGACCGGCGCGGGAGACCCCTACTTCGACTCGCTCGGGATGCTCGTGGCGCTCCTCCTCGGCGGGCGGCTCCTCGAGGCGCGCGGGCGCGAGCGCGCCTCGGGGGCGGCGCGCGCGCTGGCCGCGACGCTCCCCGCCACGGCGCGCCGCCTGAACGATCGGGGCCACCCCGAGACGGTGGCCGCCTCCGCGCTCGTCGCGGGCGATCGCGTCGCGGTCGGCGCGGGCCAGGAGATCCCGGCCGACGGGGTGAAGACGG